>PLAI01000189.1 GCA_003134075.1 Methylocystaceae bacterium | reverse complement strand
CATATGATGTCGGCGTTGCGGCACGCCGACCAGATCGTGCTGGCGCATCTGATGGTGGCGGAAAAGAGCAATGAAATCCCGGCCGCGCCGGAGCTGATCGAGGTTCTCGGACTGAGGGGCTGCCTGTTCACGCTCGACGCGGAACACTGTCAAAAAAATCGTTCGAGCGCGTGATCGCCTCGGACAATCATCTGCTGACGCAAGTGAAGAACAACCAGCCGCGCCTGCGTCCAAGGCTCGCGCTCGGATCGGCTGGGCGCAAGCCGCGCGGCTGCGCGAGAAGCGAGACCAAGGGCCGCAATCGCTTTGAAGCGCGAGAGCTGGAAGTCTTCGACGCCAAGGCGTGGTTTTCGCGCACGCCATGGGAGAAGCTCATCAAAACCGTGCTGCGCTTGCAGCGCACGATCTATCGGTGCAATCCCGCGACCGGACTTTGGAAACGCGGTTGCGAGACCGTCTTCTGGGTCTCCTCGGCGTCGGGATTTTCGCCAGAGCAGTGGAACGCGTGGATCCGCGGGCACTGGCGCATCGAGAACGGCAGCCATTACGTGCGCGACGNNTCGCCTACAATCTGCTTCGCGCCGGCCCGCACAAAAACATCAAAAACGCCAGATGGCGCGCCGGGCTCGACATCAACCAGCTCCTCAAGATTGCGCGACAGTATTGAGAACTGAACAGCCCTGATATTCAGGAGAGGAAGTCGTGTGCTAAAACGCCAGAATCTGGCACCATTGCAAAGCCGTTCAGCCAAAAACTCGATTTACTATATCTAAGTCGCAGCCGCTGGAATTACAAGCGTCGCTATTAAAGAATGATAACGACATAAATACGATGTATTACCGCCTTGATATCCAGAAAAACAGATCAAGTATTGCGCGCCAGATGGCAAGCACAAGTCGCACGCCGACGCGCATCGCCGGCCGCACCCGAACCCGACATCGAGTCGCGACATCGCGGCGCACGCCTGCAATTGCCGCGGGGCCGATGTTTTCGCAACGCCCGCAACTCGCCTGCGAAGCTTACGACCATATCGAAATCCCTCCGATCAACCCCGAGTGACGCGGGTGACGCTTTATAAATTTGGTTCCATTCGGTTCTCGTCAATCTCTTCGCCCACATAATGACGGGCCGTAGCATTGGCGCGCTGATGTGCCGCACGATCTTCGTATCGTGCAATCGAGCCAACTCACCCAATATTTCGAATTCGGCGCGGTGTGAAAGCAGCATTTGAGGGATGTCAGGTGCATAGGTCTCAAGATACGGGTAACTTCGTCAGGATCGCGGGTATGATCGCAATTATTACGCTTATTTCTACCGTGGTCGCCGCTTCCTTCATTTATCACATTCTCAATAACTTGGTGTCGGCCACGCCGGAATGGAGCGAGCGTCAAATTGCTGGAATTGGCAATTTGTCAATGTCTCGGTAGAACCTAGCCGGCATGAAAGTGCCGACCGTTGTCTGAGAAGGGCGCCCGGAGGCGGTCTGCTGCGCCGCTTAGGGTGTGCAAAGCCGAGCAGAGAAAAACCCGTCGATTCACTCACCCGCCTTGTCCAAAATTTCCGCCCCGGCTCGCACCAGAGCCAGCGTGTGGTTTGTATGATTTGGCGAGATTCAATTTGCTGCAGCATCTGCGCCAACTCGGAAGACCATCATGAAATATGACGCGCTCTTGGCTGTGATTGTTGCCGGCTGCGCGAATTTTTCGGTGTTTCTACTCCGTCCCTCGATCACAAGCGAGCTTCCAGACCTCGCTCTTGCCGGTCTCTGGTTTGTCGCCGTCTTTCTTCTGGTCTATGGGTTGCTCCGCGTCGTTCGCCGAAAGCGTGGTACATGAGCCCCAACCGATGCGGTTTCACAACACGGAGGCGAGCCGTCGATATGCAGCATTACGATCCCCTTGACGCGCCCGACTGTGAGGAGTGGCTCGCGTTGGATGAGCAAGAGCGCATTGCCCTTGCGCGGGACTATCACGGGAGCGCGCGTATTCGACTGCCGAACGCCGCGATGCACGCCGCGATGCATGCAATCGTCGAGACCCAAATAGCCCTCGGAGACGAGACGCCCGCTCGACGCACGGCTCAACGCCTCATGGACGAGGGCCTCGACAGGCATGAAGCTATCCACGCCATCGGCTCGGTGCTCGTCGAGTTCATGACCGACCTCATGAAGGCGCCGAAATCAGGCAGAGACCCGAACGTGGCATATTTCGCCGCGCTCGAACGGCTTACGGTGGCAAACTGGCTATCTGCCCGCTAGGGCAGGGCGCCGGATTCAATACCCTTGAATTATTAGCCGCGCGCGCAGCTTTCGCGCAACGGGCGCCGCGCATAAGATGCTGCCACGTAACCGCATGAAGAGCTAATCTGAACCAATGCCCGAAATGCCCATGCCCATCGCTCAGCCATCACCCGCGCCGAGCGGCTAAGAAAAGTCGCCATACCAAGCGGACAGATTACGCGGGGTCAAAGAAGCGCGGACGGCAATCGAGGTCTTGAGAGCCTGATGGCCTGCGATTTTCAACGACCCAAAAACCATTAAGCCGCTGGCCAGTCCCGTCTTGTCTCAAGTCGCCGCTGCCCTTGGCTGGAGTCTCGGCTATACGCGCGGCGTGTTTCACGTATGGAAAAGCCGCAACGACCATTGCCGCGCCGTTCTCCGCGATTCCGTCCGCGTCCATCTCGACGGCTCGCCAAGCGAGGAGGTTGTCGACGACCGAGCCCAAGAAATGGCGAAAGCTCAACTCGACACGAATGCCGCGCGCAGCGCCGCGAGACGCGCCCGCGAATTGGCCGAGATGACCGCCAAGAGCGCGTAAGCTGATCAGGAAAGGAAAAGCAGCAAAATAGTTAGGCGATTGCGTCGAGCCCTTTCATGCGAACCAAGGCC
>PLAI01000052.1 GCA_003134075.1 Methylocystaceae bacterium | reverse complement strand
GTCGCCTGGCCGCTTCGGACGCTCCTTGCCGTCCTGGTCGAACGCCCGCAGGGCGCAGCGCACACTGCCTTGCTCGGACAGGCGGCGCGGGCTCTTCTGCGGCACGTGCTTTCTACTCAGGATGCCAACAGTCTGGCGCCGGCCGCGATCGGATTTGTCGCGGACACCATGGGGAGCGACCTCGCGGCGTCGCGTGCGCTGCTGACCGCGCTGTTCGCGCCGGAACGCTTCGATGCGCATCGCCATGAGGACCTCCCCTGGCTCACGCGCAAGCTGAAGCCAATCCTTTCCGTGGCGCCGGACTTTCTGGTCGATATCTACCGCTGGATCTTTGCCGGGGCACTCCCCGAACAAACCCAAACTAGCATGGGCCTGAGCCGCATTCTCCCGATGCGGAGCAACCAGCGCCAGGATTTCGAGATGGCGCACTGGAGCCTCAAGGAGTTCTTCCCGGCGTTCCTCAAGGCTGAGCCCGACCTTGCCACGCAGGCCTATGTCGCCGCGATCGAGGGCTTCATCGCAAGGGAGCACCCTGCCCGGGAAGGCGCGGTGCCCGAAAGGATCACCGCCGGCGCGCAGACGATCCTGCTTCAGGAGGACGGCAGTTTCATCTGGGCGGCCAATCCCAACGATCCCCATGGTGACAACGCCGTCCAGATCACTGCGGAATTCACCCGATGGCTGCGCGAAGCTTCCCCCGCCGATGCCACTCGCACGGCTGGTATCATCGTGCGCGAGAACCGAATGGGGCTTGTCTGGGCCAGGCTGTTTATGGTGGCAGCCGAGCGCGCCCGGGTGCTCGGGGCGCCCTTGTGGCCCGTCGTGACGCGGTTTCCGTTCCTATGGGCGGACGATACGCGTAAGGACGCCGTGGACCTGATCGGCGCGGCATATCCGCTGGTCTCAGTGGCGGAACGGCGCGCGTTCGAGTCGGAGGCGTTGGCGTTCGACTTTTCCGGTGCGAACGAGCCCGAGACGTTCCGCTCGCGCCTGCTGACGCGGCTGTTCACGCGGATCGGGCCGGACCTGCTCTCGACCGACCCCGCCCGCGCATTCGTGACGAAGAATGAAGACGCTTCGCGCGGTGCGCGCGCGAACGACCGACTGGTCAGCTTTTCGTTCGGCTCTGGGCCTGCCGAGGAATACTGGTGGCTCGAAAACCAGAAAGTTGACGTAAAGGAGCCGTCCAACGCTGCGATCCTAGCCGAGGCGAAGGCCTTCAAGGAAGCTTACTCCGAAAATGCCGGCGAGCGTCCCCTCAAGTCGGTGGCAGAGGCCGTATCGCAGCTCGTGGCTTACCTCGACGGTATCGATCGTCCGCGTGGCGGCGCCCCGCTTGTCATCCACCACGCTGTCGGGATCGGCGCGGAAGGGCTCGAAGCCATTACATCGCGGTTGTAGACGCCGCTCGCGCGTGCGCCCGATCTCATCCGTCGGCTTGTCCCGGTTGTCGAGCGGTTCTCACAGGAGTCCCATCCCGAACTCTATCCGGAAATCGAAGAGAGGTTCGCGAAATCGCCCTCCTGGGGCTCCCCAGCCGCGCGTGTCTCCGCCGCCCACGCGGCGCTGACGCTTGCCCGGGCGACATCCGAAGCGGCGGCCACGCTAAAGCCGACGATCACGCGCCTGCTCGCCGACGCACATCCGGCGGTGCGCATGGCGGCGGCAAGCTGGATCAACGCCCTGTGGCTGTCGGACCGCTCCCTGATGTGGGAGCTGGCAAGCGCGGTCGTCGAGAACGAAGAGAATGGGGCTGTACTGGGGTCTTTTGCGAACAGCGTCCTCGGCAGGCTGCTTCACAGCGATCCGGAGCGCGTCGAAACGCTGGTCGTCCGGCTCCACGCGCGCGGTGCTTTCAAATACCCCTCGGACGAGGTCGGTGAGCAAATCGGCCAGCTTCTTGGCATCCTATGGATTTCACATGGCCAGCGGACGGCATTGGACCTCCTTTCCCACTGGCTTGGCTCCATGGTCGAACACCACAAGGAGCTGGATCATGCCGTAGCCTCCCTCCGGGGAGCGGTGATCGCCGGATACGAAACCGACGATCGCCGGGAACGCGATGTCCGCCGTCGGGCTCATGAATTTGCAGAGCGTGTGTCTAGCGCGACCGCGGATATCCTTCGCCCTCATTTTCAACTTCATCCACCTTCGGAAGGGAAGATCGATCAGGCCACGCTCGCCACGGCAGCACGTCTGCTGGGGCATCTGATGAATCAGTTCTATTTTTCCTCGGGCGCATTCCGGAATGGCAATCGCGAGGATGATGGGGGACTTGCCTCACGCGAAAGCAAGCGTGCGTTTCTTTTGGACGTTTTGCCCATCCTGGAGCGCATCGCCGAGGTCGGGACCCCGGATACGCTGCATCATCTTCTGGACCTGCTTGACTTTCTGATGGAAGCCGAATCTGCGCTGGTCTTCGATCTCGTCGCTAAGACGCTTCTGGGCGCGGGACGCGCGCAGGGGTATCAATTCGAGAACCTGGGTGTGGATCAGGTCGTCAAAATGTTCGGCGTATTTCTCGCGGACCATCGCGATCTGTTCGAGGACGCGGCGCGGCGCACGACGCTGGTCCGGTGTCTGGACGTGTTTCTTGAAGCCGGCTGGCCGGCAGCACGGAAGCTGCTTTACCGCCTGCCGGAATTGCTGCAATGAGCGACCGCGCGAAGGCAGACTTCAAAAGAAAAGTCGCTGAGCTGATCATGGAGATGAAGCGCCATGAAGCGCTGACGCGGCCCTCGGACTTCGAGGGAGACGAGGCCGGCGGCATCCTTGAGCACAACGTCCGCAAATACTTCTTCAATGAGCTGTTGCCCGGCCTCGGATGGAATTTGGCGCAGGCCGTCGCCGAGGAAGCACGCGTCAAGGCCGAGCAGACGCTGTTCCTCGATTACCTCGGCGTTCACCTCGACCTGCGCAAGCCCGCCCTGATCTTCGAGGCCAAGGCCTGGGAGAAGCCGTTTGTCTCCGCCGTCGCCAGCGAGAATGCAGAGAAGTCGCCGTCGCAATTGATCGCCGAGACACTGGACCACATCAAGCTCCGGCAACCCGCGGCGCGGGCAACAACCGCGCAATGGACGGAGTGGATCGGAACGCTGCGTGACTACGCGATCCGTCTCCACGCGCAGAGCGGAACGTTCGTGCCGCGCGTGGCCATTTCGTCCGGGCAATGGCTGGTTATCTTCACGGATACAAAGAACGCATTTCTCGACGCTGTGACGGTGAATCCCGATAGCATCCTCACCTTCCGGATCCAGAATTTCGTCGAGCAGTCCGACCAGATATTCGACCACCTCTCCTATCAGACCATTGTCGGCGCGCCGCCGGAGCTGCTTCGGCCAACCGAGCTTCCAACCTATTTGAATGCGCAAGCGATCCGGCACGTGTTTCGCTCACTTTGGGTTGCCCGGCATTCAACCGGCTCGCGAGTCGCCTTTCCGGCCGTTCCCCGTCTTGAAGTCTTTCCGGTCGCCATCGTGCAACGTTCCGACGGTGTTTTGCTGACGGTGCGAGACGATACCCGGGCTCCCATCTGGGTCCCAAACGGCTCCGATGCCTTGTCGCAACATCTCGTTGAGGTGGATGCGGCATCGGACGCCCTGTTGCGCGACATCGGGCAGGTGCTCCGCAGTCCCGTGATTGCGGCCTCGATCGAAGAGTTTCCCGGCTTTCCGTCGATCCCGGTGCGTGGTTCCGTCATCGGACTCGCATTAGGGAGTGATCTTGCGGGGATTCGCTATGCGCGAAGCATTGCGAAGGCTCCGGATGAATTCATCGTCGTAACCGGATCGCTCCCACATTTCCTTCTAGCCGCTCCGCGCGTTGCCGGCTGCATCGGTCACGAATGGGGTCAATGCGAGCAGGAACGCACGCAGTTCGGCCCCGCGCCGATACTGCACCAGAGTGTGTCGCCGAGGGCGTACTACGCCAACGGAAGCCCGCATCACTGCGCGCATCGGGGTATCCATGACCGCCGCCACAATCAGTGCCATATCGCGCTGTTCGACGATTATTTGTGCTGTCAGGCATGCGCCTATCAACCGCTATGCTGGGAGGACGAACCTGAGGCAAGCCCTCCATGTGGCACCATGCTTCGTGCCGTCGCTCCGGTGGTCGCAGAGGCGGAGTGACTGCACTGTTATTGAAGTCGATCTTCGCCCTGCTGTCGTGCCTCGCCTTCGGGCCTGATTGATGAATCGGCCGGTACAGCCGACTGCATTTGCAATTCCTTATCGAGCCGGGAGAACGGCCGCATTGCTCGGCTCAAAGATCATCACAATTTGCGGGGACAAGACCTGCCCGGCAGTTGCCTGACGCGGCGTCTGCTTTTGATCATGCAACATGTATGATGAGCGGCCGCAATGGGCGGATACCGTTGAAAAACTCCGTTGCGAAGCGCCGCCCGGTTGGGCAAACGCGTTTTTCGGAAGCTGAGGGCGGAAGGTTTTTCGGCCCGAGAGCCGCTTTGGCTTATTTCATGCCGCCGCCGCCCCCATCGCCGCATTGGTGGGTCTCAATCTCGCGAGCCGTCGCAAATTCTGCGCGGTTGCAGCAAGGTGGAATTCGTCCTTTGCGCCGCATGGTCCTCGCAGCCGCAAGCGTCCAAGGCGGAGGATACGCTTGAGATGGGCGAACAGCATCTCGACTTTCTTTCGGCGGCGACAAGCCGCTTCATATTCCGGCGTCGTGGCGAGAGCCCGGGCGACATCCCGGGCGTCTTCATGCAGATCACGCGGAATTTTGCGGGCGGCCACATTCGGGCAGCAGCGCGCGTTGAGTTCGCATGCGTCGCAATCCTTCTTGCTCGCGCGATAGAGGCGCGTGCCTTCGGCCGTGACGCCGGTCCGTGGGGTCGCATAGGTGCGTCTAAACTGAACCAGCTCCTTGCCGGCCGGGCAGGTATATCGGTCCCCTTCGGGATCGAAAGTGAACTCGGCGCGTGAAAATGTTCCATCCGTTCGAGCGGACTTGTCGAAGACGGGAATGTGCGGCGTGATTTTCTTCTGTTTGACGAGCCAAGCCAAGTTCTCGGCCGAACCGTAGGCGCTGTCGGCGGTCAGATACTCCGGCTTCAGACTGAAGCGATCTTCCGTCCGCTCGAGCATGGTGCGCGGCGCGCCGACCTCGGCCTGACGAATGGCGCGCGTAGCTTCGACATCGACAATCACTCCATGGTCGGTGTCGATCAGATAGTTGGTGGCGTAAGCGAAAAAGGCGTGACCCTTGTGCGCTCCCGTCCATTGGGCTGCTGGATCGGATGGTGAGATGAATTTCGGCGTTACGGGAGACGCCGCGCCGAAAGCGGCGTCGTCCAGCGTGGCGAGATATTCGCGTGCGGCTCGGCAAGGCTGGTCCTTGACCTCATCCAGCTTCCATTCGCCGCTCCGGACTGAGCGCTGTTTGTTGGCGTCGGCGGCAATCAGGTGTACAAGTTGATACTCAATCTGACAGACGGCGTGAGCTGGCCGTTGTCGCTTCAGGCGGCGTGGCTTTCCTCGCCGGCTTGAAGCTGACCTGATTTTTCGCGCGCGAGCGGCAGGGCGTCAATGAATGTTTGCATCGGCGTCTTGCCGAAGAACCACTTCCCCTGGCGCAAGCGGCTTTCGTTGAACTCTGTCATCCAGGCGTCGAGATCGGCCTGCAACTCGTCGATCGTCGCATAGACCTTTTTGCGGAAGGCGATGCGATAGAACTCGTCGAGCATGGTTTTGTGGAAGCGCTCGACGATGCCGTTGGTCTGCGGACTCCTGGCCTTGGTTCTGGTGTGATCGATGTCCTCGACGGCGAGATAGAGTTCGTATTCATGCCGCTCGGGATTACCGCAATATTCGGTTCCGCGATCGGTGAGCACGCGTTGCAGCGGGATGCCGTGCTCCTCGTAGAAGGGGATCACCCGGTCGTTCAGTAAATCGGCGGCGGTGATCGGCGTCTTGCGGTCATAGAGCTTGGCGAAGCCGACCTTGGCGTAGGTGTCGACGAACGTCTGCTGGTAGACGCGGCCGACGCCTTTCAGCGTCCCGACGTAAAAGGTGTCCTGCGCGCCGCAATAGCCGGGGCATTCGGAAACGAACTCGCCATGCGCCTCCTTGTCGGCCTTGGCCTTTTCCAGGGCGGCCACCTGCGCCTCGGTGAGGATCAACCGTTCCTGCGCCATTTTGGCTTCGAGCGCCTTCAGCCGATGCTTCATGGTGGAAAGGTCGTGGCGCAGCCAGATCGAGCGCACGCCGAAGGGTGACACGCTGACGCCCTTCTTGGCCAGTTCGTTGGCGACCCGCGTCTGACCCCAGGCCGGCTGCTCGATCGCCATGGCGACCACCGCCGCCTCAACGTCGGGCGCGACCCGGTTCTTCAACAACGGCTTGCGCCGCGTCATCTCCTGCAGGGCCAGTTCGCCGCCTTTGTCGTAAAGGTCCTTGAAGCGATAGAAGCTGTCGCGGCTGTAACCCATGATCTTGCAAGCCTGGCTGACGTTGCCGAGCTGCTTGGCCAGTTCGAGCAGGCCCGCCTTGGCGCGGATGATTTTCTGATCCTTGGTCATGTCGGTATCCCCTGGAGCCGCCGTGGCGGGGGCTGCATTACCCCGACCAGCTCCGCCGCCGCCACGGCTCACATGCGTGGAGGAAAACACCGTCCGTCAGATTAAGTCAAAACTTATACAAATCAGGCTAGCGTCGACGGCGAACCCATCGGCTCCAACCAGGCCTTCGTCGATACAGCGCTCGACAACGGTTTCGAACAAATGGCGAAGGATGTCGCTCTCACGAAAGCGTCCGTGACGGTTCTTGGAAAAGGTCGAGTGGTCTGGAACTTCGCCATCCAAACCGAGCCGACAAAACCAGCGATACGCCAGATTGAGATGAACTTCCTCGCACAGTCGGCGCTCGGATCGAATGCCCATGCAATAGCCGACGATCAACATGCGGATCATCAGCTCCGGATCAATCGAGGGGCATCCGGCGCTGCTGTAGAATGGCTTCAGCGCCTGTCGGACCTGGTCGAGGACGAGATGCAGATCAATCCTTCGCAACAGGTGATCGGAAGGGACATGCTCATCGAGGCAGAAATCATAGCACAATCTGGCCGACGTCGCCCGAACGCCCATCATCGCCGCATCCCCCGCCAAATCACCAAAGGCAGTGAATCACAGCGCCGCCCCTCCAGCAATCAATCGCCGACTTTTTCAACGGTATCGGCGCAAAGCGGGCGCCGATACCGTCAGCGGTCGCTGGAATGTGCGGCGGCATTAGCGCGCGCGCCAGCGCGGCCTCGCGACCTAAAGGGCGCCATACCAGACGCGCCGAAAATTTTGCTCCACAACGTCTACGGTTGGTTCGTCAGGGTCGAGCGCGGCGTCTATTTGCTCTCCGAGGCGAGAAGGGCCGCAATTATTTTGTGGAAAGCGAATCTTCCCGAGCCGCCCGCGGATACTCCCGATGAGCCTTGAGAAATTTCTGTTCCGGCTTGAAAGACGCATGGACGCCGATCATTGGCTGGAGGCGATCTTGATCAAGTCGCGTGATCTGTTCGCGGAGGTGACGGCGGGTTCAGGCGACGAAAGGATTGCGGTCATCACCAAAACTGTGGGCGTAAAAATCGGTACGAGGCCCCACCGCCTTTCGGCATATTAAAATCGCGATATGCTGCAATGCGGAAGGATCGCCACTACGGGCCGATTCACGACAGATTCTCGAACGCGATTGGATCGGCCAAAACCCGACAGGTGAGCGACTGTCTTGGCGGTCAAGCGGTTTGATCGGCCCACGGCTTTTTGTCTCTGACGATTGCGTTGAGGATGACGAGCAGCTTGCGCGCCGTTGCGATGATCGCGACGAGCTTTGGCTTGCCGGCGGCGACGAGTTTGTCGCGGAAGGCTTTGAGGGCTGGATTGTATCGCGCGGCGGCCATGGCTCCCATGAACAGCGCGGTGCGCGCGATGGTAGTTCCGATTCCCGGCACGGAGGCGAGCAGGTCTTCTTTCTCGCGCCAGACCGGCGAGCCTTTGACGCTCTCGTCGATGTCGCCATCAAGACTGTCGAGTTCGCGCTGGAGGGCTTTCAGAAGGCGGAGAATGCTCTTTTTGACGCGCGGCGGCGCGTGTTTCTCGCGTTGTCGCTCGGCGACGATCATCGCCACGATTTGGCGTCTTCTGGCGACAAGATCGGCAAGAAGCCGCGTTTCCTCGTCGCGCAAGGGCCGGATTTCCGGGGCGGTGGCCTCGACGAAATGGGCGATCACCGTGGCGTCGATCGGATCGGTCTTGGCCCTTTTGCCGAGCGCGTTGGCGAAGGCGCGCACCTGCGCCGGATTGACCACGACGACCGGCAGTCCGGCGCTGGACAGGCCGGCGGCGACGAAGGTTTCGAAGCCTCCGGTCGCCTCCAGGCCGATGGCTCGCGGCTCGAGCGGACGAAGGCGCTCGATCAGCGCGGCCAATCCTTCGGCGTCGCGCGCTACGACGAAACTCTCGCCAGAGCCGCGAACATGCACATCCAACTGACTTTTCGAAACGTCAATGCCGACGATGAGAGCGGTGGCGTCCATCCTGTCCCGTCCTTGCGCAAGCGGGCTTCGCTGGCGGCCCAAGCGACTGTTCGGGTTCGATGGAACGGCTGGCGAAGACCCTTGCTCACCTGCGGGCTTGGCGTCCCAGAGGGGCTTCGGTCTTCCACCAGCCACCGCACCGGCTACTATGCCAGAGTCGGCAGCATTCAAGTTACAAGGGAAAAAGCATGAGCAATTCCATTGCCGCGTTGTTTCAGCGCCTGACGCAAGGCGTTTACGTGGTCGGCGTGGCCCATGGGGAGACGCGCAATGCTTTCACCGCAGCTTGGGTGATGCAAATCTCTTTCGATCCCTTGCTGCTGGCCTTGAGCATCAACCCGCGACATTCGTCTTATGGCCTGCTGAAGCAAAGCGGCGCCTTCAGCGTCAACGTGCTGAAGAAGAGCCAGACGGAGCTGGCCGCCCATTTCGGTCGACCCGCCCACGCCGAAAAACTGGCCGCGACTGAATGGACGCCAGGCCGCGCTGATACGCCATTACTGCGTGACGCCCTGGCTTGGTTCGAATGCGAAGTGGTGGGCGAACATTTGGCCGGCGACCACATTCTCGTGCTGGGAAAGGTCATTGATGGCAGACTGCTGGATTCCGACGCTGAGCCCATGGCCTATCGTGAAACCGGCGCGATGGACGGCGCCTCAGTACTGTTCCCGGAGCGTTTCGGCGATGCATGAGGCCGCCGCGGGGGAATTTCCAACTCCCAAGACGCGCTTCCGCCGCGCGCTTGAACAACGCCGAGTGCGGGGACGCTCAATGTTTTGCTGGATGTGACCATCTACGTGCGTTCTTATCGCATTTTCTGACGATGCGTTTGGCGTTCAGTCTGGGCTTCGGCCTCAACCTCCTTCAACACGCGTTCTTGCTCGATGCGGAGCTGTTCGAGCGTTGGGTCGTTGTTGACGAGATTTTGCGGAATCGTCTGCGCGGGATTGGCGGCGAGCTGGCGTGCAGCCTCGCGCGCCGCGGTGGCCTCGCGGTCGGTCTGCGCTGCGCTTCGCTCGGTGATCGCCGCCGCGCGGCGTTCCTCGGTTAGGTCTTTGACGCTCGCCGGGTCGAGCCGCGTTTGAGCTTCGTCTCGGCGCTCACCGGCGCGAACGGTTTCCGCCAATCGCTCGGCGCCCTGGGCTTCCGCCGTTTGCGTCTTGGCGAGATCGCTTGCCTTCGCCAGGATCGCGGCGCTTCGGTCGCCCGCGAGTTGCTGCAAGGCTTGGGGCGAGACTTCGCTTTGGCCCGACTGAACCAGACGGGTGACGTCGGCGCGAATGGCGAGCGTGTTGAGGAATTTCGTCGAGAGGTCGTTGAACGCGTCTCGCGCGGACGGGTCGATGCTCTGGTAGACGGTGTCGACGGTCCTGTCGATTTGTCTGAGGCTACTGGACAATTGTTCCGATGTTGCGAGGGACGGCATTGTCGGCTCCATCTTTGGCGATGACGTGATTTGGAAACCAAGGCCCGCGCCCAGTTGCGCGAGAACCGTGCGGGCTAAATTCTGAACCGCGACGGGATTGCGTGGGTCGCTTTTGACGAGATCATGCCAAGAGTGCCGGGCCTCATTGACGATGGCAAGAGCGCGCTCTGTTTTTGG
>PLAI01000334.1 GCA_003134075.1 Methylocystaceae bacterium | reverse complement strand
ACGACGACTGGTGGAACGCGCGGACAGGTGAAGAGCTGGACTGCTTTATTGCGGGGTGGGCGCCATGGGACGATTTGGTTGAGGACGCGCCGTGATCGACCCGGCCCAGTAACCAGCGGTCTCAAAAGGGCTCGCCCCCGAAACGAGAATTTCGCTTGCTTTGCAATCTCTTCTTCGCGTCCATCCGCATTCCCCAAATTGCCGCGCCACGGGTTTGCATGATAAAAGGGGTTGCCAAAAGAGCGGCGGAGAGAGCGGCCCTTCAACCTCCCGCTGATATCGCGTGCGATGCGCCGAGATCAACTCGCCTCGAGCTGCGTGGCGCCTTGCAGAAAGAACCGCAGCATTTCACGGGAAGCGTCGGGCCCATTCTGATCAGTGTATGAACCGTCCGGGCTGCCCCCNNCCCCCGGACCAGGCGTGTCCCAGCCCCTTGATAGCCCAGTGTTCGACGTGGGGAAGGCCATTGGCGTCGGCGATCACGCGGCGCGTATAGGCGCGACCTCCGATGGAGCCGTCATGTTGCGTCTCCTGTATTGGGTGGGCGAGGCCGGCGCGCGCTTCGGCAAGAATCGTTTCGGCGTTCGAAGGATGCACTGTTTGGTCCGAGCCCCCATGAAAAACTATGGTGCGAACGCGTTCATTCGCACCCTTGCGACGAGTCTTCCTTGCCGCCGATGCCGCTGAACTCGGTCCGCTTCGCATGGCGGCGAATGCTGAAACCACGTCGGTGGCGGACCCATGAGCGAGGCCCGAATGAATGCCCGTCGCGGCGTAAAGCTCGGGATAGGTGACGCTCATGATCGCGGCCATGGCGCCCCCGGCTGAAAGACCCGCCACATAGACCCGCGTGGCGTCGACGTTGAACTCCGCCATTATATTGCGCGTAATCCCGGCGATAATGCTGGGTTCCCCCGCGTCGCGCATCTGATCCTTGATATTGAACCAATTCCAACATGCTGATTGATTGGCGTGCATCGGTTGCCTCGGATAGGCGACGATAAAGCCATGTTCTTCGGACAGTCGGTTCATGCCAGTGCCCGCCGCGAAGTCGTCGGGGTTCTGAGTGCAGCCGTGGAGCATGATAATTAAAGGAAGCCTCCGGCCTTCCGCGTGGCTGGGGACGTAGACCTTATAGTCTCGGGAACCCGCTTCGCAGGAGAAGGTGCGAGTGAGATAAGCCGCCCCATGCGGAACTGGAACCGACGGCGCTTTGGGTGATTTCGCGAACGACGCGGGGTCGTGGCCGAAACCCGAAAGATTGGCTTGACGCAACAGCGTCAAAACTTCTCCCAACGGCCTCCTCATCCGCGCGGCGGGACGCTGTTCGGCGGTAGAGTTTCGCGCGCGACCGCTTGCAATCCCCGCATCCAGCCGGAGTTGTTCAAATGCATCCGGGCTGTCGGCGTCGTTGGTTGGCGGCGCGAGCAAGGGGAGACTTTCGCTCGACTGTTCGCTCGGCGAAGGGGCTTGACCTCGCCCCGATAGGGCGCGCCGGATCACCTGCGTCGCCTCGATGACGTTTTGCGCGCGCGTGAGCTGCGTGGCGCGGCGCATGGCTGCGCTGAAGACCGTTTTCATTCCTTCATCCTCGTTGGAAAAGCGCCCGGTTGATTACCGGATGCGATCGGCGAGCGCCGCCTTGACTGCTTTGCTGGCTTGGAGAGCGCCAAGCACGGTGATCGACTCGATTGTCGAAAGCGCGAGTTCTGGCGTGACATCGTCGGCGATTGTCACAAGGCCGATGACCTGGACGCGCAACTTATCGCCGGCGGACTTCACCGTCTCCAAATCTTGGCGGCTGTACCGTCGCAAGCCGAGTTCGAGGGTGTGCCTTACGATCGATTGCTTGACCGCGTCCGCATGGGTGGCGAGCTGGTTGCGGATCGCCGTCCTGATGAAGTCGGTGCGATTGGAGTAGAAGCCCTCGCGCACCAACAGATCGATATGGCCAAGGTCGACGAATCCGACGTTGATTGTGATTTTCTCGGTCTCGCCCGATCTCTCTCGCAAGTGGTGTATTTCTCCGGCCATCGCGCTCACCTCTCAGACCATCTGTATGGATGGTATATGGATGGCGCGTCGGCCGATTCAATAGAGATTTCGAAGAGAAAGATCCAGTAAGGGCGGAGCTTTGATTCCGAGGGAGGTTGCCCCGCAGGCCGAGCGAGCAGCCGCTCGATAAGAGCCGAACGAGAGCCTCTGCTCAAAAGCCCCCGATTGACTCCCACGGCGCAAGCGAACAAATATAGAACGCATCATCCGCCTAATGAGCCGAAAGGGACATGGCCACGTCCGTCGCCACACCTATCGTCGAGGAACTTCGTGAGCGTATCCAACGCCTTGAGGGTGGTGTCGCGCGCCGGCGGCCCGTGTTGTCATTCGGGGTCAAGGAGATCGACCGCCGTCTGCCAGACGGGGGATTGGCGCTCGGCGCCCTGCATGAGGTGGCTGGCGGCGGCAATGGCGCGGTCGACGGCGCGGCGGCGGCGCTGTTCGCCGCGGGAATTGCCGCCCGGACGCGCGGCCAGGTGCTTTGGTGCGTCACCCGCAAGGATCTCTTCGCGCCGGCCCTCGCTCAGGCCGGGCTGTCGCCCGACCGGGTGATCTATGTCNNGTCGTCGCCGAAGTCGCGCGGCTCTCCATGACGGCCTCGCGCCGGCTTCAGCTTGCGGCGGAAGGCTCCGGCTCGATCGGCATCGCCATACGGCGCTGGCGTCGTCAGACCGAGGCCGCCGACTTCGGGCAGCCGACGGCCTCGGTCACTCGCTGGCGCGTCAGCGTGCTCCCGTCGACGCCTTTGCCCGTTTCCGGCGTGGGACGCGCCCGATGGCATGTCGAGTTGATCCGCTGTCGCGCTGGCGAAAGCGCGGATTTTGAGTTGGAGTCCTGTGATGCCAAGGGTCGTCTCGCTCTTCCTTCCGACCTGGTCGACGGATCGAGTGAGAAGGAATCTCGACGACGCCGCGCCGCCGGTTGAAACGCCCTTGGTTCTTGTGGGCCGCGAGGGAAGGCGAAGGGTGGTGCTGGCGGCGGACGCCGCCGCGCTGCGGGCGGGCTTGCGCGTCGGCATGGCCGCGACCAAGGCGCAGGCGCTGCTCTCCAACCTCATCGTCATGGACGCGGAGCCGGAGGCCGACGCGCAGGCGCTCGATCGGTTGGCGATCTGGGCGTTGCGGCGCTATGCGCCGATCGTCGCGGCGGATCCACCGGATGGATTGGTTATCGACACGACCGGCGCCGCTCATCTCCACGGCGGTGAAGGCGCGATGGTCGCGGGGATGGTCGAGCGACTCGCCGCCTCCGGATTCGCCGCGCGCGCCGCGCTCGCCGATAGCTGGGGCGGCGCCCATGCCATTGCCCGCTATCTGGCGCGACCGTCGATCGTCATTGCGCCCGGCGAAACCGCGACGGCAATTCTCGACCTGCCGATCGCCGCCCTGCGCCTGCCCAGGGAGATGGTGGAAAGCCTTCACGTCCTCGGCTTCGAACGCATCGGGGAGTTGGCGGCAAAACCTCGCGCCCCTTTGACGCTGCGCTTTGGCCCGCAACTCGGGCGGCGTCTCGATCAGGCCTTGGGGCGGATCGCCGAGCCGATCGANNCTCTGCGAGGCGCTCGAAGCCAAAGGCCTCGGCGCAAGGCGTCTCGATTTGCTGTTTCACCGGGTCGACAACCGTATCGAGGCGATCAGGATCGGAACGGCGCAGCCGATGCGCGACGCAAAACGTCTGACGCGGCTGCTCTGCAACCGGATTGAGACCGTCGAGCCGGGGTTCGGCATCGAGATCATGACCCTTGCCGCCACGCTCGTCGAGCCCCTCGCACCGAAGCAGACGATCTCCTCGCTGACCGAGGAACCGGAGGCGGACGTCTCCGACCTCATCGACACCCTCGCCAATCGCGTCGGCGAGAAGCAGCTTTATCGCATCGCGCCGGTGGCCAGCGACGTGCCGGAGCGTTCCGTCCAGAAGATCGCGCCATTGGCGCCGCCCGCCGGCGCGGGATGGCCAGACCATTGGCCGCGTCCAGCACGGCTTCTATCGATGCCGGAGCCGATCGAGACGGTGGCGCTGCTGCCGGACCATCCGCCGGTCACTTTCACCTGGCGCGGCGTCCGCCGCCGCGTGAAACGCGCCGATGGTCCGGAGCGCGTCTTCGGCGAATGGTGGAAGCGCGACGCCGAGTTGATCGCGGTGCGCGACTATTTTCAGGTCGAGGACGACGCCGGCGAGCGCTTCTGGATCTTTCGCGCCGGCGACGGCGAAGACGCCGCGACCGGTTCACAGCGGTGGTTTATGCACGGGATCTTCGGATGACCGCCGCGCGCTATGTCGAGCTGCAATGCACTTCGCATTTCTCGTTTTTGCGCGGGGCGAGTTCCTGCGAGGAATTGTTCGAGCAGGCCGCCGCCCTGGGTATCGAGGCGCTGGCAATCGTCGACCGCAATTCGCTCGCCGGCGTCGTCCGCGCGCATGAAGCGGCCAAGACGACGGGCGTGCGACTGATCGTCGGTTGCCGCCTCGATCTCGCCGACGGCATGTCCGTCCTCGTCTATCCGACCGACCGGCCCGCCTATGCACGGCTTTGCCGCTTGCTGTCGCTGGGCAAGAAGCGGGGCGGCAAGGCGCGGTGTCGTCTCGATTGGTCCGATCTCGTCGCCTACGGCGAGGGCCTGATCGCGGTGCTTGCGCCGGACGAGGCGGACGACATCTGCGCCATGCGTCTTCGCCGGCTGGCCGAGGGTTTCGGCGACCGGGCCTATATGGCGCTGACGCTGCGGCGGCGACCGAACGACGCGCTAAGGCTGTACGAACTGTCGAACATGGCTTTGCAGGCGCGGGTGCCGACTGTCGTCACGAATGACGTTCTCTTCCATGTCCCGACGCGCCGCGTTCTTCAGGATGTCGTGACCTGCATCCGGCACAATTGCACCATCGACGAGGCCGGGTTCCGCCGCGAGCGTCATGCCGACCGTTATCTGAAGCCGCCGGAGGAGATGGCGCGGCTGTTCAGCCGCTACCCGGAGGCCCTCGCCAGGACATTGGAGATCGCGGCGCGTTGCCGCTTTTCGCTGGACGAGCTGGCCTATCAATATCCGCAGGAGCGGACCATGCCGGGCCGCACGCCGCAGCAGGCGCTCGAATTTCTCGCCTGGCAAGGCGCGGCTTCGCGTTATCCCGAGGGTGTGCCGGACAAGGTGACGGCGATCCTCAAGCATGAGTTGCGGCTGATCGAAACCCTGCAATATGCGCCTTACTTTCTCACCGTGAATTCAATCGTTCGCTTCGCTCGCAGCCGGGACATTCTTTGTCAGGGCCGCGGCTCCGCCGCCAACAGCGCCGTTTGCTATGTGCTTGGCGTCACCTCCATCGACCCCGAGCGCAACGATCTGCTGTTCGAGCGTTTCGTCTCGGAGGAGCGGCGGGAGCCTCCGGATATCGACGTGGACTTCGAGCATGAGCGGCGCGAAACCGTCATGCAATGGGTGTTCGAAACCTATGGCCG
>PLAI01000149.1 GCA_003134075.1 Methylocystaceae bacterium | reverse complement strand
CGATCGCCCTGAGAACCTGCTCGCGATATTGAGCCACCGCCTGAAGGTAAGCAGCCTCGGCGTCACGCAGATCCGCCGTGTGCGCGCCGCCGTCGAATATGGGCAGCGTCATCGACGGCCCCAGCGACCACACGCTGTTGCGCCAATTGAATAGGCTCACGCCCGTATCCTGCGTTCCGCCCGAAAGATTAAACGTGAAGCGCGGGAAAAAGGCCGCCCGCGCCACGCCGATCGTGCGGTTCGCGCTCGCCACCCGCCGCTCGGCGGCCGCGATGTCCGGTCGGCGCTCCAGCAATTGCGAGGGCGCGCTAAGGGGAATCCGAGGCGAGGCGACGAGACGCCCCTTCGCCGGCAACGAAAAGCCCGAGGCCGGCATGCCAATCAACGTGGCGATCGCATGTTCGAGCAGCGCGCGGCGCGCTTGAAGATCGGGGATTTGCGCCTCGACGAAATCGAGCTCGGCCTGCGCCCGCGACTCGTCCGCCGGCGAAGCGATGCCCCCGTTCACCCGCTTGCGCGTAAGTTCCAGCGTGCCGCGATAGGAGGCGGCGATATCGCGCAACAGCGCGATTTCGGCGTCGACACCTTCCAGCGCGACATAGTCTCGCGCCAGTTCCGCCTCGATGCTCAGCTCGATCGCCGCGAGATCGGCCTCCGAGGCTTCCGCTTGGGTCGCGCCGGCCGCGGCGATGTTGCGCACCCGGCCCCAAAGGTCGATCTCGTAGCTCGCCTGAAGACCGAGCTGGTTGTCGCCATAATGTTCCGGCGCGTTTATCGGCACGCCATGCGACAGCGCGTCACGGACGTAATCCGTGTTTGCTGGCAGAGTGTTGGAGGTCCGCATCGGTCGATGCGTCGACTCCTTATTCGCGGTGATCTGGCCGCCCATGTTGACTGTCGGCGACAGCCCCGCCATCGACTTCGCGGCGAAAGCTCGCGCCCGATCCATCGTCGCCAGCGCCGCCGCGACGTCCTGATTGCCCGGCCGCACTTGCGCTTCCAGCGCGTCAAGACCCTTGTCCTTAAAAGCGCTCCACCAAGGTCCACGCGGCCGCAGATCGGCCGGATCCGACGAAAACCATTGCGGCTCGCCCGGCGCGGCCTTCCCGGACGCCTTGGCGATCTCTCTTCCGGCTCCGGCCGCCTCCTTGAAGGCCACGGGCGTCTCGACGACTGGCGGCTCATATTGCGGCGCGAAATTGCAGCCGCCCAGGCCAAGGCACAGGCCAAGCCCCAACATCCATGGCTGCAACGACCTCACTTCGCCGCGCCCCGCGCGCCGTTCTCATCCTTTTCGTCCATCACGCGCACGAGTTCGCCGTCGCGGATCGACTGCCACGGCGATTTGATTACGCTATCTTGCGGCGTCAAGCCCGTGGAGACTTCCAGCGTCGCGCCCAGATCGCGGGCGATGGTGATTGTCTTGAGCCGGACGCGGTTTTTATCATCGAGCGTCGCGACTTGCGGCTTGCCATTGAGGAAAACCAACGCGCCCGCCGGAACCGAGAGCGGCGCGCCGTCGGGCGGCAGCTGGAACCGGATTTGCCCGAAGGAGCCCGGCCACAGCGCCCCATCGCGATTTTCCGCCAGCAACTGCACCAGCAGCGTGCGCGAGTTGAGCGTGATCGCATTGGCGTTGGCGATGACCTTCGCTTCGAATTCGCGCCCGGGATATTGCGGCAGCAGCAGTCGCGCCGAGAGACCCGTCTTCATTTTCGCGGCATAGGCCTGCGGCACGCTGGTGTAAATGCGCATCGCATGTATGTCGGCGACGCGGAATAAATCACGCTTGCCGACGCCAGCGTCGATCAGCGCGCCGATGTCGGTGTTGCGCGCCGTGACCACGCCGTCGAACGGCGCGACGAGCGTCAGGAAGCTTTTCAGCGCGTTCAGCCGGTCGAGATTGGCCTTGGCGGCCACCGCCGCCGACGACTTGGCGGTCAAGTCGTGAGTCTTTTCGTCCGTGCTCTGGAGCGAGACCGCGTTCTGATCACGGAGCGCCGTCCAACGCTTGGCCGTGATGCCGGCGAGCCCCGCCTGCGCCACGCTGAGCCCCAGATCGCCCTTGGCCTGCTCCACTTGTTGTTCAAGATCAGGCGCGTCGATCACCGCCAAAACTTCGCCAGCCTTCACGCGGTCGCCGATATCATGCGCCCAGCTCTTCAAATAGCCGTTGACCCGCGCGTAAATTGGCGCGTCATAGAACGCCTCCACATTGGCCGGCAGGATCAACTCCTGCACGGCGGTGGACACTTGCGGCGTCACCAATTCGACGGTCGGCGTCGCCGCCTCCAGCGTCAATTTCGCCAAATCCGCTTCACGCAAGCGGCGCGACACAACGCCCCAGATCGCCAGCGCCAACGCGGCCACCGCCAATCCGATCAGCCATCGTCGCGCCTTGCGCGCCAGGGCCGCCTGAGCCTGGGGGTCCGGCGGCGGCATATTGGCGGGGTCATAATGCGACATCGGCCTGTCCTTGCTGCTTGCGGCGCGCCAAAAATCCGTGCGCCAGGCTGATGAGCACCGGCAGCAGAAGCAGCGTGGCGGTGGTGGCGAACGCTAACCCGCCAATCACCGCGCGTCCCAGCGGGGCGTTTTGTTCCGCTGACAGGGCCATGGGCCCCATTCCGATGATCATCGCCAGGGCCGTCATCAGAACCGGGCGAAAGCGGGTCGCCCCCGCCGCCGCCGCCGCGTGAATGGGTTCGTCGCCCGCGTCGAGCCGCTCGCGCGCGAAGGCGACGATCAGATTGCTGTTGGCGGTGGCGACGCCCATGCACATGATGGCGCCGGTTAGCGCCGGCACTGACAGCGTTGTGCCGGTTAGAAACAAAATCCAGACAATGCCGGCGAGAGCGGTCGGCAGAGCGCAGACGATCAGGAAGGGGTCGAGCCAAGACTGGAAGTTCACGACGATCACCAAATAGACAAACAACACGGCAAGCGCCAGTCCAACGAATAATTGAGTATAGGCGCTATGCATCGTCGAATACTGGCCTCGCAGCACGATTGTCGAGGCCGCCGGCGCCTCATTGCGTGTCTCCTTGAGGATCGCATCGACGTCATCGGCGACGCCGCCAAGATCCCTCTCTCTCACGCCAGCGTAAATGTCGAAGGACGGCTGCGCGTTATAGCGGGTGACGATGCCGGCGCTCCAGCCACGCCGCAGCGTCGCGACGCCACCCAGAAGCTGCGGCGGATTGCCGGTGAAGACCGGCAGATTGTACAGCGCTTCAAGATCAGTCAGCCAGTATTGCGGCTCCATCGCGACGAGCGGATAGGAAACGCCGCTCCTGGTGTCGAGCCAGAAATTCGGCGCGCTCTGAAAACTGCCGGCCAAGGGGGTTTGCAGCGCCAGCGTCACGTCCTTTTCGGTAAGCCCGACCTCTTGCGCCAGCGTGCGGTCGACGTCGACAAAAAGCGTCGGCAGGTTGTTGGCCTGTTGTATGCGCGGATCGGCGATTCCAGGCACGCGCGACAGCCGCTCGAATATCTTTTCGAGATATGCGCGGTTCTCGGCGCGCTGGACGCCGATCGCCTGAATGTCGAGCGGCGCGGGCAGGCCGAAGTTGAGAATTTGCGTCACGATGTCGGCGGGCAGCATCGCGAAAGTGGCGCCGGGAAATTCGCGCGGCAGTTTTTGGCGCAACAACTCCATCATCGGATTGGAGTTGGAAACACGGTCGCGGTCGAAAGTGATCATAATGTCGGCGTCGGTCGCGCCGATCGTGCCGGAGTTGTTGTAGCTCATGTTGACGCCGCTGACCGGCAGGCCAATGTTGTCGACAATGCTGGAGAGCGAGCCTTTGGGCAAGATTTCGCGAATCTTCGCTTCGATGCGGTCGCACAGCGCGCCGGTCTCCTCGATTCGGGTGCCCATCGGCGCGCGCACATGCATTCTTATCTCGTTGCTCTCCGCGTCGGGAAAGAAGTTGCGGCCAAGAAAAGGCGCGAGACAAAGCGACAGCGCCACCGCCGCCATGAAACCCGCGACGAAGCGGCGTGGCGCCGCCAGCGCGAGCGTCAATAGCCGCGCGTAGGCGCCCACCAAGGCTTCGAAGCGATGTTCGAAGGCGAGCTGAAGGCGCGTCAGCGTCGTCACGAATTTTCCGCGCGGACGCGGGCCGTGCTTCTCTTCCTCGCCCTTCAGCCGCTGCTGCTCGCTGAGAAAATAGCGGGCCATGGTTTCAACCAGCGTATAGGTCAGAATATACGAGGCGATCATCGCGAAGACCACGGCCTCGGCGAGCGGCCGGAACAGATAGCCCGCGACGCCGCCCAGCAACAGCATCGGCGCGAACACGATTATGATGCAGAACAGCGACACTGTCGCCGGCGAGATGATCTCCTTGGCGGCTTTCACAATCGCGTCGTCGATCTCCTCGCCAGCCTCGAGATGGCGGTTGACGTTTTCAATCGTCACGGTGGCGTCGTCGACCAATATGCCGACGGCGAGCGACAGGCCGCCCAAGGTCATCACATTGATGGTTTCGCCAATCGCCGCCAGCGCCGCCAACGCCGCCAGAATCGACAGCGGAATCGAAATGGTGATGATGATCGTCGACCGCCAACTGCCCAAGAACAGCAGGATCATCAGGCCGGTCAGCGTCGCGGCGATGAGCCCTTCACGAACGACGCTCGTCACCGCGTCCGAGATGAAGGGCGATTGATCGCCGATGACGGTCAGTTCGACGCCCTCCGGCAGCATCAGGCGAAGCTTGGGCAGCATTTTTTTGACGCCCGCGATCACCTCCAGCGTGGAGGCGGATCCCGACGTCTGAACCGGCATCAGCACCGCTAGTCCGCCATCCACCCGCACCATATTGATCTGCGGCGGATTGCCGTTATGCACAAAGCTCACGTCGCGCAGATAGATAATGGTTCCATCGGCGCGCTTGATCGGCAAATCGTTGAGCGTCTTGATCTGCTCCGGCGCGTCATTGATCAAGACATTGTATTCGAATTCACCGATCTTTTGCGTGCCAACCGGCAGAATCAAATTTTGTCGCGCGATCGTGTCGACGACGTCCTGTGGCTGGAGCCCCAGAGCCTGCAACTTCTCCTGATTGAGATCGACCCGAACCTGGCGCACCTTGCCGCCATAGGGATAAGGCACCGCCGCGCCTTGAATCGTGGTCAGTTGCGGCCTGAGGAAATTTTGCGCCGTGTCGTTGAGTTCGACCTCGCTTCGCGTCTTGCTGGAGAGAGCAAGCTGGATCACCGGCACGGTCGAGGCGTTATAGACCATGACCTGCGGCGGGTTTATGCCGGGCGGCAGGTTTTTTAGAACGGTTTGCGAGGCCGCCGAAACCTGCGCCACGGCAAGGTCGATCTTCACATTGGGCTGGAAATAAATTTTCGTGACGCCGTATCCAAAAAAGTTCTGCGATTCGATATGTTCGATATCGTTGACGAGCGTGGTCAGCGCCAGTTCGTAGGGATAGACGACGCGTCCCGACATATCGTCCGGCGCGAGGCCGACGTAAGTCCAGATCACGCTGACGACCGGAATGCCGATGGCGGGAAAGATATCGGTCGGAGTTTTCAGTACCGCGATGGTTCCCAGAATCAGGATCACCAAGCCGAGGACCATGAAGGTGTATGGGCGCTTGAGCGCAATCAGAACCAGCGCGAGCATATGGTGAGATTCTCCCCCGCGGGCCTTGACGTGGGCCACCTCAAAGCGGCACCTTGAGCACGTCGAGGCGCTTCTAACATAGAGGGGATTGGCCGAACAATTAAATGATCATTAACAAAATATAATGCCGTCCAAACCGCCTTTCCGGGCGAAAGCCCGCGACGCACCATGTCCCGATTCGAAGCTAGCGCGCGCGAGCGCGCCCAGCGAAGGCCAGGCATGTGAGCATTCCATCGATCCCCTTCGTTAAGCGATGATTGGCGAGCGGGCGACCACGCGGGCCGTCAAGAGGGGAAATAGCCGGTAACGAACAATGTTGGCTGGTGCATCGCGATAAACATCTCATCATTCGATGCATTACGTGATCCGCGGCGGGTGAAAACAGTTTACTGCGTGATAAATGTTGTATTTACTTACAGTTGCGAAAACGCCTAAAAATTCGCCTTGAACCGGTTTGTGCGACGCAATATTATATATTCACGTTTAACAAGCCGGCAGTGAGTTTCCGCGAGCCTCCTTGCTAGAGCGCGGTCGACTTGCCGAAATGCGTTCGGGACTTGCAAACCGGGGGTTCGAGTTGTCTCGATCCTGATCGTTTGTCGCCAACACCCGAATCGAATCAACTTGAAGGCGATCTCATGATGGAACCTCTATGGCAATGGGTGCGGGAGTGGGGCGAGGCCTGCACATACGCGCGGGAATGCGTTCCCGACCTGTCGTTTTTTGTCCCCCACGAACCCTATTCGGCGCTCGCGAGCATCGCCGGCGCGTGCTTCATCGTTTGGTGGTGGAACGATACGAAGATTCGGCGGATTCTTCGTCGCGAGGCTCAAGTTGGCGCGAAGTTCAGCCTTCCCGACATCTCAACCAAGGAACTCACCGCCATCGTCGGGATGGCGCGGGCCGTTCATCCGACTTCGGATAACAAGGCGGCTTGAGCGACATCGACCAAGGCTGTATGCGCGCCGTCGCGCTTTAAGAATTGGGCGCGAGGAGCGCCGCCCAAGAAACCCAGAGCGCCAACCAAATCGATCGAGGTTGGCGCGTGAGCTTCGCCCGTCCGCTTAAAGGTCCCGGTCGCCCGTGTGGGACATGGCTGAATCTTCGGCTTCACACCGCTTCGCCATCGAGTTCCCCAGTGCGGATCCGGGCCACTTTCTCAACGTCTTGGACATAAATCTTGCCATCACCGAGCTGTCCGGTCCGGGCTTCCTTCAGTATCGTCTCGAATACTTTCTCGGCGTGCTCATTGGCGACAAGCACCTCGACCTTGAGTTTTGGAATGAACTTCACTTCATATTCCGGGCCGCGATAGACCGCGCCTTGACCTCTTTGGCGTCCATAGCCCTGAACTTGAGTCACGGTGAGCCCGGAAACGCCGATCGCATTGAGCGCGTCCCTCACTTCGTTGAGCCTGAACGGCTTGATGATCGCGATAATTTGTTTCATTGGGTCTCGCTCGCTCGTTTTCCGTGCTCGAAGTTCAGATTGCGCCACACTCGCCGTTTTCGCAAGAACGCCCGCGCTCCACGCGACGGAGTTACTGTTTAATATCAGCGCGAAACGCCATTATCCAACGTGAACCGACTTCCTCCCGGCGATGCGGCTAGCGCGCTTTCCACTCGGATGGAATCTTCCGAGCGATAAGAACACGCGCAAAATCAAAATCCTGGAGCCAGTTCTGGTCGCGAAAGTCCGCCATCGCGCAACTTGCTCTAGGGGTCGATGAGACCCAAAATCGTCGCCTTGACGGCCGCCTCGACTCGGCTCTGCACTCCCAATTTAGATTGAGCGTTGTCGATATGGAACTCCACGGTTCTCTTGGCGATGCACATTATTTCGGCGATCTCGTCGCGAGTCTTGCCGCGCGCGACCCAAGTCAAGGCTTCGATTTCACGTTCGCTCATCGAAACGCCCGTCCGTCTTCCAAGGCGCAGGCGCGCGACGCCGGCGAGCCGCGCATCGATGATTGTTTGCAGAATGTCGAAGTCGATCGGCTTTTTGACGTAATCGTCGGCGCCGAGGGTTCGACCAGCGATTTCGCTTTCATAATCGCTAAGTCCGGTCACGAAGATAAATGGAACCTTCGCCAAATCCGTCGAAATCTCATTCAGTCGCTCCAACACCTCGAATCCAGACATTTCCGGCATGTTGACGTCGGCGAGAACCAGATCGATCTTCATCTCCTGGAGCATGGAAAGTCCCCTCCGGCCGTTATGGGCCACGGCGACGTCAAAGCCTCGCTCCTTCAATTCCTCCTTGATCAGCGCGGCGCATTCGGAGTCGTCTTCGATGCAGAGAATCACGCGCCGCGCCGCGCCCTCGGCGCCGCTGGGATCCCCGCTCTCCGCGGCGGCCTCGCCAAGCATGGCGCCGGCGGACGCCATAATAGCCGCGCTCTCCCCGCGCCAAGGCGAAAAGTCCTGCAAGGACCTCATGGCGCGAGTGCTCGCTGGCGCGCGGGCATGCCCCCCCGCGCTTCGAACCGTTTGCCGCCATGCGACGTCATTCGCTTGCCCTTCCGTCAAGATGTCCAGACCAAACGCGCATCAATGCCCGCCGTGTTCGTTCGCGTTTTCCAAATCCGCGTCGGAGCCGTTGTCGCGACGTCCAGCACCGCCGGTCAAAAACACGGAGCGAAGAGCTGGCGCCACGATCAGCAGCATGACCGGTCCGATCAACATTCCGCCCACGACGACGGTCGCCAGGGGACGCTGCACCTGCGAACCGATTCCATGCGAGATGGCGGCTGGAAACAGCCCGACGCCGGCGGAAAGCGCGGTCATTAGCATCGGCCGCATTCTTTGTTCGGAGCCGTGGAAAATCGCCTCCTTGAACCCCATTCCCTGAGCCATCAGCTGCCGGAAATAGGTGATGTTCAAAATGCCGTCCATGACCGCGACGCCAAACAACGAGATGAAGCCGATCGCCGCCGAAACGCTGAAATCGAGCCCCGCGAGATAAAGGGCCACGATCCCGCCGCCGATGGCGAAAGGAATGCCCGCCACCGATACGAGACTGTCGCGCAGCGAGTTGAACAAGCCATACAGCAAGAGCAGAATCAAAAGGAAGGTGACGGGAACGACGATCAGCAGTCGCTTCTTCGCTTCCTGCAAATTCTCGAACTCGCCGGCCCAAAGAATTTGATAACCCGTCGGCAGTTTGATCTTCTTAGCGACGCGCTCCTGCGCTTCCGCGACGGTGCTGCCGAGATCGCGCCCACGAATACTGAATTTGATCGGAACGTACCGTTGGCTGCGATCGCGGTAGATAAAGGACGCGCCAGTATCCAGCGAGATGGTCGCGAGTTCGCTCAATGGGATATAGGCGTTGACGCCGCTCGAAGTGGTGTATCCAACCTTGACGTTACGAACCGCGTCGATGGAGCTACGAAATTCGGGAAGCAGCCGGACCTGCAATCCAAATTGACGATCGCCTTCGAGCACGGTCGTCGCCACGGCGCCGCCCATCGCGGCCTGAATGACAGTGGTGACGTCGCCGCTGTTCAGTCCATAGCGCGCGGCCTTGGCGCGGTCCACCTTGATGTTGAGATTGGGCTGACCCATGACATGGAAAATTCCAAGATCCTCCACGCCCCTGACCTGCTGAACTTCGGCCAGAACCTGATCGGCAAGTTCCTCGAGCTTAGAGAGATTGGGTCCGACGATCTTGATCGAATTCGCGCCCTTGACGCCGGAAAGCGCCTCCTCGACATTGTCTTGAATATATTGCGAGAAGTTGAAGCCGATGCCCGGCATATCGTCTTCGAACTCTTTTTGTATTTCTTCGGTCAGCTTTTCCTTGCTGAGCCCGGCCGGCCATTGGTCGAAAGGCTTGAGCGGCACGAACAGTTCGACGTTTGAAAAAGGCGAGGCGTCGGAGCCGTTGTCGGGACGCCCGTGCTGCGAAACAACGGTGATCACTTCCGGATGCCGGAGCAAAATCTCTCGCATCTTGCGCGTCGCCTCGGTGCCCGAGTCGAGCGAGATGGTCGGCGGCATTTGCGCTCTGATCCAGAAATTGCCCTCCTCCAGCGCCGGAAGAAATTCCGTGCCGAGCCGCGACGCGACGAGAACGCTGATAACCAGGAATATCAGCCCGCCGCCAATCGCCAACTTGGTGTTGTCCAGCGCCCAGCGCAGTCCCGGCGTATAGGTCTCGCGCAGCTTGCGCACGACCCAGGTCTCGACCTCCTCGACATGCTTCGGGAGCATGAGCGACGCGAGAACCGGCGTCACCGTGAACGTCGCGGCGAGAGCGCCAAACAATGCGTAGGCGTATGTACGGGCCATGGGGCCGAAGATTTGTCCTTCGACGCCGGTCATTGTGAACAGCGGCAGAAAGGCGGTGACGGTGATCGTCGCGGTGAAGAACACCGCCTTGTCGACCTGCAGGGCGCTGACAAAAATCAACCGCAGGCGATCGGTCCAGGCCGCGGAGTTGTCGATGCTTTGCTCGCTTGTCGGGTCGCTGCCGAATTGGCCTTCGGCGAGATGGTTGAGCAGCGTTCGCCGTTCCTTCTCGGGCGCTTGAAAATTGCGGAAAATATTCTCGACGAGAATCACCGCCGAATCGACGATGATGCCGAAGTCGACCGCGCCCACCGAGAGAAGATTGGCGTCCTCGCCCTGAATGACCAGAACGATGATCGCGAAAAACAGCGCGAAGGGAATGTTGATGCCCACGATGATCGCGCTGCGAAGGTCGCCGAGAAAAATCCACTGAATGAGAAACACCAGCGCGCAGCCGAAAAACAAACTATGCAGCACGGTGTGCGTCGTCACTTCGACGAGCGAGCCGCGGTCGTAATAGGGCTCGACCTTGACGCCTGGCGGCAATGTGCCATCGTGATTGATTTTCTCAATCTCTTCTTCGACCTTCGGGAGAACATTATTCGTGTGCTGCGTGCGTCCCATCAGCACGATGGCCGCCGCGACATCGTCGTCGTGATCACGGCCGGCGATGCCGAGGCGCGGAACGAAGCCGACGTTGACCGTCGCGACATCCTTGATCTGCACCGGCACGCCATTGGTTTGCGTAAGCGAGATATTCTCGATGTCCTCGGTTCTGTCGCCCTTGGTGAGATCGTCGCCCCCGCCGTCGTCGATAAGACCGACGCCGCGAATGTTCACGGATTGCTGTCCGATGCGGATTTCACGGCCGCCAACGTTGATGTTGGCGTTTCCGAGCGCGGTGATGATCTGCGGAATCGTGATGTTATACGCCTCCAGCTTCCGCAGATTCACGTCGACATTGAACTGCTTGGTCGTGCCGCCCCATGAGTTGATCTGCACGATGCCGGGAATGGTCAGCAAGCGGCGCGTGACGACCCAATCCTGGATCGTGCGCAAATTGGTCAGTCCGAAGTTCGGCGGTCCCTTGACTTGATAGCGATAGATTTCGCCGGTCAAACTGGATTGCTGAATTTGCGGCGATTGATTGCCGGGAAGCGAGACGTTTTGCTGAAGCGCGATCGCCGCCTGTTGATAGGCGAAATAGTAATCCACGCCATATTTGAAGGTCACGCGCACGAAGCTCAGGCCGTAGAACGAAGTCGAACGCACATTGACCACGCCGGGCACGGGATAGAGCGCGACCTCCATCGGGATCGTATAATATTTCTCCATCTCTTCCGACGAAAGGCCCGCGGCCTGCGCGGTGATTTCGAGAATGACCGGCGCGGGGTTCGGATAGGCTTCGATGTTCAACTTCGAGAACGCGAGCAGACCGGAGGCCGCGAAAACGATCACGCCGAGGACGATGATTGCGCGGCGCGTGAGCCCGAATGCTAGAATGGATTTAAGCAACGCTTAGCCCTCGATTGTCTGGGTTAGACGGTTCTTCGGAACAAGAGACCTCAATCCGGCGTGCCGCCGGCGAGTTTGTTGCTTAGGAAGACGGCGCCTTCCGTGACAATCTGTTCGTCCTTCTGGAGTCCCTCGACGATCTGGTCGAGGTCATTCTGTATCTGACCGATCTTCACGGTTTTGCGAATGAAATGGCGCCCATTCTTGGTGGTCCAGACCGACATAGTGCCATCGCCCTCGCGCACCACGGCGGCCTGCGGAACCGCGATCGCATTGACCGCGCTACCGACGGTGATCGTAAAATTCGCGAACATTCCCGCGCGCAACAGATGTTCGGGATCGGCGATTTCCGATCGCACGAACACTCGCCGCGTATTCGGATCGACCGAAGGCCCGAGCACCGTGATTTCTCCGTCGAAATCGCGATCGGGATAGGCCGCGACGCGCGTCTTGACCTTCTGCCCGACGCGCAGATCGGGAGCCCCGCTTTCCGGAACGTTCGCGAACATCCACATGGTCGAAAGGTCGGCCACGGTGAAAGGCGGAGGCGCCACGCCGGGCTGCACGAAAAGTCCGGGAGCCGCGGTGCGCGTCGTGACATAGCCGGTCATCGGGCTTTTGACGACGAGTCTCGGATCGGCCTTGCGCTCCGCGATGATCTTGTCGATTTCGTCGTCGGTCTTGCCGAAGATGCGAACCGCGTCGCGCGCCGACTTCAACGCGCCTTCCGCCGTCATTTGATCCGATGTCGACTGATCCACGAGCTGTTGCGAGGCGCCGCCGAACGCCTTCATCTTCTCGGCGCGCGTCAGGGTGCGGTTCTGCAGCCTTAGAACGCCGGCGGCGGCGATCAACGTCGATTCGGCCGCGAGCAGATCGGGACTGTCGATGGTGAAGAGAACCTGATCCTTCTCCACCTTGTCGCCGACATTGGGATAGGCGTTGATGATTCGGCCTTGATAGGGCGTAAAGACCTGCGTCAACATATTTTGGTTGAAGTCGATATTGCCGACGGCCTGCCGCTCCAAAACGAAATTCGCCGAACCAACCTTGTCGACCTTGACCGAAGCGGCTTGCTTGTCGTTCAAATCCACTCCTAATTCGCCCGAAGCCTCGCCCGCCGCCTTCGACGATTCGGCGGTCTTTGGGGCGCTCGTTCCGGAGTAATATTTGACTCCCAGGCCCACGCCGATCAGCAGCAGGGCGACGAACGCCAGATATGTAAAGTTGCGACGCATTTGCGGACCCTGTGAGAAAATGGCATGACCGAATCGCAGCGTAATCCACGCGAGGAGCCGGCTTGGTTTCATATATGCCAGCCGTCGCGAGAGCTTGTCTACCTGTGATATTTGACAGTAGACCTGAAGGCCGCGCGCGATGCAGTATCATTCCGTCGCATGACTCTATCACGATCAGGATCGCTATAATCTGGCTTGAAACCGATTCGGGAAGAGCATCTGACTAACTTGCGCGGTTTAAACAGCATTCCAAATGCGTGACGTCACGAGCGATGGGAACAGAACGTACTGATGGCGAAACAACTCTCCAACTCAAAGTCCGTTCGTCGTCTCCGTCGACGCGCCGCGGCGTCGGTCGCGTCCGTCTTCGTCGCGGGTTTGAGCGGTTGCGCCGTCGGGCCGGACTTCGTGTCCGCGCCGCCGCCTGACGTGAGTCGCTATACGCCGGAGAAACTTCCGTCCATCGGGAAACAGCGTCTCGTCGTCAGGGAGGAAATCCCTCAGCGTTGGTGGGAGGTTTTCCACAACAAAAATTTGAGCAAGCTCGTCGAAGCCTCGATCCAGCACAATCCGTCGTTGCAAGCGGCGGACGCGTCGATTCGAGTCGCCTACTTCGCCGCCGAGGCGCAAAAGGGAGCTTTCCTGCCCTCGCTGCTCGCCAACTCCAACGACAGCACCAATCTTGAGTCCGGCGTGCAAAACGCGGTGACGCCGAACGGGCCGACAAACCCTTATGGCCTGTTTCTCAAACAGCTGCAGGTGTCCTACACGCCGGACATTTGGGGCGGAAACCGGCGCGCCGTCGAATCGCTCGAAGCGCAAACCGACCAGCAACGTTACCAGCTTGAAGCGGCCTATCTCGCGCTGTCGAGCAATGTCGCCTCGGCGGCGGTTCAGGAGGCGACGCTGCGGGGCGAAATCGCCGCGATACGCGAAGTGATCAAGATCGAGCAGAATTTACTGAGTCTGCTGCGCCAGCAATATGCGCTGGGCTCGGTGGCTCAAGCCGACGTTCTGACGCAAGAAGCGGCGCTGGCGCAGGTGATGCAATTGCTGCCGCCGCTCGAAAAGGCGCTCGCGCAGCAGCGCGATTTGCTCACCGCGCTGGCGGGGCAATATTCGACCGCCGAGGTGCCGGAAACATTCAATCTTAATTCGCTGACCCTGCCGTCGAATCTGCCGCTCACCCTGCCCGGAAAATTCGTGCGGCAGCGACCCGACGTGCGCGCGGCGGAAGCCAATATGCACTCGGCCAGCGCGCAAATCGGCGTCGCCATCGCCGCGCGGCTGCCCAATGTCACCTTGGGCGGCAATGGCGGCTACACCGCCTATAGTTTCGCGCAGCTGTTCACGCCGGGCACGGGATGGTACACGCTGGCGGCCGACGTCACTCAGCCGATCTTCCAGGGCTTCACGCTGCTCAACAAACAAAAGGCGGCGGAAGCGGGCCTCGGTCAGGCCGAGGCGCTATATCGGCAGGCGGTCATCACCGCGTTCCAGAATGTCGCCGACGCGCTACGCGCGTTGCAGGCGGATACGAAAGCGGTGAAGGCCGCCGTCTACGCCGAGCAAACGGCCAAGCGAAGCCTCGAGATTGTGAAAAAGCAATTGCAGGCAGGCTCGGTCAATATCCTCGCGGTGTTGAACGCCGAGCAAACCTATTTGCTCGCGGCGGAGTCCCGCGTCCAGACCGAGGGCGCTCGTCTCGGCGATGTCGTCGGCCTATTCATGGCGCTCGGCGGCGATTGGAGAGACCAGAATCTGCGGGATCTGCCGCCCAACGGGTCGGAACCGGCAACGGGGTTCGACATACCCAGCAACGAACAAATCGACAAAATCCAGGATGGCCCGGTGAATTCGAGCTGGTTCCCGAGCTTCTGGGATTAAACCAGGGCGCGGTCGCGATGGGTTCTTCGCGGCGGAATGTTATGCGATCCTTATGCGGCCCGCCGGATTTCCGCATTGAGCCCTTACGTCGTCCAGCTATAAACAATTTCGCGTCAAGGCGCCCAAACGGACGCCGAAGACTTGATCGCGGGGCGATCGGGTAGCCAGCGTGGGAGAAGAGCATCATGGCTCACAAATTTGCCTTCGAGTTGACGGATGCGGGCGCGCCGAACCAATATGCAATCCGTCTCGTCGATAGGAAGCAAATAGCCGCGCTCGCCCTGGCGGAAGGCTTCGCCAAACCCATTCCGCTGGAGCCGCTCGTCGTTCTGTTCGACGAAGGCAGCGGCGAACTCTTGCCGATCGACGGCTTCGACGACACCACGCCGCGCGGGCGGATCGCCATAAAGATCATGCGCGACACTTATAACGACGTGCTCGATCAAATCACCGCCCCGCGATACCAGCGTCGCGCGAGCTAAGAATGGCGCCCGCTCATTTGGAGCGGGCGGCGGCGCCGCGCGCGAGGATGTGGGCGCGCTCGCCCACGGCGCAAGCTTGACGGCGCGCCGCCGCGACAGGACGGGCGGAATGGCGCCTGTAGACACGCGGCGCGGCTTTGGTTTTACGCCGAGCGGAGGCTTTGGAGCCACGCCGACGTCCGTCGCGCAAACCCGCGAGGCGCCGGGCGAGCGCCAATCGCAGGACGATGAAGAGGTCCGCGGCGAGCCTCATCGCTCCAACATTCAATGACGCGCGGATGTCGCCGACAATCTTGTCGCGCAACGCGGCGCATCTCTTCCCGAGATTGCGAAGATAGTTCTCGTAGAGTTCGTCGTGCCGCTTCGCGCGCGTCACGCCAAGAACGATTTCGTCGCCCGCGAGCCCAGAAAGCGCGATGCATCGGGAAACGCTGATCATATCGGCGGTCATGTCCCTCTCCTGCTCGATGGCGGCGGATCTGAAAACGTCCGCGCTTGCCGTCCGAACCAATGTCGCCAAGCTAATCGTTCGGGCAAGAAAGGCTGTGCGCCGGCGCACAGGGCGCGCCGGAGCGCTTTCGGTGAAGGCGGACGCCCGCTTAGCCTCGGAAAGCGCGACAAATTGGAGGGATCTGGAGTCGTCAGTCCGCCTCGGCGAGACTCGCCGAGATGCGGCTCTCCAACTGCTTGGGATGCAAAATCACGAGACCGCCCTTTGCTTTTTCGGCCAGTCCCTCTTCGATCATCGCATGAATCTCGCGGCTGATCTGCTCGCGGCGGCATCCAATGCGCGCCGCGAGATCCTGCTGCAATGGAGGCGGCGAAATGATCGACTGGCCTTCAACGCCGTGGCGCGGATGCGCCAGTCTCAACAGTTCGGCGTAAAGCCTGTGACGCAGATCAAGCACCGAACGCTCGAATAGACGCGCGTTCGACGCGCGCAGTCTGGTCGTCATGAGCGTCAGCAGTCGTTCGCAAATCGCGGGCGATGAAAATATGATGGATTTGAACACCGACGCCGGCATGATGCATGCTTCCACCTTGGTCAAGGCGGTCACGTTGGCCGACCGTTTCAAGCCGTCGATCGCGGCCATCTCGCCGAAAAATTGATCCGGCCCCAAGTCGCCGAAAATCATTTCCTTGCCGCCAGCGCCACGCATCAGCACGCGCACCTCGCCCGAAACAATAAAATATACGTCCGTCGAGCAATCTTCGAAATCCACCACGAGCTCGCCCTGATCGAAGCGCTTCCAAACGCAGCCGCGCGCGAAACTTTCAGCCTCGCCGGGGGTAAGGCCTTCAAAAAAAGGAATTTTCGCGAACAACGGCACGGATATGCGATCCCAATCGATCCAGCGACCGCTATTTTGACGATAAATGGCCAATTTGTCGAGGCTTCACCGTGTCGCAGGTATGCGTCCCGGAAGCCGCGCCCCTTTCGTGGGCGGCCCTCGCCTCTCGATCGCCGCTCGTCGCGTGCGCCAGCGCACGGTCTCGCGGCGGTTTGTGGGGTCTTATGCCCTCCATGCCCCCGACGGGCGCGAGTGAAGAGGAGCCATTCCGATGCTGACATCCGCGATGCCGCGCCGCCTGCTTTTCGCCTTCATCACCCTCGCCGTGGTAGGCGCTCTCGCCGCCGAGGGCTCCGCGATCGCCGCGGTCTTTCCGTCCAACGTCAGTCTGGCCGCCCAATGATCAAGCGCTTCGCCCCCTCGCCCATTCGATGCCCGTCACCGCCGTCTGACGGCGACGCAGGTGATATCGTCGGCCTGCTCCTCTTCCTGAGCGAAAGCGTCGACGACGGCGAACAACCGCGAAACGAGTTCGGACATTGTGCATTGCCGGCTCTCAAGCAGCGTTTCGAGGAGCAGAGGCTCGCCGAATTCTTCCTGCGAGAGGTTGACAGCTTCGGTGACGCCATCGGTGAACAACACGAGGCTATCCCCGGGATCGAGCTCGATTTTGGAGGCCTCGGCGGGCAGGTTCTCGTAGAGGGCGAGCGGCAGACCGGTGGCGTCGAGCCTTCGGAACTCCCCGGACGCGAGGATATGTACCGGCGCATTGTGGCCGCAATTGCAATATTCGAGCGCGCCGCTGCGTAAATCCAGCACGCCGTAGAAAGCGGTGGCGAACATTGACGCCGCGTTGTCGCGGCACAGCAGGCTGTTCGCTCGCGCGATCATGGAGGCCACGTCGGCCTCCTCGCGGGCGGCGGCGCGTAGGACGGTCACCACCACGGCCATGAACAGGCTGGCCGGCGTTCCCTTGCCGCAGACATCGCCGATAACCACCGCCAGCCGATCGGCGTCCAGCATGAAGTAATCGTAGAAGTCGCCGCCGACCTCGCGAGCGGGCCGCATCCTGGCTCGAATTTCGAAATCGCCGCCCGTCACATTCACGGCCGATTCCTTCGGAAGGAAGGATTTCTGGATCATGGCGGCGGCCGCCATTTCATCCTGTTGCCGGCGCTTGCCGAGGATTTGACCGGCGAAGCGGCGAAAGGCGCCGGCGAATTCCGCGAGCCGCGGAGACGGCGCCGCCAAGTCGCTCAAAATGGCTTCATCGAACTCTCGCCTTTCGAGAGCCGCCAAAGCGTTCGTGTAAAGCGCGACGGCCTTGTTCACCGAATCGATCTGCTGGCCCAATTGCCGAACGACCGACATCAGCAATTCCGGAGATTTTCGGCCAAGCTCCAGCAGCGGCGCGCGGCCGATCCGAAACACGCGCGCGGCGCCGACCGCCTTGACGCTGGCCGTGCGCTCGAGATCGGCAAAGGCGCCAATCTCGCCGACGAGGCGCGGTCCCTCGAGCGTCGCGAGCGACACCGGACCATAGGGCGTCTCGGCGTAGACGAGCACCGAACCGCTTTCCAGAAAATACGCGGCGTCGCTCACTTCCCCTTGCCGCATCAATATGTCGCCAGGACGCAGCTCGATCGGCGCGAGCGAAGCCACGATGTCCTTCAGAACCTTCGCCGTCTGGAAGCCCTGCTCCGAGACGGCGTCTTCGGCGCCAGCGGTGGTTTGTTCGTCTCTAGGCACAGGCGTTCCGTGTTCCCTGTCGCTTCGCCGGATCTAGCGCATGAAGTCGACGGTGACACGATTGCCCGCGTCCGTGCGGCGATATTCGATATTGTGGCTGAAACTCTTGATGAGGTTAATGCCGAGACCGCCGGGCCACAGCTGTTCCAAAGGCTGATCGACAACCTTCGCCGGCGCCTTCTCCACGTCGAATGGGCGGCCGTTGTCTTCGAAGGTCATGGCAATTCGATCGGCGAGCACGTCGATGTCAATCGAGATCGAGAGAGGATTATCCGCGTCGGTCTCGGTCGGAAACGAATGAACCTTTCCATGCCGCGCGATGTTCGACATGAGTTCCTCGAGACAGACCTGCATGGCGAACGTCAATTTCCCCGGAAGTTTCAGACTCGCCGCGATCCGCTCGACCCAGGCCGACGCGGCCGTGACATCCGCGATGGAGCCGCTGAAAACGCGGCGCCAGCCAGTCTCGGCCGTATGCGACGAGGAAGGCATTTAAGCGCCAAACACCGTCGCGAGAGGCGTCGCGTCGTTGATGATCGGCATCACCGTATCCACGTTGCTGCTCCTCAGCACGCTTTCGACGTTCGGCTGGGGATTCAATAGAACCAGCTTTCCGCCGTTGTTCGCCGCCGCCTTCGCCCCGACGATCAGCGTGCGGATCCCCAGGGAAGCAAGGAAGGTCACCTCGGAGAGATCCACGACGATATTCTTCTTCGCTTCGGCGATGGCGGCGAATTCGCCATCGACCTTGAGAGCGCCCTGAATGTCCAGGCGTCCCGCAAGGGAGATCTTCGTGACGCCGTTCGCCAGATCGACGGTTTCCAGTTTCATTGGCCTATCAGCCTTTCAATCCCTAGAGCGCTTATCGCTCAAAATCATATAGTTGGCGTAAGTTCTGATCGAAGAGCAAGTTCTGATCGAAGGGTCTGTCAACTTTTTCGAAAACTTGCTCTAACGCGAGTATGAACCGCCCCGTTCGGAGTCTCGCGACGCCTTCCGACGGCCGATACTTTGGCTTTTACGTTCTCTTAGGTTGATATGACAGTTTTATGAAGCCGCCTCTGTTTCGCCGTCGAATAACGAGGTTTTGCATGATCGAGGCCCCGCGCAACGCTCGCGCGCCGCCGAGCGCGGGCGGCGCCTAAGCGCTTCTCGCCGGAGCGGGCGTATCTCGATCGGCCGGCTCCAGCGCCAGCTTCGCCCGTAACGCGACGATGCAAAACTTCAGATTGTCCTTCGCCGCGGCGAGCCACTTCTTCCTGGTTTCGGCGCGGCGGAACAGGCGCGCGTCGGCGTTCAGATAGCCTTCGAGCATCCCGATTTGGCTCGTATAGAACTCCGGCTCGGGAACCCAGGCGAATTCGAAGCGAATATGTTCGAGGTTCGCCGCGAATATCTTCCACGGCGCGGCGAGAGGACTCAAGTCCAAATCCAGAAACAGGTCGAGATCGCCGGCGAAGCCATCGTAATGCTCTTTCCTCGCCTCGGCGCGCGTGTGATCCGCCGTCGCCATGATCAACTCATGGACGGCGGCCGCGTCGTCCGCGTTCAAAAGAGTGTGGCGAAGAAACAGTTCCGCGCTGTCCCGCACGTTCTCGAGGTCGGAACGCCTTCCGCCGTCCGGCGCCTGCGTCGCATAGACGGAGTCGTGCCAAAAGATCGCCGTCGCGATCAACGCCGGTTTGGCGGACAGCGCCTGAAACCCGTTCAGCTTCTCCAGCAGGTCCGCGATATGCTCCCAACCGTGATAGGCGCGGCGAGCATCGCCATAGCCGCCATCCAGCGCGTCCCACGCCGAAGGCTTGTGGCTTGCCTCGAGCGATCGCCAATGTTTCCTTATGATCTC
>PLAI01000373.1 GCA_003134075.1 Methylocystaceae bacterium | reverse complement strand
CGTTGGGCGTTGTCGGTGCAAAGGATACCCGCAAAAAGAAGGGCCGATTTACCGCCGCTCCGACATGACGATTTTCGATTATGCCCGCCCATCAACAGGGGAAAAATCCACCGTTCTCTTACGCCGCCACCCTTGCCGCCTTCAACACCCGATAAACACTGGCGACGCCAATCCCGAGTTGAGTCGCGATCCGTTCCCTCGACAACCCTTGCCGGTCCAGTTCAAGAATCTGGTCGCTCTTGGCCCGGGCCGTGGGTTTCCTTCCTTTATACTTCCCCTCCAGCTTCGCCTTGGCCACTCCCTCTCTTTGTCGTTCCAACATCACCTCGCGTTCAAATTGACTGATCGAGGCCAAGAGGTTCAACATCAGCCGCCCGGTTGGCGTCGCCGTGTCAATCCCCATCGAGAGGATTCGAAGGCTCACGCCCTTCTTTTCCAGCCGGTCGATAATCGCCACCAAATCGGCTACGGAGCGAGCCAATCGGCATATTTTAGTGACGACAAGAGAGTCACCCGCACGGGCGAACGCGATCACCTCTTCCAAGGCGTTACGGGGGCCAAGGGCGCTGGTTTGCTCTTTCCATAGGCGTTCACACCCCTGAGCCAACAAATCTCGCTCTTGGGCTTCCAAACCCGCAATTTGGTCGGTGGTGGAGGTTCTGGCGTATCCGATCAGCATGGTCCCTTTTCCTGTCACTGACATTTTATGCATTGTGATAGTTTTCTATCAAAATATCAAATATGATTTGTGTGATAGGCTTTTAGGGGTCGTTCCGACCCTGTCACTGGGGCAAGGTCTATTGAGGTAATGAAGGTCATTAGGCGCAGTTTGTCGCGTTGGGCTTTAGCTTTGTTTTTAGAACGAACTGTTGGATGCTGTTGAAAAACTCAATTTCCGGCATTGAGCCAAAATTTGAGGGGTCGTGGACGCGACAAACAAAAAGAGATTTGAGGGGAAGGCTAAATCGACGACGAAGCAATCGGCGTTCACAGCAGGCCCATTGAAGGGGCTTTGAGCGCGGAGCTTCGCTTTCAACGCGGTTTTGCCGAGTTTTTATGACGCCTCATTTTCCGAGTTTTTCAACGGCATCGTTGAGTTCCGTACACGACGAACGACGCCAACCCCGATGGTAGGCCGCACGATCACTTTGGCGGACAAATTAGAGCGGCGAGTGCGGCTGGGCCAGTCTCAGGAGAGATTTTAGAGAATATTGCAGACCCTTCGCCAGATAAATATTCCCCATTTCGTTCGGCAACTATATTCAAGCTCCTAATCTGCGTTTTACGGCAATCTATTTCATAATAGAACTTTAGCTTTGGCATAATAATATTAAAATTTGAGACAATTTCTGTTAAAGAGGTTCGCTCCTTTTCGTCATCCGTTAAATCTCTAAGTCTGCTTACCGGCGGAATGTATTGCTCGTTCTTCCTTTTTACGTAGGCTATTGTTATTTGACCTCCGAATTTTTTCATATCTATTTCGTCCACGAGCTTGGCTGCGAAGCATTTCGTCCAAACTTTCATATTATTGTCATCCGTTTGTTCAACACCACTGCTATCATATAAACATAATAGTGGCTCACCGTGATAAGAAAACGGAGAATAATATTTCCAATCTACGCCTGCCGCTTTGGCATCTGACGAAAGAATAGCCCCGATAACGCATAAAAATGAACCAATAAACCTAGCGATTTGGGCGTGAGATTGTTGCATTTGTTTCTCTCTACTACATTTATACGCTGGCCTTAGATCGTCGGCGCGAATAAGCGCTAAGCGTTCAGAGCGACGCCGAGATGCTACGGCTCGATAGTGGCTAAGTTTCGCATACGAAAAATTTAGCGGCTATGGGCAAAGCGTCGGACGCCCGATTTTCTGAGTCATGGTGTTATTCGCAATCGGAGTTCCGGTGCGTTGCGTCATTCTTCTGTGTGCTCTTAATGGGCAGGGTCTAACGTCTAACGCAGGGAGACTCCTATGCTCACGCACTTCAAAACGCTCTCGTCGCCACGCAACCTGAACCTTATTGGCTTGGTGTTCGCCTTCGTCGGATGTCTTGCCCTTTTTTTCTATGGAGCGCCACAACCCTCCTTTGCTCGCGGTATCGCTATTGGCCTTGAACCAGCGACACCGCTTTCCAATGGGCAAACCGTTGCGGAATACAATTTGAGTCAAGAAGCCTTAGAGAACCGCTACTGGGTAAAGTCGCACATCGGCTTCAGTCTCGTTGCGGTGGGCTTTGGGTTCCAGTTAGCGGCGGCATGGCGAGCAAAATGAACTCCATGATGAGGCCGCCCCGAGGAAACAGCTTGGGCGTGAACGATAAGTCAGAACACCACGGGAACAGCTTCCCCCGAAATTCCCCCAGTTTTTAGGGGGATTTCGCTATCTGTTCGCACTCGGGGAGTGGGGGACAAGGGAGAGGGCGAAACAAAAGTCCTTGAAAATATTTGGAGAAAATGGTGGGCGGCACAGGGATTGAACCTGTGACCCCTCCCGTGTGAAGGGAGTGCTCTCCCGCTGAGCTAGCCGCCCCGGCGCGCTTTGGCGCGATCCGACGGAATCGTTTACGTGCGCGCGAGGCGTTTCGTCAAGTGCGCGCTTTGGCGCGCCACTCGGGCGAGCGCCTTGCGCGAATAGGGCGAATGGGTGCAAGCTCAAGGTTGAGCGGTGACGAATAATCCATATGAATCCGAGATATAGGAAAGTCCTTGATGCGCCTTTTGCTGTTTGTGTGTTTGTTCGCCGGGCTCGCGATCCCGCCGGCGCGCGCTCAGGCCGATCTTTATATTCTCCCGCCGAATCCCACTTACCGCCGCAATTTGGAATGCGCGACGGTCCCCGCGCCGCCGTTTAGGCGCATGCCAAATTCGCAGGGCGATTCGGCGATATGCTACGCCTATGCGGCGGCGGACATGATCTCCCAAAGGATCGGTTTAGCTGTTTCGGCTCTTGATGTCGCGACCACCTTCTACTTCACGGACCCATCAGGCCTTTACACGGCGAGCGACAGGCTGGTTCGCGAATTCGTCGCTGGAAAACCAGGACTAATGGATGAAATCGTCGCCCAGCGCAGTCGCGTCGACGTTTCAGAAGAAAAGAATACTTTACGGCGCCCCTATTTCGACAAGCTCGAAGGTGGAGAAGAGGATGTCGCGGCGCTGCTGCTCAACATCAAGGGGGTCTGCCTCGAGCAGGATTTGCCGTCGAACGATGGTTATTATCTCTATACGGCGCTGCTCGAAAAGCTGCGCCGCAAGGCCCGCGCGACGCGAAATCCCGGGATTTGCCTGCGCTCCGTCGGCGCGACGGCGCCGAAGTTGAACGATCCCATCGCCGATGTGTTTAACGATGCGTGGGTGCGATATGTCGAGGAGCGATGCCATCGGATTCAAAGTCCGGCGCCGCTTCTGCCGATATCCTATAGGGCCGCGGTGGATCAGCGCGAAGTGGTGGAACGCAAACGCGCGGGGAAAGGCATTTCTCGTCAGGACAAGGCGCATATGTTCGGCATGATCGACTATGCCCTCGACCATCGACGCAATCCGACGATTGGTTATTCATTTTATCTTCTCGAAGCGCGCGCGCCGGACGACCCCGACGAATTCGCCGATCATTCGAGCATGGTGCTCGCCCGCAAGAAAATCGGCGGAGTCTGTCATTATCTCGTGCAAGACAATACCGGCGAATTTTGCACGAGCCTGCTTCCAAACATCGAGCGCAGGTGTTCCGCGGGACGCATCTGGCTCAACGAGCGGGAACTCAACAAAACACTCTACAGCGTGACCTATTTGAGGTGAAGACGATTTATCGAACGGCATATAAGCATGTCGCCCGCTCTTTGTGCTTTAGTTGCAATTTTATCACAGCAAAAACAATTCTCTCTCGCGAGGGCTGTTTCCGACGGGTTCCTTCTTCCAGACGATATGTCTATTGCTTATACAGCGATGAGCATCTGCTTATATGGCGATGGA
>PLAI01000122.1 GCA_003134075.1 Methylocystaceae bacterium | reverse complement strand
CAAAGTGCTGAAAGCCGTCGAGAGCGGCATGACGTGTCGCCAAGCCGCCGCGCATTGCGGCGTCAGTCTGGCGAGCGCCATCCGATTTGCGAAACGAGCCTGCATCACCGATAAGCGTGCCAAGGCCAAAAAGAATGTCCGCGACAAAGTCCACGACAAAGTGCTGAAAGCCGTCAAAGGTGGCATGTCCTGTCACCAAGCCGCCGCGCATTATGGCGTCAGTCCAACAACTGCCCTGAATTGGGCCAAAAACGCCAACATCCCCCGCACGCGCACATCAACCAAAAGGATCAGCGACAAAGTCCGCGACAAAGTGCTGAAAGCCGTCGAGGGCGGCATGTCGTGTCGCCAGGCCGCCGCGCATTGCGGCGTCAGCTTGGCAAGCGCCATCCGGTGGACGAAGCACTTTCGAACATGACTACGCAAATGCCGCTCCGCCCTTTGCACGCAAATTCGCGGAAGGGCCATGGAACGTGCGTTGGCGTTCTCGAAACTCACGAATTTCGATAAGATGGAGGTCGCGCCTGTCGCCTTGCGAAAGGTTGAGCTTTTGCGAGACGCATAATCTGTCCATCCGCTCACGTTACAGCTGCGGCCGATCTCGGCAAATGTTTTGTCGCCATGATCGCGGCAACCAAATCACTGTTTCGTACATGTCCCTGATGATAGTGATACTTCTGGTATCGCCTTCTCATAAATTGGCGCAATACCTATATCATTCCAATGTAAAAACTCTCCTGTTTGGCGGTCAATCCAATAATAAAGAAATACCGGAACCCTTGGCTTTAGGCTTTCATTCCAGTGCATCCAATAGGCAAGGACGTGCCTTGGCGTGTCAGATATCACCGTTGCTACGTCATCCCCAGGCGTTGCATATAATTTCGTTCCGTGGAGCCGTAAGCCGACAACGAACGGCGGCTTGACGTCAGAAACAGTGGTGCATGACCAGCTTTCATCAGCCAACGACGGAACCGTTGAGAAGGCCAGCAACAACAACCAAAGTCTATTACGCATTCGCCGCCTCGGTTCGCCAAGCTCGCAATCGTCCAGTTGAACGATCTTCTGAAAATTTCGGGCTAATGCGTTCGCCAAAAGGGAAGCGGCAACGCACCACTGCCAGTGCTTCAAATAGAATTCGACGGCGGTGCGCAGCGCTCGCGCCGACGCGGAACGCTCGTAACGGCCGCCAAGGATCACGAGGGACGACTGGGGATCATTCTCTACAAGTTTTCCGTCGTACCACGCTTTAAATCCCTCGAACATATGGTCCCCTTCGCAGCTAAAGCCGCGCAATCGTCCAACCGCTCACGTTATAGCTGCGCCCGATCTCCGCAAGGGTTTCTTCGCCCTTGTCGCGGCGGCGGATCGCCTCCTTGCGCTGATGGTCGGTGAGCTTCGCCGGCCGCCCCATTTTCACGCCCTGCGCCTTGGCGCGTTCGCGGCCTTCGCTCGTGCGGGCGTGGATCAATTCCCGCTCGAATTCCGCCAGCCCACCCAAGATCGTGAGCATCAAGCGCCCGTGCGCGCTCGTCGTGTACGCCCAGGCGTCGCCGAGCGATCGGAATCCGGTGCCGGCCTTGGCGATCGTGTCCAGCGTGTTCAATAAATCGCGCGTCGAGCGCGCCAGGCGGTCGAGGCGCGTCACCATCAACACGTCGTCTTTGGCGAGTTGCGCCAGTGCGTGGCGCAATTGCGTGCGATCGGCGCGCGCCCCGCTGGCAGTTTCCCGAAACACCCTTTCGGCGCCGGCCGCGCGCAACTGCTTCACTTGCGCGTCAACGCTTTGGCCGTCGGTTGAAACTCTGGCATAGCCGTATTTCATGGCTGCGTCGCTTTCAACGCGGCAAACCGCGCTCGGCGTTCTTGCTCCGTGAGAGGCGCCAATCCATTGAAGGCGCTGGGAGCCTCTTCGTCGGAAACAAGTTGTGCCTGTCGTACCGTGGTGGCCGCCGCCGGTGTCACATGCGGATCCCTGTCGGCTCTACGTGCTTCGCTCGGCCCGCGTCGATTTCTACTTTTTCGTGACAATCAGCCCCCCGTAGCCCACCCGGTTTGGGCGCAAATTATGCACGTCATTTTTGCACGAAAAAAGAGGTTGCGGATCAATGGGCTGGGTTTTGTGCATAAATTTTGATTTATGCACGGTGCGCGCGTTCGCGCCTCGCAAAAAACTTCTGCGTGGCGTCGAATTCGTCGCTGGTCAGGTCGCTGCCTATTGGGCAGGTGGAAAAGACCGCAGAAGGCAGCCCCCGCAAAACGTCGGCGGCACCGTTCCAGCGTCCCCAACGATGAACGACGATGAATCGCTCGCCTCGCGCGGCAAGAGGGGCAAGGATTTCGCGTAGCCAGTTACGGTGAAATTGCGCCGAGGGAAGCGCTTTTGTCAGTTTTCCGACGCCGAGGGTGTTTCCGTCTACGGAGCGATAGGCGAGGCCGTTTACCAGCGCGGCCTCGCCGCTAATCAACCACGGCGAATAATTGCGTTGCAGATAGTATAGCGACATGGATCGCGCCGCAGGATCGACTGGGCGCGGCGCGGCCAGCATCTGCCGGAACTCGTCGCAGGCTTTCGAGTCTGGAAACTCCCCCGGCGTGATGTGGGGTCCGTACCCGCCGTTGTTATCTAGAATAATGACGGGCGCATGCGTGATGTCGCCTATGAACGCCGGTGGCGGAAATTCGAGGTTGAAGCCGTGAGCGCCGGCTCGTGCGAAGGTGTCCATGTCGCACGGGTGAACCGCGCCCGTCAGTTTCGCCCAGTAATTAGAGAGTTCGATAGTCATGCGTTAGCTCTCAGTAGAGTCGAGGAAGGGCGCAGTTGCTCACGCGAATGTCCTTAATTCGCCGGTACCCGGATTGGAAATAATTTCTTCGCTGGTTCGTAAACGAGTTCACGCGCCTTGTGATAGCGGTCCCGGTAAAGGTTCCAAACGACCTTGAATCCATCCACTAAAGTCCAGATGCTGGCAGGTTCTTTGCTGCAAAATGACAAATCAGCATGAGGCACGCTGGTGATGGTGACGTCTTTTGTTTGCACGTCGACTGTCAGTGATGCTGTACCGCAGGGATGCTCCCTGACGGCCGTGATGCGGTTTGGCGTCCACGTTTTAATATCAAAGATCACCGGAGCCGCGGCTATTAGCATTCTGTCCTTTAGGTCAAGTTCAGAAGCGCTCATCTCGCATGTGCCCTCTGATCTGACACAAAGCATCAGATTGATATTAATTGGATTGGCCAAATCGGTCATGGCCCCAGTCCCACGCGCTCCGACTGAATTTCCATCGTCAGATCGGTAGACAAGTTTTCCCGGTGCTACATATACCCCGCTTTCATCAATGTTATGGGCAGCCTCCTGAAGCTTGTTGAATTGTCCGTATGTCAATGTGCCTGTGGCGGCTTCCCCCATTTGCTTTTGCAATGTGACGACCAACTCGCGAAACCTCTGATCCTTTTCTGGTCGAACGAATGATAACATGTCGACTGGGTAAAGTAGGTTGGCCATGTAGCGCTTGATCCGGGAGGTCACGTCCTCTTCAAGCGTCACTTCCCGTGAACCCGGTGAGGGCTTAACGAGTTTGTCGAATTCGCTGAAAACATCATAGGCGTTCCTCTGATCTTCTTTTTCGTCCGCCCAAGCGATGCCGGAAAGGATGAGCAAAAACACGAGGACGGGGATCGATTTAATCATCTACGGCTCCCCTTGGGATCATATGGCTGAGCGGAGGCGGCCACGACAGCAACGAGCGTCACAAGCAAGACAGCAACAAAGCGGAGGAACATAACCTCCGTCCGCCACAGGCCTCTGTGAATTGCCCCGGACGGACCTGGCTGCGTCCCGTGATTCTGGCTTTGAGGAACGCGAGGCCCGCTTAGCGCACTCCAACCTGTTTTTCCATATCACGGCCGCCTTCGATGAATTTCAGCGTGAATTGATCGTCGAAAACACCAGGGCCGGCCTCGCGGCGGCCCGAAAGCGGGGCCGCAGGGGCGGGCGGCCAAAGGTGTTGGACAAGGAGAGAATCCGCCTCGCCGAGGCGATGCTCAAGGACACGGTGAACTACCCGTTTGTCGGGGATGTCATCGATCACCTCAAGATCGGGAGGACGGCCTTCTACCGATATTTCCCGCCAGATCGTATCCGAGAACTCCGGAATCAGCTTTGACCGGCCATCTTTGCCCGTGTCGTTTTACGTACCTTTGCGTAAAAGAACCCAAAATTGGGATTTTCCTGTTGCTAAATTCGGTTGCCCATTCGGATTTTGTGGGAACAAGTTTGGGCAACAGCCTTTAGCGTGCTCTTTCGGGAAGATTCTGCCATGACCCCTATATGGAACGCCAATTCCCGAACCTGCACAACGCGCGGCGCCGCCCCCGCCTCAATACCCCTTCAACACATAGAACGGCGCCTGCTCGGTTCCAAAGAACGACATGCTCGGCTGAACGGCGACGCAACGGCGCATGCGACCGTTGGCCTCTTTGCAATCCTGGAACTCGATTTTCAGCCCCTGCGACTGCATCTTTTGTGAAACTTCCGTCATGGCGGCGATCTCGCCGCGCAAGTCGGCTTTTTCCTGCTGAAGGCTGGCTACCTCCGAACGCTGCCACGCGAGCGCAATCCAAACACCGAGAACAACCACCATCAACGCGCCGATCGCAACTGCCGCCATGATCGCCAGCATCCGGTTCGAAAACAGCTCCGCCTTCTTGTCGAGACTCATGCCGGCGCGATGCGCTTGGTCGATCCCCGTCACGACGTCGGCCATCACCGGACGAAAAGCGCCGCGCGCCGCATCACCGACAACAGCGCCCGCGCCCGCAAGACTCTCCCGAACCTCCTCGCGCACGGCGCCAGCCCCGGCCTGTTCGGCGCGCGGGCCAAGCTGTTCTGCTTCCGCCTCAAGTTTCTTCAAGACGCCGCCGCCATACTGGATCAGCCGCGTGATATTCACGACGTTCTCCGCATGCGCCGCGAGCCCCTTGTCGAGCGCGGCTTGCGCGGCTTCGGCGTGAACGATCATCGCGCCGATTTCTTCCATTCTCGCGCCGCCGTCTGACTCGTTACCCATGCTGGCCTCCAATTCATCCTAGAAAATTCAGCGTTCATGCCCTTGGCTCTGGGAGCGCTGCCGCATGACATTGCGCTCGCGGTTCTGCTCTTTGAGC
>PLAI01000326.1 GCA_003134075.1 Methylocystaceae bacterium | reverse complement strand
CGCCGACGCAGACGATGGGGATCAATCCGGCCTCCAGCGCCGCGAGCGCCTTGGCCCGCACCAGCGCGTCGCTCTCGCCATGATCGGCGCGCCGTTCGCTGTGACCGACAATGACGAAGGCGGCGCCGGCGTCGGCCAGCATTGGGGCCGAAATATCGCCGGTGTGCGCGCCGCTCGCTTTCGTATGACAGTCCTGCCCGCCCACGGCGATTCGCGCCGGCGCGGCGATGGCGGCGGCCGCGGCCAGAAGCGTCGCCGGGGGGCAGATCAACAGATCGAGTTTTTCGCGCAACGTCGCATCGTAGCCCTCGGCGGCGCGTTGGATCTGAGCGAGCGCGGCGCGCAAGCCGTTCATTTTCCAATTGCCGGCGAGCAGCGGACGGCGTGCGAACGACATGAAAAGCTCCGGGAAGTGGGTTCCTGACCCGAAAAAAGCGCGAAACGGAGTAATCAATCTCCGATTCGCGATTCTTCCACTTTAGCGTCTGCTCAATGCTGGCGCTTGCGCTTCTTCTCCATATCCAGGGATTTTCCGACGATATGTTTGTCGCGGCCGATCACATGGGCGCTGGACCCGACGATCAGCGGGTCGGGGCCGGTGAGAACGTGATGATCCTTGTTGGGATAATCGAGACTAGCCAGGAAATGCTGCATGCAGTTGAGCCGCGCGCGCTTTTTGTCGTCGGATTTGATCACCACCCAGGGCGCGTCGGCCGTGTCGGTGAAAAAGAACATCGCCTCCTTGGCCTCGGTGTAATCGTCCCATTTGTCGATCGAGGCGCGGTCGATCGGCGAGAGCTTCCACTGCTTGAGCGGATCGGTCTCGCGCGAGCGGAAGCGTCGCACCTGCTCGTCTCGCGTGACCGAGAACCAGTATTTGAACAGGTTCATGCCGGAGTTGACCAACATGCGCTCGAGATCGGGACATTGCCGCATGAAGTCGAGATATTCATTGGGCGAGCAGAAATTCATCACGCGCTCGACGCCGGCCCGGTTATACCAGGAACGGTCGAAGAACACGATCTCGCCAGCGGCGGGGAGATGCTCGACGTAGCGTTGGAAATACCATTGCGTGCGTTCGCGCTCGGAAGGTTTTTCAAGCGCCACCACGCGCGCGGCGCGGGGATTGAGATGCTCCATGAAGCGTTTGATCGTGCCGCCCTTGCCGGCGGCGTCGCGGCCCTCGAACAGCACGACAATGCGCTGGCCAGTCTCCTTGACCCAGTTCTGCGCCTTCAGCAGTTCGACCTGCAGCGCCTGCATATGCTGCAGATAAAATTTTTCGCTGAGCCTTGATCGATAAGGGAATTCGCCGGTCTCGAAAGCATGACGGATGGTCTCGGAATCGGCGCGCCTATGGCGGCGCTCGGCGCCCTCGTCGTCCGGGCGTTGTGGCGCGGCCGGTTGGGGAGGCGCGACGGGAGGCGTCCGAGATTGCGCGCTGGCGGCCTCGGCGGGATTCTCAAACACTTCGTCCATTCTCGATCGACCTTTCGCGAGATGCGACGCGAGTCGCGGGAAATTCCGCCAGTCTCGCGTTATTATGACAGTCGTGCAACTGCGCGAATCGACGCGGGCCAAGCCGGTGGGGCGGAGAGCGTGGATAAGTGTTGACCTTGCGCGCGCGGCGCCGGAAAAGGCGCCTACGCGCGAAGGGGCGGATCCCCGCCCAGGCTCCAAAAATCGGCGGCCGAGCCATGCGACGCAAAGGTCACGGACGGAACACATGGGAATGAAGCGCGCGAACGCGCTGTCGCGGGCCGGGGCCGCCGCGGTCGCCGCCCCCTTTGTCGCGACGGCGCTGGCCTTGCTTCTTTGTCTCCCGGCGCGGCCGCTGCTTGCGCAGGGCGCGGCGCAGACGGTTTCGCCGCCGGCCAGCGCCGCTCCCGCGTCGCCGGCTGCTCCAGCGCCTCAACTCGGAGCGCCGGCTCCCTTGGCTCCCAGTTTTTCGCCCACGCCGCCCGCCGCCGCGCCCGCGAGTCCCGCCGACGGGGCGACCGCCCCCGCGCCGGAGGCAGCGCTCGCGAAACCAAAGCCCAAACCTAAACCCAAGCCCGCGCCCCCGCGCGAAACCGCGCTTTCCGACGACCCCACGCCAGTCTTGCAGCCCGAGACCTTCTTCGCGACATCGAAGGCGTCCGAACGTTACGCCACGATCGCGGACTCCGGCGGCTGGCCCAAGGTCGGGGTCGCGCTGCATCCGGGCTCCAAGGGCCCCGCCGTCGCGGCGTTGCGGCGCCGTCTCGCCGCCGAGGACGATGCTATTTCCGGCGCGAGCCCGGTCTGGGACAATGCGCTGACCGCCGCGGTCAAGCGCTTTCAGTTTCGCTTGGGCCTGCGCCAGACCGGCGATGTCTCCGGCGCGACCCTGCGCGCGCTCGACGTGCCCGCCGCGACGCGATTTCGCCAACTGGCATCCAGCGCGCAGCGGTTGGCGGGCGTCGATTTCCCGTTTGGACCGCGCTATGTCGTCGTCAACATTCCGTCAACGGCGGTCGACGCGGTGGAGAACGACCGCGTCGTGCGTCGTTACGCGGCGATTGTCGGCGATGTCGAGCACCACTCTCCGGAGGTCATGGCGAAGATCGTGGCCGTCAACATCAACCCGACCTGGACCGTGCCGAGCTCGATCATCAAGAACGAGATCGCGCCCAAGATGCTGAAAGACCCCGGCTATCTTTCGCGCGCGCGTATTCGCGTGCTCGACAATCATGGCGACGAGATCGACCCGCGCGCCGTCAACTGGTCGAGCGAGAAGGCGCTGAACTACACGCTGCGCCAGGACAGCGGCGCCGGCAACTCGCTAGGCTCGATCCGTATCTCGATGCCCAATCCTTACGCCGTTTATATGCACGACACGCCGTCGAAAAATCTGTTCGCGAGCGACTATCGCTTCTTGTCGCACGGCTGCGTGCGCGTGCAGGGCGTGATGGATCTCGCCGCCTGGGTGCTGGAAGGCGCGGGCGGCCATTGGGACAAGGACACGATCACGCGCAAGATCGCCAGCGGCGAGCGGGAGGAGGTGCGCCTGCCCCAAGCCGTGCCGGTGGTATGGGTCTATATGACGGGCTGGGCCTCGGCCGACGGAACCGTGCATTTCCGCGACGACGTTTACGGCGTCGACGAGGTGGGCGGGCAGGCGGAGCGGTAGGTTACGCGAATCGCGTCGCCGTTCGTTCCTCCGTCGCCGCGAGCGTCGGGCGGACACGCCGCGCTCATGCCTTATTGCGCCTTGGGCTAAATGTCGGCATGAAGGGGACGGAGT
>PLAI01000104.1 GCA_003134075.1 Methylocystaceae bacterium | reverse complement strand
TTTCAAGGAATCGCTCTAATAGACGAAGGAGACCTTATGGGCGCCGAATAGCTCGACCAGCTGGCGAAATCGGCCAGCGAGCGGGTCAGCAGGTCGACCTTGTAGACGACGACAATATCAATGCGCCCCGCCCCAATGACTTCCAGCAGGCGCTGCAGCGCCGGGCGCTCCATCGTGCCGCACGAATAGCCACGGTCGTCATAGTAGTCGCGAACGGGCTTCCAACCCTCATGCGCCTGGCTCTTGATATAGGCCTCCGCCTCCCGCTGGGCGTCGAGCGAATTGAAGTCCTGTTCAAGCCCCTGGTCGCTGGAGACCCGAGTGCGCGCAGCGCAGCATCGGCTTAATCATGGACCGATCTCCGCCGCCGCGATGGTTGAGAGGAGGTCGTCGCCTCTGGGTTTCTCAACCTTTTTCTCCGAGCGCAACCCGAAGGATCTTGGCCCATTCCGTTTGGTGCTTTGAATCCTTCTTCTGATAGGAGCGGCGCAGAGTCTTGCCATCGATGGCGATGACCTCGGACGGCGTCTTGGTCAGCGCTGCGACCCAGGCGACAAAACAGCGCCGGAACGCGCCCGCGTCGAGCGTGGCGAAAATATCGCCAAGGTGATCATGCGACGGCGTGCCCCCGCGAAACGGCCGGAACCGGCGAAGCAGATCGAGTTTCTTCTCGTCGAACCGAGCTATGTCGATGAAACTATCCGCTCTGGCGAGTACCGCAAGCAGGCGCAGCAGCAGCATTTCCTCAAGCGGATATACCACCTTGCCGCGCTGTCGGCGATCTGGCAAATCTTTGAAATAATCCAAAAAACAATCGCTTCGCAAAACGCCCCAAATCCCCTCGCCGCCTGCTCCATCGTCCCTCTCCACCAATCGAATCAGTGGATCACGACAGATTCAGCACATCACACCCTTGTCACGCGCTTTTTCACCCATCGCCCTGTGCCCTGCGCCCCCGCGCCTTGACATTCAACTGCGGAGATTTTAAGCGGAGCCTCCGTTTCGTTCCCCAATGAGGCCAAATTTGTCGCACGCGGTCGAGTTCCTCAACGAAGTGCAACAAGTCGCCAAGCTCCTCGATGTTGCGGCCATCGAAGTGCTCGTGGAAGAATTGGCGCGTCTGAGAACTCGGGAAGGACGCCTCTTCCTGATCGGGGTTGGGGGAAGCGCTGGGAATTGCAGCCATGCCGCAAATGATTTCCGCAAATTGTGCGGCATCGAAGCTTACGCCGTAACCGACAATGTTTCCGAGTTGACGGCTCGAGCCAACGACGAGGGATGGGAGACCATATTTGCGGCTTGGTTGGAGGTCAGCCGTCTTTCAGAGAACGACGCGATATTCGTTCTTTCCGTGGGTGGGGGGGATCCGATTCGCAACGTCAGCGTCAATTTGGTAAAGGCCATCGACCTTGCGAAACAGCGCGGCGCGCGAGTTTTGGGAATCGTCGGTCGCACGGACGGTCATGCCGTGAAGCGCGGGGACGTCGTCGTCGTGGTTCCGCAAGTCAATCCTGAACGGGTGACTCCATTGTCGGAGGCGTTTCAGGCGGTGGTTTGGCACTGTCTGGTGTCGCACCCGGCCTTGCAGTCACGACACACGAAATGGTGAGGCCTCGCGATGTCCGCATTGCGCCGGGCCGTTTTTCTGGACCGCGACGGGGTCCTGGTGGTTCCGCTGTTTCGAGACGGTAGGAGTTTTGCGCCGACAAAACTGCAGGAATATTCAATTTATCCCGAAGCCGCGCGATGCGTGTCTCGGCTGAAGGAGGCCAGCTTCTTAGTGGTGGTCGTGTCGAACCAGCCCGATGTCGGAGCGGGCCGCATGGACCGCAGCGTGTTGGATGAGATGCATGCCCGTTTGCGAGCCGCGATGCCCTTGGATGCGATAAGAGTCTGTTGTCACACGAGGGAGCAGCGCTGCGCCTGCCGCAAGCCGCTCCCCGGAATGTTGTTCGACGTCGCGGGCGAATTGCGTATCGATCTGTCGCTCAGCATAATGGTTGGCGACCGCGCCAGCGATGTCGAGGCTGGAGCGGCGGCGGGATGTCGGACGGTCTTCGTGGATTTGGGCTATACGTCCGAGCCTCGGCCGGCTAGTCCCGATAGAGTCGTGTCGTCACTGGGTGAAGCGACCGACTGGATATTGTCAATCGAACCGGAAGTCGAGGGCGCCACTTGGAAAACTTAAAAATTAAGCTTTTCGCCGATGGGGCGGACTTGGCTGAAATGACCAAGCTCTATTGCAATCCTCGGATCGTCGGCTTCACGACAAATCCCACCCTCATGCGCAGGGCTGGAATTTCCGATTACGTCGCGTTCGCCCAAGAGGTCCTTCGCGTTATCCCGGATCGTCCCGTATCCTTTGAAGTGTTTGCCGATGAACTCGATGAGATTGAGCGGCAGGCGCGCGTCATCGCAACCTGGGGAAGCAACGTCAACGTCAAAATCCCCGTTACGAATACAAGAGGCCAGTTTACCGGTCCCGTCATCAGCGCCCTGTCGCGAGACGGAATTGTGTTGAACGTCACCGCGATCATGTCCGTCGATCAAGTGCGAGAGGTCGCCGCCACTCTCCACGCCGGAACTCTCGCGATAATTTCGGTCTTCGCGGGGCGCATCGCGGATACCGGCGTCGATCCCGTTCCGCATATGATCGCCTGTCGTCGTGAGCTTGCGAAGCGCCCGAAGGCTGAACTGCTCTGGGCCAGTCCGCGCGAACTGCTGAACGTGTTTCACGCGCAAGAAGCTGGATGCGACATCATCACCGCGACGCCCGATATTCTGGCGAAGCTGGCGTTCGTGGGCAAGGACCTGGACGAATATTCGCTGGAAACCGTCCAGATGTTTCATCGCGACGCGACGCAATCGGGTTTTCAAATCCCGACGGAATGAATCACGTAACGCTCGTTGCTGATGGCGAGCGAGGAATCGGGAGCCCTTTTAATGACGCGACAATTCGAACGGGTCTTGGTAACTGGCGGCGCGGGGTATTGCGGCAGCCGCCTCGTTCCTCAGCTCTTGCGGAGCGGCTATAAGCTAACCGTATACGACATCATGTACTTCGGGGACGACTTTCTCCCGAAGGACAGTCCGAATTTGACGATCGTGCAGGGAGATATCCGCGACACCAAAAGACTCTCCAATGCGATGGCCGGGCACGACGCGGTCGTGAGCCTCGCGTGTATTTCCAATGATGCGAGTTTCGAACTCGACGAAAATCTCTCGACGTCGGTTAATTTCGAAGCTTTCGAGCCCATGGTGCTTGCGGCAAAGAATGCTGGCGTAAAGCGCTTTCTTTACGCCTCCTCTTCATCCGTTTATGGGGTCTCCGATCAGCCCAATGTTACGGAGGACCATCCGCTTGTGCCCTTGACGCTATACAATAAGTATAAAGGCATGTGCGAGCCGCTGCTGAACAAGCATGTCGACGACAATTTCACGGGCGTGACGTTTCGGCCTGCGACGGTGTGCGGTTACGCGCCGCGCCAACGTTTAGATCTATCAGTGAATATTCTCACCAACCACGCGGTGAATAAAAACAAGATCACGGTTTTCGGCGGCTCGCAGTTGCGACCCAACCTTCACATCCAGGATTATATCGACGCGGTCGAGATGTTTCTGGAAGCTCCGGCGGCGAAAATCCAAGGCGAGATTTTCAACGTCGGCTATCAGAATTTGTCCCTGACGGAGATCGCCAAGCTGGTGAGAAAAGTCGTAATCGATGAGTTCCCGGATCGCGCCGACCTCGAAATCGTCACAACCCCGAGCGACGATCTGCGCTCCTATCATATCAATTCGGACAAGGTGAACCGGGTTCTCGGTTTTCAGCCGCGTCACACGATCGAGGACGCGGTGAGGGAACTATGCGCAGCGTTCCGTGACAACTTGTTGCCGAACAGCTTCGAGGACGATGCCTACTTCAACGTCAAGCGCCTCCAAAGGCTGAAGGCGGCATGAGCGACAAACCCATCGCAGTCGTGACCGGAGGGGCGGGGTTCATTGGGAGCCACATGGTGGACCTTCTTCTGGACCGTGGATATCGCGTCCGCGTCATCGATGATCTATCGGGCGGCCGCGAAGCCAATCTCGCACATCACAGCCAGAATCCGGACCTAACGTATTGTTGGAGCGACATCCGCTCGCTGAACGCGGGCGATCCGAGCTTCGCCGAGTGCCGCTACGTCTTTCACTTCGCGGGCATCGGCGACATCGTGCCTTCGATCGAGCGGCCGATTGACTACATGGACATCAACGTACAGGGCACTGTGCGCGTGCTCGAATGCGCGCGGGCCGCGAACGTCCGGAAGCTGGTTTACGCCGCTTCATCTTCCTGCTACGGGCTTGCCGCGACGCCTACGGGCGAGGATCATCCGATCGCGCCTCAATACCCATATGCTCTGTCGAAATACGTGGGCGAGCAAGCGGTGTTTCATTGGGGCGAGGTCTATCGCCTGCCGGTAAATTCGATCTGCATTTTCAACGCCTATGGACCGCGGGTGCGGACGACGGGCGCATATGGCGCGGTGTTCGGCGTCTTTTTTCGCCAAAAGCTCGCCGGCAAGCCCTTCACGGTGGTTGGCGACGGCTCTCAACGGCGGGACTTCATTTATGTGACGGACGTCGCAAATGCATTCCTTGCCGCGGCCGAAACCGATGGCGTCGGAGAACGCTTCAATGTAGGCGCGGGCGCGCCGCAGACCGTCAACCGCCTGGTCGAGCTTCTTGGCGGGGATGTGGTTTACCTGCCGAAGCGTCCGGGCGAACCGGACTGCACCTTCGCTGACATTGGGAAGATCACGAAGAGTCTGGGCTGGCGGCCGGAGGTTCCGTTCGAGCAGGGCGTCCAGCACATGATACAGCAGATAGATCATTGGAAGGACGCGCCATTGTGGGATCAGGCTTCGATCGCGCGGGCGACGAAGACCTGGTTCGAATATCTCGGCGACAGATCGGCAAAGGGTGCGGGATGACGCAAATTCTCGGCGAAAGATATCGCCAGAAGATCAAAACGCCGGAAGAGTTGCGCGATATTATCGGCCCTATGCCGCGCGCGCGACGCGCGATCATGTGCCACGGGGTATTCGACGTGGTACATCCCGGGCACCTTCGCCATATGATGTACGCGAAGAGCAAAGCCGACATTCTCATCGCCAGCATCACGGCCGACATTCACATCAGCAAGGGCGCGTATCGGCCGCATGTGCCACAGGACCTGCGGGCTCTCAATCTCGCGGCGTTCGAAATGATCGACTACGTCGTCATTGATCCGAACGCCACGCCGCTGGAAAACATTCACATCATCAAACCCGACTTGCTCGCCAAGGGATACGAATACACAGCCGAAGGACTGCCGGCGAAAACCGGTGAGGAAGCCGAGGCGCTACGCAGCTACGGCGGGGACATCCTCTTCACGCCGGGTGATATCGTGTATTCCTCCTCGCGCCTCATCGAGATGAAGGCGCCCAACCTGTCGCTCGAGAAACTTCAGCTGGCGATGGAGCGCAGCGGCGCGAAATTCGACGACCTGCGGCGCACGATCGACCGCCTGTCGTCGCAGCGCGTGCATATCGTCGGCGACACGATCGTCGATAGCTACACCCAGTGCGCGATGATCGGCGGCCTTACCAAGACGCCAACCATGTCGGTGCTGTTCGAGAGCCGCAAAGACTATGTCGGCGGCGCGGCCATCGTCGCCAAGCATTGCCGTGCCGCCGGCGCTGCGGTGGAATTCTCGACGGTGCTCGGCGAGGATGCGCTCGCCGATTTCGTGGTCGATGATCTGAAAGCATGCGGTGTCGAGGTGAAGGCGACGATCGACCGCAGGCGCCCGACAGTCAACAAGAACGCGGTGGTCGTTGGCGGCTATCGCCTGCTGAAGATCGACACGCTCGACAACACGACGATCTCGGACTCGATTCTCGCGGCGCTGACGGCGAACGTGCGCGAGACGAAGGCGGGCGCCGTTGTCTATTCCGACTTCCGGCATGGCATATTCAACCGACGCACGATTCCGGCCCTCATCGCGGCGATCCCCGAGGACAAGTTCCGCGTCGCCGACAGTCAGGTCGCAAGCCGCTGGGGCAACATCACCGAATTTTGCGGTTTCGACATGATCACGCCGAACGAGCGCGAAGCGCGATTCGCTCTGGCCGACCAGGATTCTGGCATTCGACCGCTCGCCTCGAAGCTTTACGACGAGGCGAAGTGCAAGTTCCTGATCCTCAAGCTCGGCGAGCGCGGGGTGCTGGCCTGCAGCAGCACGGACCACGCCTCTCTTGACAGTTTCTTCGTAATCGATTCTTTCGTCGACAATCTCGTCGATCCGGTCGGCGCCGGCGATGCGCTGCTTGCCTATTCGACGCTAACGATGCTGGTCAATCGCGATACGATCCAGTCGACGATCATCGGAACGCTGGCGGCTGGCTGCGAATGCGAGTTCGACGGCAATGTTCCGGTCACGCCGGACCACGTACACAAGAAGCTGGACCAAATCGAGAGACGGATGAATTACGCATGACCATGCGCGCAATCGTTGTTGGACTGGGCGTACAAGGCCACAAGCGTCGGAACTTCGCCGGCGCGGATTATGTCGCCAGCGTCGATCCGACAAATCCGGACGCGGACTTCAAGTCGGTGCGCGACGTGCCGCTCGACGCGTATGATGCGGCGCTGTGCTGCATCCCAGACGAGCCGAAGTTCGAAGTCCTCAGCTACCTGCTCGAACGCGGCAAGCACGTTCTCGTAGAAAAGCCGCTATGGTCCATGACGGACGGCGGCGTCGAGGCTCTGCAATCGCTGGCGCGCAAGGCGGGCGTCGTCTGCTACACGGCGTACAACCACCGCTTCGAACCGCATTTCGTGCGGATGCGCGATCTGATCGCCTCGGGCGAATTGGGACGCATCTATTCATGCCGCATGTTCTACGGCAACGGCACGGCCCGACTTGTCCGCAATTCGGAATGGCGCGACAACGGCGCCGGGGTGCTGCCCGACCTCGGATCGCATCTGCTCGACACGTGCCGTTTCTGGTTCGGCGGCGTCGACGAGGGTTACGTCGTCGCATCCGCCAATTGTTTCGAGAACCGCTCTCCAGATCACGTCGTTCTTCAGAACGAAAGCGTGTCGCCGCGATTCGAGTTGGAAATGACGTTATTGTCGTGGCGCAACCATTTCACCTGCGATGTTTTCGCGGAGAACGGCAGCGCGCACATCGAGTCGCTGTGCAAATGGGGGCCCTCGACCTTCACTTTGCGCCGTCGAGTGCTGCCGAGCGGACGACCGCCCGAGGAAGCGGTTACGCTCGTGCAGGACGATCCCACATGGGCCGCCGAATACGCGCACTTCAAGCAGATTTGCGCGCGGGCCGCGACGGCCGACCTTACGACAGACGCATGGCTCGGCCGGACGCTGGAACGACTCGGCCGCGACGCGCTGGCGCTGCAGAGGAATGTCTGAGATGCACACCACCTCCGCGCAATCCGTCGTCGGCTTCGCCGGCATGACGCATTTGGGCATCGTCTCCTCGGCCTCGGTCGCCGCCAAGGGCTTTCGCACGGTCTGCTACGATCCAGCCGAGCCCACCATCGCGCGGCTCGTGGCCGGCGACATTCCGGTGATCGAGCCCGATCTCGACGATCTCATCCGCGCCAACGGCGAACGACAGGTTTTCACCGCGGATCTCGCGCGCCTGGCCGAATGCGACGTGGTCTATATCTCGACGGACGTTCCGACCGACGACGCCGGACAAAGCGATCTGACGGGGATCCTCGCCTTGCTTGGCCGCGTCGGCGGCGTGCTGAAGCCGGGCGCCGTTCTCGTCATTCTGTTCCAGGCGCCGCCAGGTTTTTCGCGCGCTTTGCGCGTCGCGCCGCACGCACGGCTCTACTATCAGGTGGAGACGCTGGTGTTCGGCCGTGCGGTGCAGCGCGCGCTGCATCCCGAGCGCACCATCGTCGGCTGCGCCGATCCCGATGCGCCGATCGAGCCGCGATATCTCGCCGTCCTCTCGGCTTTCGGCTGCCCGATCCTTCCGATGCGCTACGAGAGCGCGGAACTGGCGAAAATCGCGATCAATTGTTGCCTCGTCTCCTCGATCAGCGTGGCCAACACGCTTTCGGAAATCTGCGAGAACATCGGTGCCGACTGGTCGGAAATCGTGCCTGCTTTGAAGCTCGATGCGCGCATTGGACCTCAAGCCTATTTGGCGCCCGGTCTCGGCATCGCCGGTGGCAATCTCGAACGCGATCTCGCCACCGTCGTCGCGCTGTCGGAGCGGCATCATACCGACGGCGGCGTCGTGCGCGCATGGATCGCCAACAGCAAGCTGCGCCGCGACTGGGCGGCGCGCACCATTCGCAGCGCGCTGCTCGACGCCAAACCGCATGCAAAGATTGCGGTCTGGGGCCTAGCATACAAAGAGAACACGCACTCGATCAAGAATTCGCCATCGCTCGCGACGATCGCGGCGCTGCCGGAGGCGGACTTCATCGTTCACGATCCCGTCGTCAGCGCCGATGTAGTGCCGCATGCCCACGTCGCGGCCGGCGACGATCCGCTCTCCATTCTGGCCGACGCCGAGGCGCTGCTGATCCTGACTCCATGGCCGCAGTACCGGGCGCTGACCGCGGACGCCGTCGCGCGAAACATGCGCGGACGCATCGTCGTCGATCCCTATTCCGTGCTCGCGCCGAAGGCGGCGAAGGAAGCCGGCCTCGACCATTACTGCCTCGGCGCGCCGCGCCAGGCCGCTCACGAGAAAGCTTGATGCTGCGCCACCTCGAGCCAGCGCCGGTCAAACCGCGTCGCGTGGTCGTCGTCGGCGCCGCCGGCTTCGTGGGCGTCGCCGTCTGCCGCCAGCTCGTGGCGGCCGGCGTCGAGACTCTGCCGGTGACCCGCGCGGAGTGCGATCTGCTGGATGCCAATGCGATAGAGCGATTGGCGAATCTATTGCGCGACGGCGACGCGATCGTCGCCGCGAGCGCGATTGCGCCGTGCAAGAACATCGACATGCTGATCGACAACATGCGCCTCACCCGCGCCCTCGTCGGCGCCATCGGTCGAACCAACGCGTCGCATGTCGTCAACATCAGCTCCGACGCAGTCTACGGCGACGAACCGGTTCCGCTGACGGAGTCGGCGCCCGCTGCCCCCGCCTCCTTTCACGGGGCGATGCATCTCGCGCGCGAAATCACGTTTCAGAGCGACGTCAAGGCGCCGCTGGCGGTCCTCCGGCCGACGTTGATCTACGGCTCCGACGACCCGCACAATGGTTATGGCCCGAACCGGTTTCGACGGCTCGCGGCGAAGGGCGAGGACATCGTCCTGTTCGGCGCCGGCGAAGAGCGGCGCGACCACGTATGGATCGAAGACGTGGCGGAGATCGTCGTGCGCGTGCTGTTGCGGCGCTCGACCGGCGTTCTCAACGTGGCGAGTGGCGCGACCCATTCCTTCCGAGCCATCGCCGACCTCGTCGTCGCGTCGTCGCGGCACAAGGTTGCGATCAAGGACACGCCGCGCTCCGGGCCGATGCCGCACGACGGCTATCGGCCGTTCGACGTCGCCGCGACGCGCGCCGCCTTTCCGGACTTCCAATATACGCAACTCGCCGACGGCCTGAACAAGGTCCGGCAAGCCGGGAACGCCTGACATGCCCGAAGTCGATCTCCTGCGCGCTCTGCCGAAGACGAAGCGCAACATCACGCAGCGTGGCGAAGCCAAATCGCCCGAGGTGATCGCGGCCGCTCGCGAATATGGCGAGCTCTATTTCGACGGGCCGCGCGCCTACGGCTATGGCGGCTATCGCTATGACGGGCGCTGGGTTCCCGTCGCCAGGGACATGGTCGCGCATTTCGGTCTTGAGCCCGGCATGCGCGTGCTCGATGTCGGATGCGCCAAGGGCTTTCTGGTCAAGGACCTGATGATCGCCTGTCCGGGGCTGGACGCGTTCGGACTCGACATTTCGCACTATGCAATGATCAACTGCCTGCCGGACGTCGTCGGCCGTTTGCATTTGGGCTCTGGCGACCGTCTGCCCTTCCCCGATCGCAGCTTCGACTGCGTCGTCTCGATCAACACGATCCATAATTTCGACCGCGCCGGCGTTTTGCGCGCGCTGCGTGAGATCGAGCGCGTCGGCAAGGGCCGCGCCTTCGTGCAGGTCGACTCCTATCGCACGCCCGAGCAGAAGGACCTGTTCGAGAGCTGGGTGCTGACGGCGAAATTCCACGACTACCCGCAAGGATGGATCGAGCTTTTCGAGGAAGCCGGCTATAAGGGCGACTACGCCTGGACGATTGTCGAATGACGACGCGAGATCAATTCCAACCGACGAAGCGGGGCACATGACTGGCAAGACATATGCAATTCTCGGCGGCGGCGGCAGCTTCGGCATTCACGCCGCCGCCTATTTGCTCGATCACGCCAATCCGCGTAAGGTCATCGGCATCGGCCGCAACCCGCTGCGCGAGCCGGCCTTCTCGCTGAACATCGATCGGCGCGACGGTTACGAGTATTACGCGCGCCACGTCACCTACGAACTCGACCTGCTGCTCGAACTGCTCGACCGCGAGAAGCCGCAGATCATCGTCAATTTCGCCGCGCAGGGCGAAGGCGCCGTGTCGTGGAAGCATTCCTGGCGCTTCTTCGAAACCAATTCGATGGCGCTTGCGCGCCTCTCCGAAGAATTGATGAAGCGCGACTGGCTGGAGCGCTTCATCCAGATCGGCACCTCGGAAATGTATGGGTCGGTCGATCGCGCCGTGACTGAGGACGAACCGATCAAGCCGTCGAGCCCCTATGCGGCCTCGAAGGTCGCGTTCGATATGTATCTGCTGTCGGTCGCGAAATATCTGAAGTTCCCGATGACGATCCTGCGGCCGTCCAACGCCTATTGCTCCGGGCAGTTGCTGCATCGCGTAGTGCCGAAGGCGATCCTGTGCGGGCTCGTCGGCGACAAGCTGCCGCTGCACGGCGGCGGCAAGGCGGAGAAATCCTACATTCACGCGAGCGATCTCGCCCGCGCGATCCACCTCGTCGCGGAAGGCGGCGCGCCGCTCGGAACCGTCTACAACGTCGGACCGAAAGAACCGACGTCGATCCGCCGCGTCGTCGAACTCTGCGCCGAGGCGGTGAACGTGCCGTTCGAGCAATTGTGCGAAGTGACGGGCGATCGGCTCGGCCAGGATTCGCGCTACTGGCTCGATTCCTCGGCGATCAAGCGCGATCTCGGCTGGGAGCCGCGGATCGGCTGGGCCGAAGGGCTGGCGGAGGTCGTCGCCTGGGAGCGCGCCAATCTCGATGCGCTGATGCGCGCGCCGCGCGACTATACCTTGCGCGGCTGATTGCATTCGTCGACCGTGGGCATGACGATGAGCGAGGCTATGTCAACAAATCAAGCGAGCCAGCGCCGCAACGCGTTCGACGGGGCGGCGGCGCGCGCGCGTTGCCTAGCCTACCGGCGCCGCATTCTCGACATTTCCCAACAAGTGGCGGCGCTGCACATCGCCCCGGCCTTCTCCTGCGTGGAGATCGTCGACGCGCTCTACGACGGCGTCCTGCGCCGCGAGGCCGAGGGGACCACGTTTCGCGACGTGTTCCTGATGTCCAAGGGACACGGCTGCATGATCCAATACGTGATCCTCGAAAGGCTGGGCGTGCTGTCGCGCGCCGATCTCGACGCCTATTGCAAGCCGCAGGGGCGGCTCGGCGCGCATCCGGACTACGGCACGCCGGGCATCGCGGCTTCGACCGGTTCGCTCGGCCACGGCCTCGGCATCGCGGTCGGCCAGGCCTTCGCCGAAAAGCTGAAGAAAACCGACACGCGGATTTACTGCGTCATGTCGGACGGCGAGTTCCAGGAGGGCTCGACCTGGGAGGCGATGATGGCGGCCGCCAATCTCGGTCTGAGCAATCTCGTCGTGCTCATGGACAACAATGATTTTTCCGGCCTCGAACGGATGAGCGAAGGCCATCGCGCATTCTATCCGCTCGTCGAGAAAGCGGAGGCCTTCGGCTGGGCCGCGCGCGAGGTCGACGGGCACGATGGCGCCGCCGTGTTCGAGGCCGCGCTCGCGCAGCACGGCGCGCGGCCATTGCTGGTCGTCTGCAAGACGGTGAAGGGCAAGGGCGTATCGTACATGGAGCACGTGCCGATCTGGCACTATCGCTCGCCCAATCCGGCCGAATATGCGCAGGCGCTGCGTGAGCTCGAGGGCGCGGCATGAGAAACCGCTTCGCCGACACTTTCTACGAACTCGGGAAAGTCGACCCGCGGCTCGCCATCGTCGTCGCCGACATTTCGCCGGCCGGCAGCATCGCCAAATTTCGCAGCGAGTTTCCCGATCGCTTCGTCAACACCGGGGTCGCCGAGCAGATCATGATCGGCATGGTCGCGGGCATGGCGCAACGCGGCCTGCGGCCCTTCGCCTACACGATCGCTACCTTCGCGCTCTACCGCCCCTTCGAATTTGTCCGCGACGATCTTTGCTACCAGAACCTGCCGGTGACCGTGGTCGGCATCGGCGGCGGCGTCACCTATTCGACGCTCGGCGCAACGCATCATGCGCAAGAGGACGTGTCGATCGCGCGCGCCGTGCCGAACCTGTCGGTGATCGCGCCCTGCGATCCCTCGGAGGCGGAGGCGGCGACGCACTGGTGCGCGGCGCAGGAGCGCGGACCGGTCTATCTGCGCCTCGGCAAGGCCGGCGAGCCGGACCTCTCCAAGGAGGCGCCCGACCCGTGGACGTTCGGCAAACTGCGCCGGCTGCGCACCGGCGCCGACGTCTGCATCGTCGCCTATGGCGGCATCATGAAGCGCGCTTTCGAAGTGGCCGAACGACTGGAGGCCGCCGGCAAGAGCGTCGCGCTCATATCGGCGCATACGCTGAAGCCCTTCGACGCCGCGGGCATGGCCGAACTGCTGCGCGAATTTCCGAGTGTCGTCGTCATCGAGGAATGCGCGCCGACGGGCGGCCTGTCGCAGCAGGTGAAGGAGATCGCCTGGGACTCCGGCGCGCGCGCGAAAATTCACAGCTTCACGCTGAAGGACGAATTCATCCATTGCTATGGCAGCCACGACGACCTGCTCGACGCGCACGGCCTGTCGGTCGCGGAGATGACCCGGCGCATTCTGGGATGAACGAAGCCGCGCCCGACTTTTTCCTGCACGAAGGACGGTTGAGCCCCGGCGACGCCTCGGTGGCGCTGATCGTTGTCGACAGCGCGAACTATCTGCTGCAGCTGCGCGACCAGAAGCCCGGCATCTTCTATCCAGGCCATTGGGGCCTGTTCGGCGGCGCGCTCGATCCGGGCGAGACGCCGGACGCAGCGCTGCGCCGAGAATTGTTCGAAGAGCTCGGCTTCGCGCCGCGCGACATCTCGTATTTCACTGAATTCGCCTTCGACTTTGCGCCGCACGGCGGACGCCGCGTGATCCGCCGCTACTATGAAGTCCACGTCCGCTCGGATGAAGTTGCAACGATGACGCTTGGCGAAGGCGCCGATTTGCGCGTATTCGCGGCCGACGAAATCCTTGGCCGGGAGCGCGTGACGCCCTATGACGCCATGGCGATCTGGATGCATGCGACGTGCGGCGCAGACTTGGGCGTCGCATGAGGGGCCACGCCGCGGACCCTCCCAACAAGGGGTAGATTGGAAAATGCACGTCGGCATCATCACCTATCAGACCGGCCATCTGAAGTTCGGCAATTTCGAGCATCACCTGCCCAAGCTGGCCAAGAATTGCGCGGTCGAGAACGAACATCCCTGCGGCCACGAGATCGTTCCCCTTGATATCGACCAAAAGCGGGAGCAAATATTCACGCGGAAATCGTGAGGAGCTTTGGCGCCACGGGCCGCTGAGCCCGGCTTCTCACCTGTTTTCTCAAACCGTCCTGCGAGGAACGCCATGCTGAAAGTGCCATTTCTCGATTTGCGTGTGACCGACGAGAGAGAACGGGCGGAAATTCTCTCTGGGATAGAGCGGATTCTCATGCACGGCCGCGTGCTGCTTGGCCCGGAGGTTGACGAGTTCGAGCAGAAGGTGGCGGCTCGGGTCGGTCGGCGATACGCGGTCGGCTGCAATTCAGGCCCCGATGCGCTGATTATCGCCATGCGGGCCTTGCGGATTGGCCCGGGCGACGAGGTGATTGTTCCGGCGCTCTCATTCATAGCGACAGCCAACGCGGTTTCTCTCGTAGGCGCTACGCCCGTCTTCGCGGATACCGATGACAACCTGAACATGTCCGCCGAATCTGTCGAGCGCCTCGTAACGCCCGCGACCAAAGCCATTATCCCCGTGCATTGGACGGGACACATGTGCGAAATGGATTCGCTAATCGCGGTGGCGCAGAAATTCGGGCTGCACGTGGTCGAGGACGCTTCGCAGGCATTTGACGCCGCGATCGGTCCGCGTAAGGCCGGAAGCTATGGTGTGATCGGCTGCTTCAGTATGAACTCGATGAAGGTTTTTTCATCGCTCGGCGCGGCGGGCATTCTAGTCACTGACGACGCGGCATTGCGTGAGCGCTGCGTCACGCTTCGCTATCATCGCCTCGTCAATCGAGAGTACTGCACTGAACTCGCACAAAATAGCAGACTTGACACTGTTCAAGCTGCGGTCCTTCTGGTGCGCCTTGAGCGGCTTGAAGGTGTCATCGACAAGCGTCGCCAAAACGCGGCCTATCTGAACCAAAGGCTTCAAAATCACGTCTGCGTGCCGTGGGAACCGGAAGGTCAGCGTCACGTTTATTATACTTACACCATTCAGGCGGATCGCCGCGACGAGCTTGCTATATTCCTGGCTTCGCAGAACATTGAGACAAAAATCCAGCATCCGCTTCTTTTGCCGCAGCATCCCATCTACGGAGGTCGCGCGCGAGGCGAGTGGACCAGGGCGTACTGCCTGATCAAACGTGTGCTTTGCCTGCCGTCCAACGAAAAGTTGACCGACACTCAACTGGAACGGGTGGCTGACGCAGTGATCGAATTTGCGGCTAGTCGGGTAGCCGCCTGATGACCTCCGTATTCCGGCATAGTGACGATGTCATCGTCGTTGACGAGGGCTGGATCGAGCGCGTAAAGAACGCGGCGCGCGCCGAGCCGCTGCGACGGGCGCGGCTCAACCTCCATCACTCGGAAGCTGATGCTGTGCAGGAAATGCTGATCGCTTTTTGCGGAGACTCGCTCAGCCCACCGCACCGGCATATCGGGAAGAGTGAATCACTGCACGTCGTCGAGGGCCGTGCTTTAATCGTTTTCTTCGACGAGAACGGCGCGACGAAGCGCCGGATCGCAATTGGCGGTGTCGGAACAGGTCTGCCTGCGCTCTATCGCCTTGCCGCACAGCACTGGCATACAATCATTCCGCTCGACGAGATGGTGGTGATCCATGAGGTGACCACGGGGCCGTTCCGCAGAGAGCAGGAACGACCGCCGAACTGGGTGCCCCGGAATTCCGAGGAACTATTGAAATTCATGGAGCGGTTGCGACGCGATGAGCCATCCCTCGATCCGCTCGATGATCTCCGGCTGCGACAAGATCAGGCGGATCAGCGTTTCTCGGTCGAGCGAATCGAGTGTGGCGAGGTCCATGGGCAGTGTGAATCAATACGCGATTCGACTGTCAATAGCCTACTTAAAGCCAAGCTCTAGAAAGGGGTGAGCAGTTACGGATGTTTTAGTCAGAAAAGAGATTACGGGTGAGGTATATGTCCCGGCATTCACCTCACCCCTCGAAGGGATCAGACACTACCGGACAGATCGTGTGTTACCTAAACCGGACATATCGTGTGCTACCGACAGCGGCCTATCGCAGGATTGACAGATGTCACAGAGTGCCACATAAATTCGTCCGAACTGAAGCCTATCCGGTTAGTCTCGAATGTAATAGTTTATGGGATACTCGCGGCTAGAGCGCTATCCGAGCTGCGTGAATAGGGACGGGCCCAAGCCGCAGCGCCCGAGGGGCGTGGGACCGGTGCCGGTTGATCGGATTCTGCTCTAAATGGCGGAGGTTGCATCGGCCAAAACTCGCCAACGTGCGCAGTTATGAAATCAACGGACGAGAGGAGCGGGGTAGCTGAGATGGGCTATATTTTGGGGCTTTCCTTTGATTTTCACGATTCTGCAGCGGCGCTCGTCAAAGACGGCGTTGTCGTCGCTGCCGGAATTGAGGAGCGCTTTTCACGAATCAAACACGATGCAAGCTTTCCTCGGAAGGCCATAGAATTTTGCTTCCACACAGCCGGCGTATCGGCCGCCGATATTGAGGCGGTGGCATATTACGAAGTGCCAATGCTTAAATTTGATCGCATTTTGTGGAGTTGTGAAAATGCTGGACAACGGAACCCTGACTATTTGGATCGAACCGTAGCGTCGTGGCTGAGATATCGCAAATTTGAAATCGCTGATCGAATATTTGAAGAGCTCGGAATTGCGAAGGAAAAGATTTCCTACGTTGGTCATCACATATCGCACATGAGCGCAGCTTTCTTCTGTTCGGGATTCGATGCGGCCACCATCGTCACCATGGACGGTGTAGGGGAGTATGAAACTACATCGTGGGGAGTTGGAAACGGTACGACGATACAAAAACTTGGATCGGCTGCTTTGCCGAACTCGATCGGGCTCTTTTATAGCGCTTTGACAGCCTTTCTCGGCTTCGAAGTTAACGAAGGCGAGTATAAAGTAATGGGTATGGCTGCCTTCGGGGAGCCTACATATTACGATATCTTACGGCCGATGTTCCGCCTTGAGGAAGGCGGCGGATTTTTGATCGACACAAACTATTTCGAATTTTTAACGCCGAAAGATATCCCTTACACGGACGCGCTCGTCGAGCTCCTGGGTCAGCCGCGCGACCCTAAGCAGCATTTCGCGACTCTCGAAGAGGACTTGCCGACAGGAATTACTGGGCAGGAAGCAGACGCGATTCTTGCTGCCAGTAAATGCTATGCGGATATCGCCGCCAGCGTACAGAAAGTAACGGAAGACCTCATCTTCCACGTCGTGGATTCGGCGGTTAGAGCGACCGGAATTAAGGAGGTATGCTTGGCCGGTGGCGTGGCGCTCAATTCGCTCGCCAATGGTCGATTGATACGTGAAAGAGGATATTCCCTTTATATCCACCCAGCGGCGGGAGATTCCGGCAGCGCCATTGGCGCCGCGCTTTGGCGTGCTTGTCAAGGCGTCGGTAAACGCCGTTCAGCGCCACTTACTTCGCCCTATCTCGGGACCAGGTGTCCACGCGATGAGGAAATCGATCAAGCGATTTCAGACTCCGGTTTTGAGTTGCATGGAACATTTTCTCCAGATCAACTTCCCCTTGAGGTTGCGCGCCTTCTGGCCGAAGGCAACGTTATTGGATGGTTTCAGGGAAATGCTGAATGGGGTCCCCGAGCATTGGGTAACCGCAGTATTTTGGCGGACCCAACCCGAGCCGATATGAAAAAAATCGTCAACGAACGCATTAAGTTCCGAGAGCCATTCCGTCCCTTCGCACCCGCTGTGCTGATCGAAGAAGTATACAAATATTTTGAATGCCCGGAACTCCGCGATCGCACGAGCCCGGAATATTTTATGTTGGCGGTTCATCAGGTGCTTCCGGCATTCCGAGCCGTACTCCCCGCGATTACTCACGCGGACGGCACTGCGCGCTTGCAAGTCGTCGACGCTACGTCTAATCTAGTTTTTTACAACTTACTCAAGGCATTCAAAGCGCTGAGAGGTGTGGGAGTGTTGATGAACACCTCATACAACTTGAAAGGGGAGCCGATCGTCGATACCCCTACTGACGCATTGCGAACGTTTTCGTACAGCGGGCTGGACTATGTCGTTCTCAACAATCGTATCGTATCGAAGGATTTTTCGCTATGACTCAATTGAGTTCGCAGGCTCGGACCGCCGTCGTCTTCAATCCGCCAGCCGACATACACGTACCCACCTCCAGGCAGATCGCTGAAGCCTTTCGGTTTCATACGACAGGCGTCAATAGTTTGACTGTAGTAGCGCCGTCGGAAGCACTGCCGTGGATTGAAAACTATCTGCCCGACATCGCGGTAGTGGATCCTGGCGTTCTGATGTCTAACAACTTCGAATCGATTGTGTTTGTGCACCCCTTCAAGGATGCAAAATTCTACATCCCGCCGTTCGAGCCGTCCGGGTGGCGTTCCTCCACACATCGAATCCGATTTTACGCGATAGATGCGAACGGACGCTTGCTTCCCGCTGGCCGTAAATATGATGATCGAGATGCGGAGAATATGGACGCCCATATTTTTAACAGGCTCTCGAAACCGGTGGGAGAGGAATTCTATTATTTCCCGTATGGTTACCTGTTTCGATATCCCGGGGTGGGACCCATCAATCAATTTGGATTCCGGGTGCCAGACGATCTTTCAGCTTTCAAAAACAGAGACCCGGAACACAAATTGGTCCTGTGCTATGGGGGATCCTCCGGATTCAGCATGTTTACGCTCCATCATCAAATGTATACCAGTGTCATGGAAAGAAGCTTAAATAAAAAGGCCTTGGAATCTGGCTCAAGCTTGAGATTCACAGTTTTGAACTTTGGCCAGCACGCCAATGTCGTGATGAATTCGATACTGACATATGTTCTTTTCAACTTCCAACTCAAGCCGGATTTCATCGTTGCGCACGATGGATGGAATGATATAGTATACGGTATGGTGCAAGATCCGCGTCTCCTCAAAGAGGGCAATTTTGCCTATCAGAATAATCTTGAGGGCTGGTCGCAAATCATTCATGAAACTGCGGAGTTGCAACAGACTCAAACAGGAACGCCTTTCCGTCCGCTAGGCGCGGCGCCGGCGGTCCTTGGACAATATTTCACGCGCAAGCGTCAGTTCGAATCAATGGTTCGAGCGAATGGAGCGCAATTTATCTGGGGGCTGCAACCGGCTTCATGGAATAAGAGGCATTTGCATCCGTTGGAGGCAACAAATATAGAGGTCTCGGAGAAGAACAATGCTTTTATTGATGTGATCAGACTGGCATTCCCGTTATTCGAAAGAGCCTCTGAGCAACTAAACAAGATGGATGTGCCAAAAATGGACTTCTACAAGGAGTTTGGAAAATATGGCAAAGATGATTACATGTTCGTTGATCCGGTCCATCTTAGCCCCGACGGCGATGAAATTGTGGGTCAAAATTATGCAGATGTCATCGCGAAGCTTTGCGGCCTGAACTGAGAGGGGTTTCTACAATGAACAAGCGGGATAAGGTAGTTGGTTCAGCCAAAACCGGCTTGGTTCTGTTTGTAAGGTATATAAATTTAAAGATTATGGAGCTATATTGGACGCTTTGCACTCTGTTCGGACTCAGGCATTTGCATGACGGTTCGAAGGCTAGAGTTTCTTTAATGGAAGAGGCTTCTATAACGAACGAGGCCGTGATTTTGCGGATCAAGACTGAGGAGGAGGAGCGGATCAACCGCCTTATCGATGAGGCTACGTCCTTGCAACTCTCTCGATCATCGGAATACCTGCGCAGCCATAAACAAGATTTGGTGCTGGTCGCAGTTCGAGAACGGACCACTCCCGAGCCATCGAAGGTGCCATCGCCGTTTGTTTACGCTATGCAATAAAGGGCGCCGGCAAGTTAACACTGGATGGTCAATTTTTACATTCCATCGGATGAAGAAACGGGCTCATTATTCCCTCGCTCGTCATCATCTCTGCCCGGCCGACATGATCGGCGGTCTGGCTCTATTCCGAGTTCCTCTGTGAGCGCGTTCGACAGGGCTGTTAAGTTCTCTGATCTTTGATGGCGGTTGGGGGATTCCCGGCGGCCGGGATGTGTGAATCTAGGGGCGACAACCCGAATCGGAGCTTGTCGCATTGACACGGCCGGATTTCACGGGAGCCGCTCGTAATCCTTCACCACGGTGTAGCCGCCGGCAAAGCCGAGCTCGTCCCGAAGGCGTTCGAAAATCCGCTTCGCCGTGTGCCGTCGCTTGGGCGGCGCCGTCTTGTCGGCTTCGAGGATCGCGTCGATCGCCGGGGTCAGCGGACCCAACTTCGGCCGCTCCGGCGGCTTGGTGCGCATGCAACCGGGCGGAGCCGAATAGCGGCACATCTTCGCCACCGTGTCCTGGCCAACCCAAAAACGCGCGCCGCCTCACGCGGGCTCTTTCCCTCAATGAAAACAAAGCATCGAACCGCCGCGTAGGTCTCCACCGCAAACATCCTCGGCCGCCCTCCCGAATCAAGCTTCGGTAAGGCTCAGCCTAAAACTGGCCGGGTTTTACGCCGCCACGCGGCCGCACCATGCGCCGCTCACCGGGCCGATTATTGCGCCGCCCCGTACACACAGTGCAGCTGCCAAAGCCAAGCGTTTCGTTGCAACGAGAGCCCCCTTCACATAGCTCTTGTAAATATCCCGGCCAAGGAATATTCGCGGAAGATACGTTCGGGTGATCCACTGGGGGTTAGGGGCCGCAGGAAACTAACGCTGGTTCTGGATCGACAAAGGCAAGCGCTTCAGGCAACGATGCGCTAAGACGTCATCCGAACCCTCCACTGCGGCCGATCAACTTATTGAGGGGCATGGCATGAAAATCGCGGTAATCCTCGCGAATTACAATCACGCAGCTTTCATCGCGCAAGCATTGGAGGGTGTCCTCTCGCAAACCTACCAAAATTGGCAATTGTGGGTCGTTGACGATGGTTCGACGGATGACAGCTGGGCGATCATCGAACACTATCGTGACCGGGATTCACGGATTATCGCCGAAAAACTTCCGCACAATCGTGGGGCTCATGCGGCCGTTCGGCGCTGCCTTGAGCTTTGTAGCGGTGAATTGGTGTGCTTGCTTGCAGCCGACGACTATATCTCAAATCCTCGCTACTTCGAGCTCGTCGTGGCCGCGCTGCAACGTTTCCCGCAAGCGGCGGTCGCCTATGCGCGCACCGCGGTCATTGCCGGCGACGACGGTCGGCCATTAGGCTTGATGGGTTCATACATCCCGGGTCGGCGCGGCCATGCCTGGGTAGAAGCCAGCGCCATGGGGATTCCCATGCGGTTCATTCCGCCGCAAGAGGCGCTGACGAGGTTTGTTTCTCATCATATGGTGATTCCTGGCTTCTCGGCGATTGCGAAGCGCGCCTCTATGGCGGAGCTTGGCGATTTCGACGAGGCGCTCGGCCCGCAAAGCGATTATTTCCTATTCCATGCGTTGGCCGCCTTGCACGGGACCGTGTTCATCGACACGCCAGTCGCCGTCATGCGCATGTCCAAAAGCACCTACAGCGGTTCCGCCAATGATGAGGACTATTTCCGGCGTCACGCCTTGGTCGAGGAAAAACTCCGCACGCTCCCCCTTCCCTACGAGACCGACGAGCGGCTGTGGGCGCAATTCCGGAAGGCGACGATCAACTGTCGCACGGCCGAAGCTTCCCAGCGGGGGCTGTTCGAGATGGTGCGCGGATATTGCGGTTCTGTGCCCCCCGACCAGTTGGAGATGTTTCCGTCCGAGCCGGCCGCTTTCGTCAACAGCTTGCAGAAGGGTTGCGCGCGCCTGGAGACCGCGCTGAACGACCAGATCGAACGAGGGCGACAAATTTTCAACGAGGTCGCCGGGCCAATCGCGGCTCTTCCGTCGGACCTGGAATCTGGTCCGCGTCCCTGGTTGAAGCCCGTGGCGGAATTCTTTCTGACGGCCGGTAGGGTATTGGGCAATCCTCTCACTAATTTCGGCAATTGGCTTTGGAAGGCTTGATGCTTCTCAATGCATGGCGGCGCGGCAGAGCTCCGCAGCGATATGTAGTGCGCCTCGTTGTGGCAGTGGGCGGCCATTACGCCGCGCTCGGCTTGCAAAGCGGTTGCATTCGCAATCATGCACGGCGACTTTACACGCGCTCGCGTTGATTGATATGGTTTCCGGCGGATCGCTTCGAGTGTACGATTTTCGGCCCACCCGTTGAAGCCGGCTCTGCCTTCGATGGCGTCGAGTTCCTGCAGGGGGGGAACAAAAGGTGGTTGCGGAACGCCATATTCCCGATGGCGGGAGGGGTAAGCCCCTAGAGTTGCGACAGAAGGGGCGAGGCCTTCGAAACAGTGAACTTCACAAAGTTGAGTCGCCGGCGGGCGGTCTGGTGGGCCAAGCCTTTGGCTGCCGGACAAAATCTCAATTGCTCGCAGCTTTTGTTCATGCACAAATGAAGCTTGATCGGCGCCGCTCATGGGGGCGATTGGCCGGCCGTTCGACGAGAGCGACACCGCGGCAGGCGTCCAGGCGGATGCCGTCCATCGCTCGAAGACCTTCTGGACTGGGAAAAGGAAACCCATGAATTTTCGTATCGTGATCTTCACGCGGGACAGCGCCCGATGGATTGGGATTATCGCACGGGCCTATAGAAGGCTTGGGTTGCGCCCACTCTATCTTGTTCATGATAAGACCACTGACGCGACGAGTTCGATCCTTCGCGAACTCGGAGAAGATGCGAGGCCGATCTCCTTCCCGAAGAACTTTGTGGAGTCGGGACTTTCGCAATTGCCCGACTTCGTCCAGGAGGAATGGGTTTTGCGGATGGACGACGACGAGTTTCCTTCCCGCCGGATGATAGACTTTACGAACCGTGCCGTGAAGCGCACACGGGAGCAGGCCATCGCTTATGCCCGACTGGGCGCGGCTCCGGACAGTTTTCCTTTACAGTCTGCGACCCAGGAGGAACTTTTCGATCAGCTGGCCCCGTTTCATCACGATCCCCAGGTTCGCGCCTTTCGTCATCGCGACGTGGTTTACAAGGATGATATTCATACTCCCGGATTTGTCCTCGAGTCGGTGCGTATAGCGCCCTCCAACGCATATCTCGTGCATTTCCACAACATTGTGAGATCGCCAGAGGAGGTCATAGCAAAATTCGTCCGTTATGAAATCGAGAAACCGGGCAGTGGAACCTATTGTTGCGGGGCGACTGTCACGACTCGAAAATTCGAAACGCGCGAATTCGACGCGCTGGCGCGAGAGCTTGGCGCAATCGAGCACCCTATCGTCGAAATGAAAGGTGTAGATCCGGAAATCGAACAGCGAATCCGCAATGCGCTATCGCAACAATCGCCGATGAGCCGGAACGAAGAAAAGCTTGCGCGAATCCGCGAGCGCATTGAAGCGGTGCCAAAGCCCTTGCGGGGATTTTTCAAATTGATGTGAGCGATCCTCAGCCCAGGATCGCTCATGACACAGCAAAGCTACGTGTCCCGTCGGGGTGTTGGGTATTGGCGTTCTTGCCGCCAATGCGTCGGAATGGAGAAAGAAGGTAAGCGGCGCGACGGAGCCACCTGGTAATTTTTCGGCCGCCCGGCGACACTCTGCTCGTGATTTGAAGGTCAAAATCCAAAAGACCCAGAAAAACGCCAAGGAAAGACTGAATTTTCAGTATGGGGAGCTGCTTGCAAAACTAATCGAACGCGTGATTTTTTTGTCGCCGATTGGCGCGCTGTGGTCGAAGGTCAGGTGGGCGCCGGCGTGAAGGGTCCGACGCGGAATATTTGATCGACGGTGAGGGCGAGGATGCCGAACATCAGTTGGCATTTCACCTTGACCGCTCCGCGCACGCGCACGAACCTGCCGCCGAATTCGTCCTTCAATCGTCCGTTGATGCGTTCGACCATGGTGCGGAAGTCGTAGAGCACGTCATCCGGGTCGGGCAGGTGGATGAATTTCATGCGCGCGACTTCCTCGGCGCATTCGGTTTTTGCTTCGTGCTGTGCGCGAAAGTTGCGATCAATCAACGGGACGTGGCCGAGCGCCACGCTTTGTGCGGCGATGGCGGCGGCGTCATAGGCCGAGTCCATCAGATCATAGAGGTAGGAGACGCGGGCGCTGGTCATGGTCATCAAGGGAATGGCGACTTGGCTGTCATGCACGGAGGCCGAGGTCAGCACGCAAGCGACAGGAATTTGACCGCTGGCGACGTCGATATGCAGCTTATAGCCAATCCATGTCTCCTTATAGCCCTTGCTGTTCTTCTTGGCGCCGACATCACACGCGGTGGAGAGATCGGCGAGCATCTGAGGGACGCTCTGCGTTGTTTGCCGTTCGAGACGTGGTGGCTTCGGCTTTTGGCCGCTCCTTACCCTTGCGCGGGCGTCCGCGCTTCCTTCGCGGCTCGGCGACAACGGTCGGCGCCGCGCTGGTGGGCGACGGCGGCGAAGGGCCGCCCTTGTCGTTTTTGCTTTTCTCGACCGGCTTTTCGCGCGCCTCGATCTCGGTGGCATCGCGCGCGATCGCGCCGATGATGCGCCCGCCGAGCGCGCGTTCAATCAGCGCCGCGTGCATCTTGTCGGGCAGTTCGCCTTGCGCGAACTCGGCGAAGGCGCGGGAAAACGTGGCTTCGGACGGGACCTGCGCGCATCGCTCCCAACCAAGGATCCGGCGCAATGACTTGTCGATGGCGAGTCGCTCGATGAGGGCGCTTGTGGTTGGGATGCCGAGCCCGGTCTTGGCGACGAAGCCCCTGGCCAGTGCGCGGCGATACTCGGGCGGTCGCCCGGTCCCTCTCGGCGGTTCGGGAACGAAGGCTTCGAGGCCGATCACATCGACGATCGTGACGAGCCGTCCGAGCAATTTGGTCATCGGCTCCACTCTGGGGCGACCCGAATGCGGTCGGAGAAGGGCTCTATGTCGGGGATCAAATATCCGCCATTCTCGCCGCCGCCCAGCACTTCGAAAACCAAATCGTGAACCGCGCCGCCAACGCGCCGATCACCATAGGCGAAGCCGCGCGCGCAATATGCTACGTGCTCGATTGGCGCGCGCCGATCGTCTCGCCGGCGAATTCCTTCCAAGGAACACAATACAAGGTCCTGGATTCGTGGCTCTTCCTTCAGGCACCCAAGCTACAGCCTCCTCGATGGCCTGCGCCGCCTTTACGCAATCGAATGCGAAATGCCATATGGAGGCGGCGCCCAAGAGGGCAGGGCGTATCGAGTCTGGCCTGGGAGGCGCCGCTCTCGACAAAGTGCCGGTCGTGTACTCACCCCTCCGTTTTTGATCCGAGCAGAGCGATGACAGAGACAGTCGAAGTCGACAATCTGGTTGTGGGCGCGGGGGTCGTCGGCTTGGCGATCGGCGCCGAATTGGCGCGGCGCGGGCGCAGTATTTACGTCATCGAGGCGGGTCGGAATTTTGGTTGTGGTATTTCTTCGCGCAACAGTGAAGTGATTCACAGTGGAATTTATTACCCTGCCGGCAGCTTGAAGCATCTGCTCTGCGTGGAGGGACGACGCCGACTGTACGCCTATTGCGACAGCCGCGGCGTCGCGCATCGCAAATCCGGGAAACTGGTGGTTTCGACGAACGACCTCGAAACCGAAGGTCTCGCCGCGCTGGCGCGCCGCGCCGAGCAGAACGATATCGCGCACGTGGAGTTCCTGGACGGTCCGGCGGCGCGGCGCATGGAGCCTGCGCTCCGCGCCGTATCCGCTCTGCATGTCAAGGAAACCGGCATCGTCGACTCCCACGGCCTGATGCTCTCGCTCTTGGGAGAAATCGAGGATGGCGGCGGGGCCCTTCTCCTGAATCATCGCTTGTCGTCGGGCCGCTTAGCCGAAGGCGGACGATACGATCTCACAGTCGAAACTCCTTCCGGCACCTTGGCGATCAGGACCCGCACGTTCATCCTTGCCGCAGGCCCATGGGCGAATGCCTTGGTTGCGCGTTTCGAGGGCATGGCCGCACTCGACACGCCGCCGCTTTTTCTGGCGAAAGGCTCGTATTTCGCGCTTTCCAGACCGTCTGTGTTCACCCACCTGATCTACCCGATGCCCGTTCGAGGCGGCCTCGGGACGCATCTCACGCTCACTCTCGATGGCCAAGCCAGATTCGGCCCCGACGTCGAATGGCTCGCCTCCAACGATCCCGAGCAGGTTGATTTTGCGGTTGATCCCGCGCGCGCCGAGAGTTTCTACGCCAGCGTGCGGCGCTATTGGCCAGACCTGCCCGACGGAGCCCTCATCCCGGACTACGCCGGCGTGCGGCCAAAACTGTCTGGGCCGGACGCCCCCGCCGCCGATTTCCTATTGTCGGGGCCGCATGAGCATGGTTTCCCAGGGTTCGTCGCACTTTACGGCCTGGAGAGTCCCGGACTCACGTCGGCTTTGGCGATCGGGGCGCGGGTCGCCGACCATCTCAAGGCCCAAGGCGCATAAAACTATCTTCTGGGCGAGGTCCGGCCTGGAAAGCAAGGGCCTTCGAATTCACCAAGTGATGTCAGGAGGCGCGAAGATGAAGCGAAAACAGGTGATTGTGGACCAAAACCACACCTCGACGGAGGGGCACTTTCGAACATACACATCGTCGATAGCCTTCGCCGCGCGCCAAGCAGGGCATGACGTAACCATTCTGTGGAATAAGCGCATCCCTCTTGAATCAGTTACAGCTCCCTATCGAATGCTCTCGACGTTCAGTCACAACGAAGGCGAAGCCGACGTGCTCGGAATTCTGCCTTTCGGGCAAGGAAACTTTGGCTATGAGCTCGACGCGGCGCTTCGTCTCCGATGAATGCGCCCGGCAAAGCTGGTCTGCGTCGTCCCGACGCCCGGAGCCAGATGTTCGGCGTCGCGCAGGCCGGCGGCGTCTTCTCGCAGCCACGCCATTTTCGCGGTGCCGGCGCGCAGCGCGCCGGCGAAGGGCGGATTTTCGCGCAAGATCGTGTCGAGCAGAGCGAGCCCGGCGCCGGCGAAAAAAGTCCCGTTGGAGCGGGCGGCGCGTGTCGTCGGCGGGCGCGCCCATCGCAGAAACACATGCTCCGACAGCGGGTTAATCGGCGCGGAGCGCGCCGGGCGCTTCCCCGCGCGGATCGACGGCGGGAATTTCGTCCTCGAAGGCGGCGTCGGGATCGAATCGAACCATGGTTTAGTCTACCCCCGGATCAAGTCCGGGTTGCGCCTTGCAACCGCATTAAACTCAGTCGCCTGAAATGGCGACCGCGGCAAAGCTTAGCTAGCAGCCGCGTACCAACTCTTGCGTGACGTCCGGCAACGGCCGTTGCGAAGCGTAGACATGGAGGTTGCAGGCCGGAACGTCAGTGAACGGGAAAATAGCCCCGAAATCGATCGCGATCGGAGTAGCCGACTCTATCCCGGAAAGGGGAAGGCAGAATCGCAGGCCGTGACATAGCGGGTTCCTTGACGCAAAGGTACGTAAAGCGACATGGCCCTTTGAGGAAACGCTTTGAATGCTGCAGTTTGCGCGGGTTTTTATTCCACCATGTGACCTTGCGATTTCGGGGCGGTATTTGGGGGTGGAATGCTCGAGCAGCAGGTAATTCCAGCAGACGATGGCGTTCTTGATGAGACGGTTGCAGGTCTCCGCGATTTCCTGCTCCTCCTTGTCTCCGGCGCTGAACTCGCGCGGCTTTCCGACGGCGATCGCGCGGGAGAGCCGATTGCCGAGTTCGATCCTGTTGAGAAGGTTCTTGATCGCCATGCGCAACTCGAGATCGTCGATGTAGCGCAGGATGAACATCGATTTGATGATCCGACCGAACGCCTTGAGAGCGGTATAAAGGCCTCAACTAATGAAACGCTCTTCTGGTACGCACAAGCGGATACAAGAAAAATCCGACGGCTTCGATCATATGAAAAACAAAAGGTTCTGCTTCCCGACGGTCTGGTGAGGCAGCGGTGGGGGTGACGGAAACACTTGTTTTCCGGCAGGCCGCCAGAAGCGGCTGAAACGGCTTGCCGGAGGCCAAAAATATGCACGGCAAATCATGTCGGAATGAGGTAGCGTGCGGAAACCGCTCCAGACAGGTTTTCCGCACATACTGGTGGGCTTCGTTGGAATCCGCAACGGACAATGACTGGGCAGTAGACGACGGAAAATAATGCCGGATTGACACCGCTCCAGCCCGCGCCAGAACTCGCCGCCAAAGCCGCATGACGTTCGCTTTCTGTCCGCTTATGCGTACCAGCAGGGCGTTTCATTAGTTGAGGCCATAAAGGCTGTGCTGTCTGGAGTAGGAATTCAGCCGCCGGAAGATGTCCGAGGCAGTCCTTTCCTTCAATTTTATGGTGGCGACAAGACGCAGGACGTCGTCCCAGGCGGTGATGATCGAGTCCTGATCCACGAATTGCTCGGGTTTTATCACCCAGCCCGCGCGGTCGGTGCCCCGGCGCGACCGAAACGTATAGAGATTCTGCTTTTTCAGGTTCTTGATGCGGGGGGCGAAACTGCATCCCAACAGGTGGGTGACCGCGAAGATGGCCTCGGAAAAGCCATGCGTGTCGGTGGAGTGGATGTCGCTTTTGACCACGTCGTTACGCATGAGGCCATCAATGACATATGCGCTCTCGCATTCCGCCGCGCTGAAAACCAGGGAATGCCAGAACAGGTTGCGCTCATCGACGAAGGTGTAATACCAACCCGCGCTGATCAGAACCGATGGACCCAATCGCGCAGCTCGATGGACATGATGCGCCAAGGCTGATCGACGAGATCCTATGAGGAGATTAATAGCCGCCAACACTTTGGCAGAGTGTTGTCGTGAAAACACCTACTCTGGAGGCAAACATGCGCGCAACAGCACACCAGCCCGAAGCGCCGGCAGCCGTTCACGTTGGTCTTGGCGCAATATTCGTCTCATTGGAACTGAGTCGATCGAAGTGGCTGATCACGTCGCTGTCGCCAGGTCGTGGCGAGAAGATGTCGAAGCATATGGTGGTCGGCAGCGATGTCACCGGCATGCTGGCTTGCTTCGCCGAACTGAAAAGGAAGGCGCAAGCGCGTACCGGGCGAAACTTCGCGATTATAATTATTCAGGAGGCTGGCCTCGATGGCTTCTGGATCCACCGTGTTTTGCAGACCGAGGGTATCGAGAGCCACGTCGTCGATCCAGCGTCGATAGCAGTCTCACGCCGCCGCCGCCGGGCGAAGACTGACAAGATTGACGGTGAGGCGCTGGTCCTTGCGTTGTTGGCATACAAACGCGGCGAACCGCGGGTCTGCAAGATGGTTCGGGCGCCGACGCCCGAGGAAGAGGACCTCCGCCGTATCTCGCGCGAACGCAAAGCGTTGATCAATGAGCGGATACGGCACATCAACCGCATCAAAGGTCTGCTCTTTGGTCAGGGAATATCCGGGTATGAGCCGCTACGCCGCGACCGACGCAAAGAACTGGAGAAGCTTCGGACTGGCGACGGGCGTCCGCTGTCCCCTCGCCTGAAAGCGCAGCTTAGTCGCGAACTCGATCGAATCGAACTACTGCTGAAACAGATCAACGACGTCGAAGACGCGCGGGAAGCTATGTTTGTAGCCGCACAGGTTTCTACACCGACGCCGGGGCTTCTGCTCAAGCTTAAAGGCATCGGACCGGAGTTTGCCGCTGTGCTCTGGACTGAGGGGCTGTCCCGCCATTTCGATAACCGGAGACAGGTTGCGGCCTGCGCAGGTCTTGCGCCGACACCCTGGCAAAGCGGAAAAGTCGATCACGAGCTGGGTGTCTCCAAATCCGGAAATCCACGACTGCGAACAACTCTGATCCAGGTTGCGTGGCTGTGGGTGCGTCACCAGTCGGGCTCGGCACTAACCATCTGGTTCAAGGAGCGGGTGAAACACAACGGCGGGCGGCTCAAAAAGCAGACGATCGTGGCGCTGGCCCGCAAGCTGCTTGTCGCGATCTGGAAGCACGTCAATGCCGGCGTCGTAATCGAAGGCGCCGCTTTGAAAACTGCCTGATGCATTAGAAATCAGTTTTCGCAATCTTCCAGGATCCGATCAGTCCTGGTGGAACCAAGGCAGGCGAACCTAGAACAAGCATGGCTTAAAAAGCCGCTCGATGAGAATGGTCTCGCCTTCTTGAGCCCTCGTCCGCCGCAAGCGGGATGTTGGTGCGGCTGTCTCGAACAGCGACCGTATATAAGTTGGATCTGGCTCGGTAACGAGCCGCGTCAAGCATGGCGCGCAACTCGCGGCTCATGGTCGTTTCAGACACGGATATGCGGAACTACTCGAACAGCCATTGGCAGAGATCGACGATCCGCCAGCGCACGACGCCATGGATCGCCGGCGTTTGGCCATCCTCGACCATGTGCGCCAGCGCGGCGCGATGTTCGTCCTTCAAAAGCGACGGCTGTCCCGGCGCCTTGCGATCGACAAGGCCATTCGGGCCGTCGGCGTTGAAACGAAGAACCCAGTCGCGAACGATCTGAAGCGTCACGCCGCCGATCTTCGCCGCTTCGCCGCGTGTCGCCCCATCATAGATCGCCGGGAGGGCGAGGAGCCTTCGGGCCAGTGGCCCGTCCTTCGTACGTCGCGCCATCGCGCGTAGCGCCTCGGCCGAAAAATCCTTTTGCGGTCCAATCGCGGCTCCCATGACGAACCTCCCTTGGTTCGCCAATACGAATCAGAAAACGCCCGATTCAGGAATTCCAGTGAGGCGCCGTCAGCGCGGGCTGGTATAAGCGTATGATTTTGAGCAAATCGAGCGTCGAGGCCCGTTACGAGAAAGAATCCCCAGGCGCGGGAATGCCGGATGTGGCCCGGTGTTGCCTGCCGGAAATCCTGCCGCCTGAGGAATTGCGGGCGCGTCCCTTCGGAACGCAAGAATTCGACGAACTTGCGCGACGTCTCCGCTCCGTACCGAAGGATAAGGCCGCCTAGACCGAAGCCCCCGAAGTGCAAGGAGGGATTCTTGCATGCTTCAAGGAGCCCCGCGCCGTTAGTGACGGGGAACTCAAGCTCGGCTTGCTAAGAGACCGCATCGCCGCCATGCCGGCATTTGCCCGCGCATTCTTCGATTTCAGCTAGCTCGGATCGCCCGGCGTTCCTGCGTTTGAAGTGGGCGATAACGCCGAGACCACGATGATGAATCTCCAATAAAATCGTCGGCGTTTCGGTGACTTTTTCGCTCTAAAGGTGACGCCATCCGCCGGGGAATTCCGCCTTGGATCAGAAGAGCTTTTCCTTCCATGTTCTCGGCGTAAGTTCACTTACGATCTCCAGATCGAGATGATAGCGGAACGGCCGCGGTCCCTTACGGCGAATGTGGTCGATCATCGCCTGCAACCCGTCCTCCATTTTGACCTTAGTCTGATAGCCGAGGAGTTTTCTCGCCTTGTCCGCCGAACAAGTCGCCAGCTTCACTTCCTGCGGACGCCCCGGCATGTAGATCGGATTGACGTTGAACTTCAACAAATTGGCGATGTTGTTCGCCAGCTCGTTGATCGTGACGAATTCCTCATCCGGCCCGATGTTGATGAGTTCGCCGACGACGTCGGGTCGATAAGCCATTTCCTTTAAGCAATAGATGTCGTCATCGACGAAGGAGAAGCAACGCTTCTGCTCGCCGTCGCCATAAATCGTCGGCTGGCGTCCTTGCATCATGAGATTCATCATGATGCTCGCCACGTTACGATAAGGGTCGTCGTATTTCTGGCGCGGCCCGATGATATTATGCGGCACGGCGATCACATATTCGACGCCGTGCGTCTCGCAGAGATTGCGCAGCATTTGCTCGGCCGCGACCTTGCCGATGCCGTAGGGGTCTTGTGGCCGCGGCTCGTAGCTTTCGCGGAACGGCACCTCGTTGACCCCATAGCGCGCCATCGACGAACAGAAGACGATCCTCTTCACGCGATTCGCGATCGCTGCGCTGAAGAGCGAAACCGAGGCGGTGACGATGTTTTGCGTCACGACGTGCGGCGAGAAGACTGACAGGCCCTCATAAGCGGTGGCGGCGCAGTGATAGACAACGTCGCACCCCTTGGTGATTTTGACCATGGAATTGTGATGGCAGCAATCGTATTGAAAGTAGTTGACGGCTGCAGGGACGTTGTCCAGCTCGCCGCCAAGCATGTTGTCGCAGCCCACCACCTCATGCCCGTCAGCAATGAAGGATTCCGCCAAATGGCTTCCTAAAAATCCCGCGACTCCGCTGATAAAAATGCGCATTCCACTACCTCTCCATTTACTGCGACGCGCTTTGTTGCGAGCCGGCCTTGGCTCAGCCCGGCGTCACCGGGCACCCAGCCAACGTCGGACTCCCAGCAAACCGTAGCCCTTCCGGTTAGCCTGCCCTTTCAACTTGGTCAACTTACGGTAATGAGGCACGGATATGTTGTACATCTCGTCAGCAAGAAAGGAGTACATTGCGTCATTTTCAAGCAGTCTTGGAGGTAATTTCTCCATTAGCCAGTCAAGCCGGTCACTATAAATTTTTGGTAGATGCCACACCCCGTGGAAGCCGAAAGTGGGAAATGGTCTCGTTCTGTGTTCGACGGAAAAATGCTCGGCTATACCTTCGCTTGCGAACCGCATCGCGAATTTCTCTTCGAGCAAAACGCGGTTTAGTCGGCACAAATAATGGTCCTCGAGCACGGGCTCGTCCGGTTCCGGAGGATGGGTTTCGAAGATTTTGGCTGCGGCTTCCGCCAGGCGACGCGATCGCCAGGAGAACCCGCCATTGCCCACGTTGAGACTGTCGTGGAACGGCCACGGCGCTCCGATATAGTCATAATGGTAGAAATGCGGAGAAAACTGATCGCCCCTCAAGACGAATCCGTCGTATTGGACGACGATAAAAAAATCTGTATTGATGTATTTGTGGAGTTCCGACAATATAAAGAGGTTGTAGTCTCTTCCAGATTTGAATCTGTCGATTTTCTTTATCGGGAAGTCGCCCCACGCCTCCTGCAGATCGCTCAGAATGAGCACCTCGTCGAAATTGAAATTCTTGACCGATTTGACAACGGCCTGCAGGCCGAGTTCATAGGTGTCCGTCGAGACGACCACGAGTGAAATTCCTGTTTTGGCCATCGATGTCGCTCTTCCCGCCCCCCAGGGCTGTTCAACGCTCTCTATAGAACTTCAACGATAGCAGGAAGTCCAGTCTTCCGAGAGCGGCGGCGTAGCGGTCCTGGGCGATGGAGTCGCTCTGGTTTATCCTCAGGATATTGTAAGCGAAGCTGCGGATTCTGGCGAAGACGCCGGGGTTTTTGCGAATACGTGAGGCGTCCTCGCACAATGTGACGTCGCGCACATAGTGAGAGCGATTTTCGATGCCCCAGTGGCCGCGAATGGCGGCGGCAACTTGCTCTGCGCCGATAGGACGATTGACAAATAGAAAGAGGTCTCGTTCGAGGTTTTGAAAAGACCGGTCGCCGGCTGGAACGCATGAACCGTGCGTTCGACTGCAATGATGGCGGCGACATGGGTCTCCCATTCGCTATCCGCCACGGCGGGCGCCGCGTCGAACACGCCGACGATCCGCGTTTCATGGCGATTGCGGCATTTGTCGTCGATCGTTTGCGCGCCCGAGAGCAGCGGTGCCTTGCGGCAATGGTCCTTGACGCGCCCATGCAGGCTCGGCTGGTNNTTCCTTGAGCTGAACGATCAGATGGGCGTTTGCCGCCGCCGCCTCGAAAGTTTTTTTGGCAGTGCATGGCGTCGAGCGTGACGACGCGGTTTGCAAGATCGATTTCCTCAAAAAGTTTTTGCGCCGCCGGAATCTCGTTGGATTTCTCGTCGATTTCGATATGCGCCAGCACAAGCGCGCTGTCGGTGGCGAAGGCGCTCAAAACCTGCCTCGCCTTGGCGTCGTTGAAGGCGTCGAAGCTTTTCTTGAGCGCCTTGCCGTCGAGCGCCAAAGCGCGAACGCCGGCAATGGTCTCGTCATCATTGAGATTGCTGGCGATCTGCTCCAACTCGTCAGTGAATGCGTCGCGATCCTCGAATCGGACAAAGGCGATTTTCTCGCGGACATCGGTCGCATGTTATCGGAATCGTGGTTTATCAAACGTCGGTTGGCGAAAGCGATTACCAACGATTCAATCAACGAGATTTACGACGCCATCATGGCTTCCGGAGCGCATGGCGCGAAGCTTTGCGGGGCGGGAGGCGGCGGAGTCTTCGTGGCGCTCATCCCGCCAGAGCAACGAAAGCAGCTTGAGCATGCGGTCGCCCCGCTTTCGGTGATCCCGATTGATATCGACGTCGACGGAACATGTTTGATTTATCCGTCGCTGAAGAGTTGAGAATTGGACGAAACACGCGCGAAACTCGATCTACTCGAAGCGCGCCTCATCGGTGCGAGCTGTTCGAAAAATGCGCCAAAATTGCGCCAGAGCCCTTATTCCACGTAAATTCACACTTGCGGTTTGAAGAGCCGAGAGATAAGGCGTTTCCAGGTGAAAATGGCTGCTGTCTTTGGTAATAATCCTATCGTCGGACGTTCACCCGGACGGCTCGGGCCCTCCCCGGTCAATCCGGAACTCCCGACCTCGGACACGGCATAGCCGCTGCAAGAAAGGTTACAATAGATATGCGCTGGTTCAAAAAACTGCCGTGGTCAAGGCAGTCCAGCAGGGATTACGCCGAAATACTTTTGGGTTTTTTTCTGGGGAGGAAACCGGATCCGATAAACCTAGAATATTACACCTCACTAATTTACAAACGAGCCAGTTTTACAAAGATATTAGGTGAAATAACACAAAACCAAGAATACAAAAGCAATTTCGGCTTTCGGAAAACGTCCGGCGTGGTCAATCGTCCCTGCGTATGGGCTGGTGAAAATTACCACGCTTACAAAAATGAAATCGAAATAGAAAGTATTATAGCAGTGAAATTGGATCACATCGGCGACTTTATCTTGGCGCTCGACTCATTCGCGGCTCTTCGCCGAGCGTTTCCTTCCGCGAGGCTAACGCTTCTCTGCGGCCCTTGGAACGCTTCGTTGGCGCGCTCATTGGGAATTTTCGAACGTGTGGCGACGCTGGATTTTTTCGCTCCGACCGCCGATGCGGAGCGGCCGAATTTTTCCCGGCAAATGATCGCAGACATCGCCGAAACGCCGTTCGACCTCGCGATCGATTTGCGCGTCGATCCCGATACGCGGGTCGTGCTCGATCATTTGTCCGCGAAATATAAATGCGGTTATGTGAGCGGCGCCTGTGAGTCCGTTCTAACGATCGCGACGCCGCGCCCGAATTTTTCGTATCCCCAGAGCCTCGCCAGCAATCAAAGAATGCTCATGTTGAGTCTCGCCCACAGCGTCGTCGATTTTTTCCAGCATAACCCCGAACTGGGCGGCGCCGCGCTGCGGGAAAAACTCGCGGGAACGGTTAAATTCGACCTTTCTTTTCGGGACGGCCGCCCTCTCGTCGTGATGCACCCGTTTTCGGGGCGGCTGATCAAGAACTGGCCGATCGAAAATTTCATGCAGCTGGCATCCTGGCTGACCGGCGACATGGGGGCCGCGGTCGTTCTGCTCGGCACGAAAAGCGACGCTGAAAGCTCGCCGAGCCTCGCCGAAATGGCGGAGTCGGCCAACGCAAACTCGCTCGTCGGCGAGACTTCTCTGCAAGAGGCCATTGCGATTATTTCGCAAGCCGATCTCTACATCGGCAACGACAGCGGCCTGACGCATGTGGCGGCGCGGCTGGACATCCCGTCCTTGGCGATCTTCTCCGGCGTCGCGCCGATCGAAAACTGGGCGCCGTTCGGCAAGGATGTGACGATCATCCACGCGCCAGTCGAATGCGCGCCATGCTCTCTACCCTCCCTCGACTATTGTCCGAACGGCCATAAGTGCATCGGCGCGATCGATTTCGAATATGTGCGATCGGAAGTGCTGAGGAGGCTCGAGCCCTGTCTCAATCGTCAATGACAAAAGCGACTTCTCTCTTTCCAATGTCGAGCGTTCCTCGTTCAACATCGCCAACGCCGCGCAGGGCCCTGTTGCAAAATGCGGTCGAGCCATTTAGGCGCTTGCTTCGTCGGTCGGCTGGAGGCTGAAACCATGTTGCGCGGAACCCCCAAGTCGGACGTTGCGAGCTGGCGCGACAAACGCATCTTGGTCCTCGGCGACGTCATGCTCGACCGGTTCGTTTCCGGGCGCGTCGAGCGCCTGTCTCCAGAAGCCCCCATCCCGATCCTGCATTTTCAGTCCGAAAAATTCATGCTCGGCGGAGCGGCGAATGTTGCGCGCAACATAGCCGCCCTCGCAGGCGAAGCCGTGCTCGTCGGGGTTCTGGGCGAGGACGAGCACGGTGATTTGATTGCGAAGTGCGTCGCCGAACTTGAACATGTCGAGGGCTCCTTCGTGCGCGTGGCGCGCCATCCGACAACGGTTAAGACTCGCTTTGTCTCGGAAGGACAACAGATCATGCGTCTCGACGTCGAGCGCAGGCTCGAACTCGACGAAGACCATGTCGCCGAAATTTGCACCCGCTTTGAAGGCGTTGCGGGCAGGATCGACGCGGTAGTGCTGTCCGATTATGCGAAAGGGGTTTTATCCCCCGTGGTGATCCGGAGGATCGTCGATATGGCGCGAGCGCGCGGCCTACCGGTTGTCGTCGACCCCAAGACGAAGGACGTGCGCCGTTATTCCGGCGCCTCGGTGCTGACGCCTAACCGCTCCGAGGCGGCGATGCTCACCAGTCTCGATTGCGACACGGATGAGACCGCGGAGGCCGCCGCCAAAGTCTTGCGCGATCTCGCGGAAGTGGATGCGGTCGTTCTCACGCGCGGCGCACAAGGGATGACCATCTACGATCCCGTCAATGGCGAAAGCCGACCATCATGCATTCCGACGGCGGCGCGCGAGGTCTTCGACGTGTCTGGCGCCGGCGACACCGTGGTGGCGGTCCTCTCGCTTGCCTTGGCTGGAGGAATGAGTGTTGCCGCGGGCGCTCGGATCGCCAACGTCGCCGCGGGGCTCGTCGTGGGCAAGCGTGGCACCGCTGTCGTCAAGGCCAGCGAACTGGCCTCGGCGCTGCGCGCCCTGTCTGGCGCTAATCCCAAAATTGTCGCCGCCGACGCCGCCGACGCCATTGTGAGCGACTGGAACGAGCGCGGTCTGCGAGTTGGCTTCACCAACGGATGCTTTGACCTTCTGCACCCCGGGCATGTCGAACTGCTGAGGCAAGCCCGCGCATCATGCGACCGGCTCGTCGTGGGGCTGAACAGCGACGCTTCCGTCCGTCGTCTCAAGGGTCCGACGCGCCCTGTGCAAAACGAGAACGCACGTTCGACTGTCATGGCTTCGATCGGCAGCGTCGATCTCGTGATCCTGTTCGAGGAGGACACACCGCTGGAACTTATCCAACTTCTTAAGCCGGATGTGCTGATTAAGGGCGGCGATTACACCATCGACACCGTGGTCGGCGCGGATCTCGTCCAGGCTTACGGCGGGAAGACTCTTATTGTCCCGCTCGAAGCGGGGCATAGCACGACGTCGATCATCTCGCGCGCCGACGCGGGAGATGCGCGGTGACCGCCGCCGCGCCCTTAGATCGATGCTTTGCCCTTCTGGATCGAGACGGAACGATTATCATCGACAAAATATACCTGTCCGATCCAAAGCCCGCGCCCGGTATGGTTCTGGACGCGATGGCGGACTTCGATTTCGCGCGGGAAGACGCAGTCTTGATCGGCGACGGCAAGGCGGATATGGGCGCAGCGGCCGCCCGCGGCGTCAAGGACGTCCGCGTCGCGCCGGATTTCCTCAAGGCGGCGCGGCAGGCGATCGACTATTTTCGAGGACGGCAATCCATGAGACGGCCATGTATGTGATCACGGGCGGAGCAGGTTTCATCGGTTCGAACATCGCGGCGGCGCTCGATTCCTTTGACGAAGACATCGTCATCGTCGACTGGCTGGGCGCGGACGCCTTTAAATGGCGCAATATCGCCAAGCGTCGGCTGGCCGATCTGATCGCGCCCGAAGAGCTTCGCGCCTTTCTCGAGGCAAACCGCGCGAAAATCTGCGGTGTCGTGCATATGGGCGCGATTTCCACGACGACGGAGACGGACGTCGACGCCATCGTACGCAATAATTTCCGGCTATCGGTTGATCTGTGGCGGTTCTGCGCGCGGGCCGAGATTCCACTGGTCTACGCGTCGTCGGCGGCGACCTACGGAGATGGCGAGCACGGGTTTCTGGACCGGTTCGACGATGATTATCTCGGCATGCTGCGTCCGCTCAATCCTTATGGTTGGAGCAAGCACGTCTTCGACCGATTCGTTCTGCGCAGCGCGCAGGGTCACGAGCCGGTCCCGCCGCGCTGGGTCGGTCTGAAGTTCTTCAATGTCTATGGGCCGAACGAATATCACAAAGGCGGCCAACGCAGCGTCGCGGCGCATCTGCACGCCCAGATACGCGAGCGCGGCGCCGTCCGCCTGTTTCGCTCGGAAAACCCTGCCTATGCCGATGGCGAACAGCTTCGCGATTTTGTCTGGGTCGGCGATTGCGTCGATGTGGCCCTCTGGGCGCTCAAGGATCAATCGGCGGCCTCGGGGCTCTACAACGTCGGATCGGGCGTGGCGCGGTCGTTTTACGACAAAGCCCGGATCATGTTTGCAGAACTCGGCGTCGATTCGAAAATCGAGTTCATCGATCTTCCGGCGAACCTGAAGGGCAAGTATCAATATTATACATGCGCCTCGCTCGATAAACTCCGCGCGGCGGGCTACAACCAATCCATGACGAGCCTCGAAAACGGCTTGCGTAAATATGTTCAGGGATACCTTGAAGGTACGGATCCTTTTTGTTGAGGGCGCCAATCCGTCGCGCTACCTAAACGCTCGCGGAGCGCACGATCGTCATCGGGACGAGGTCGCCAAGACCGAGTCCGCTCTCGTGGGCATATGCGAAGAAGCCAAATTCGGGCAAAGAACGACCTTCGACACTCTGCAAGCGCAGCCAGTGCTGGCGAACGCGCGCATCGCGCTCCCCCTCTCGGCTCAAACGCTCAAGCTCAACGCTCCCGATCACGCGCCGCGCTGAACAGGATCGCCCGCGGGGTGCATGGCTTCGCGATAGCGCGCGATCACGCTCGCCGAATCTCCCGATTCGCGTATTACGCCATTGTCCAGCCAAAGAATGCGGTCGCACAGGGTCTCGAGATAATCGAGACTGTGGGAGACGATCAAAATCGTGCCGGTCTTGGCGAATTCGACGAGATAATCCTCGCATTTCTCCTGAAAGGGCTCGTCGCCGACCGACAGGGCCTCGTCGATGATGAGGATGTCGGCGTCCGCGTGCACGCAGATGGCGAAGGCGACGCGCGCCACCATGCCGCTGGAATATGTGCGCATGGGCTGTTCGAACGCCGAGCCGATGTCGGCGAAGGCGGCGATCGACGCCATGCGGCGGTCGATCTCCGTGCGCGTCAAGCCGAGGATGGCGGCGCCGATCCGGGCGTTCTCCTGACCCGTCAGCAGGCCATCAAAAGCCGATCCCAACGCGAGGATCGGCGCTATGCGTCCGCGCACGTCGAAGAAGCCCCTGGTCGGCTGCGTGATGCCGCACAGCATTTGCAGCAGCGTCGTCTTGCCCGCGCCATTGTGGCCGACGATGCCGACGCGTTCGCCCTTGGCGATGTCGAAGTTCACATCGGTAAGAACCCATTTCTCCGTATAGAACTTCTTCCAAAGACCGAGGACGATCTGCTTCAATTGATCGTTCTGATGACGATAGAGCTGAAACGCCTTGCCGACGCCCGAGCAGCGAATGATGAAATCAGACGACATCGACGATGACCAGATCAACGAGGACCAGGCGGCCAAGAAATGAAGCGGCGCGGGCGGCGACGGCCATCCGGGAAACTGAATGATAGGGCAGGAGCATATCCTTTCGTTCGGCTAACCTCGGCGGCCATGCGCGGCACGCGCTCTATTCAGGCGCAAGCATAAACAGCGCGAGTATAAACCAAATCGCGCCGGCGGCGTCAAATCGACACCCGTTTCGTTTCCCGCGCTCCCGCGGGCCTCCGCGCGTCGCTCGCGAGAGACCGAGAACACGGGCCTTTCCCTTAAAAAAAACAGCGCTTATTGGCCGCTCGGATTTCCTTGCGCGTGCGGGAAGTCGGCGGCATTTGGCGGCGGCGGCGCGACCGGCGGGGTCGGCTCCTTGTCTTTCGACGGGTCGCGGAAGGCGAGCTCCATCGAAATCTTGTTTCGGATCTCGTCGGCGATCGTCTTGGCGTCGCGGATTTCGCCATCGCGCGCCGCGCGCACATTGGACAGGCGGTTGCTGAACCTATCGTAGCTCGCCATCTGCATCAGCGTCCCCGACGTCACTTCCTTCCTGGTGGCGAGCGCCGTCAATTTATATTCCGCATCCATGAAGACGGTGGCGGAGGTCGCGCGTCCCGTGACCGTGTCGATGATCGGCGACTGCACGCGCTCCTTGAGTTTCACGTCAAGTCTGTAGCGCGCCGGGGTCGTTTCGGAACCGGTTCCGTTGAAGGCGAAGATCAGCTCGTTTCTGACGTAATGGCCGATCCGGTCGGGAATGGGCGTAATCTCGATCGCTTTGAGCTCGTCGGCGAGCGGGATGCCCATCGTCGTTGGGCCGTAGAGCGGACGAACTTCGCAGGCCGACAAGCAGAGCGCCATGCCGACGACGGCCACCAGTCCTCGGACGGAACTCAATTCGAACGCCTGCATCCACGCCCCCTCGCGAACCCGATTGAAGCAAATCGCGCGCGCAAACATATCGCATGTGTCGCGACAGGGTTCAACGGCGCGCCGCTTCGGACCAGGAAGACTGGTTCCCGAACCCCGGCCGGTGCCCCGCGAGCGGCGAATTGAAACGCGTATGATCGCATTGTCTTCCCAGCCAGATCGGGTGAGGCGAGCCCCCTTGCCGCGGCCACGAATCACCTTCATCGCCGCCGCCAAGCGACAGAGACCCAGAGATCACCGTCAAAAGCAATGACAGGGACCGCTAGCCCGAGGTTTCGATCCGTCGCATCACGGCACCGCGCGCACGCCGTCGTGGATCGGAATGGAGCCTAATCCTTCGCCGACCTTCAAGTCGCCAAGGGTGCGAAATTGCAATGTCAGCAAAAAGGTCTGATTCCGGGCCGGTTGCCCAGTGCTTACTTCCGGTTGATAAATGGATGAATATTTCACCGTGGCGGTGAAGCATTCATCGTGATAGCCCGCCCCAAAGCCGATCTGCGCGATCGAGAATACGGGTGCCGTGCCGGTGAGATAACTTCCGGTCAATGGGTTAGTGACCGTGAGCGTCTCATATGTCGACAGGCCGTTGTAAAGATAGCGGCTCATGTCGAAGGTGACATTGGCGTTCAAGAAGTAGTTTTTCGTGATGTCGTATTTGCCGTCGGCGGAAAGGCCCTGCCGGCGCACATCGAAGCCGATCACCGGCTGCGCGGCGTAATTGGCGTATTGAATGCTTAGCGTTAGCGGAGCAAGTTTCCAAGAGGCCCCGACATCAAGGCGGCGCGCCTCCAGCGAGTCCTTGTCGAACCGACCCTTGGCGACAAAGGTGATTTGCGAGTTGGGCGCGAAACTGACACGTCCGACAATATCGGAAGCGCGCGTGTCGAGACCCGAGGAGAGCCCGACATTGGCGGCGTCGGCGGTCGAATAGGAGTTCGCGCCGGCGAGCTGAATCGACTGTCCGAGCAAGGCGTTCGCGAACGCCCCGTTGAAAAAGGTCATGCTCGCCTGTCCGCCGTAATTGAGGCGCGTGCCCGTTTCATAGCGGTCGTAGCCCGAATATTTGCTCCATTCGAACAGGTTGGTGTCGTCGAACACAAGACTTTGCGCATCCATGTTGACGAGCGAGGGGATGGAGGACTGGTTGGGCCGCGCCACCACCTGCCCGATCGGCTCGATCACCAGGCTTCCAAACTCGCCGACGCGCGCCAGCAGCGGATAACGCCACTCCATTCCAAAGCCCGGCAAGGCCTGGCCTCGAGCCACCTGGTCGGACTTCAAGAACAGGTTCTGCGCGCCATTTGGAATGGGTTGCGCGGCGTTGTTGAGGGCGTCGAAAGAGCCGGTCTGATTGTAATCGAGATAGGAGCCAAAGAACCGCGCGAAGGCGAAGGGCGTCCACACGCCGCCAATGGGATCGATGAATTTTTCCTTCCAGGCGGCGCTCGCCGTCGCATGTTGATAGTCGCCGCCAACGCCGCGCAACAGACAGGTGCTCTTGTAGGGGTCGGAGGCCGGCGAATAGATCTGGCAGACGGTGTAAAGGCCGTAGACCGAGTCGAGCGTGCGCGGCTGAACAGATTCGTAATTGGCGATGCTGGCCGAGGTGCTGGTGAAATTCGCATCGACCTCGATCTGGCCGCCAAGGCCAAACGCCTTGGCCGGATCTATGTCGAAAACGCGGTTGTAGTCGGTGATCGGATGGGTGATCGGCTGCTGCTGTTGCACGTCGTTGGGCGACAGCGGCTGGAAATAGAAGCCGCGCATGTCGAAATAGCTGCGATCGCCCTGCCCCGTCAGATAGGCCGTCGAGGAGGACTCGCGGAAGAAATAATTATCGTTCAGGCCGACGTAGCGCTTGTAATCCAGTAAAAAGTAGCGATCCGACAGGGCCGTCACGTCCCAGCCGTATTTCCACTCATCGTTGATCGTGAATTGCCCGGTGCTGCGCGCCTCGCCGCGCCACCTCCGATCGCTTGCCCCCACCGGCGGCGCCGGAAACACGCCGGGCTCTCCGACATGCGTGCCTTCGAGATGGATCATATAATTGCCAGTCTCGAAGCGCTGACGGAACTCCCCGGTGAGAAACGGCCCTTGCTGCGAAAAATAGGTCGGCGTGATCGTCAGATCCATGTCGGGCGCGATCGCCCAGAAAAACGGAAGGCCGACGCCGACGCCCAGCGTGTTGCTTCCGTAGCTCAGCTCGGGAGCCAAAAAGCCGGTCTGCCGCTTTTTGGTGGGGTCGGGCCCGGACAGGAACGGAAAATAGGCGATCGGCGTTCCCAGCAGCTCGAAAGTCGCGTCTTCGTAATAGATGACCTTCTCGACCTCGTCGCGAATGATCCTCTTGGCGTTGAGCTGCCACATGCGCGGCTTCGTCGGATCGTCCTTGCAGGCTTCGCAGGCGGTGTAGGAGCCCTTGTCGAACACCATGGAATCGCCGCCGGACCGCTCGCCGCGAGGCGCGCTGAAGTGGGTGTTGTCGGGCGTGTCGGCCTGCAGACTCTCGATAAATCCGTTCTTGAAATCGTCAGTGAAATCAAACCTCTCGGCGTGGATCACCGATCCATCCGTTTCGGTCAGCGTCGCGTGCCCTTCCGCGAAAACACGCGCGGTCTTGCGATCATAGACCACATGGTCCGCTCGCAGGAAACGGCCATTGTAATAAATCTGCACGTCGCCATTGGCCGTGATCGTGTCCTTGTCCTCGTCGTTGACGAGTTCCTTGGCCTCGACCACCATTCGCGCCGGCGGCGCATTGTTCGGCGGCGCGGCCCATGCCAGCGGCGGCGATGCGATCGGCGCGGCGAGCAGCGCCGCGCCCAATCCGAGGATGGATAGGGCCAAACGGCCGCGCATGGGGCGGGCGCCCATGCTCGGCGCCGTCGCCGTCGCGATGGAAGGCGCGCCGCGCATCAGGCGAGGATCGCGCGCTGCGTCGTCGATGCGGCGGAAGGGCATCGGCCTTGCCCCGAAGCCATCGGCGTCGACATCGCGTCGTCCCGGACGCCAATTCGCTCGACGGCAAGCCATTCGCCGCACGGCCGCTCGCCCCGGCAAATCGACGAGGAGAATTCCTTATCCAGCGAAGCCGTCGCCCTATCGTGTCGCATATGTCTTACTCTACCCGTTTCTGATCAATGGAAGCCCATGATGATCTACACACATGAAGATCGACGCCGATGACAACGACGGACACGGCTCCCGCCTCCTACTCCGACATATGGAACAAGCCCCATTTACACTGCATTCGCTGGCTATTCAAACGATGAGCGACTTTTATGTTTTTTATTCGTTCACACTCGAATGCGGCCCGACAACGCTCCCGATAAAGACCGCCCCTCCCATTGGACCGCCAAGCACTCGCGAGGGTCGGCAACGGCCATCAATTTGCGATTTCCCTAGCGGCTTTTGGCGTGAAATCCTAACCCGGAAAGCCCGAAATCGCAATCCGGCGCCGCTTCGGCGACCGTGCCGCCTTCCGCCTAAAAGGAAAATGGCTCAAGCGGCCCTGCTCGCGGGCGGCCTCGACCACCCGAGGCGCCCGGATCGCTACTGTGTCGATCCCCCGCACCTCTCAACTTGCGACCCTCCAGCGTCTCCGTCAGCGCGCTCGCCTGCTCGTCGGTGAGCCGCCCTGCCCCCCCAGTCGATCCAAATGGCCCGGGCAAGCCCGTCGAGGGTGGAAAGAGATTTCGACCCGCCGCCTTCCGCTTAGCCTTTCGCCGAGGGAGCAGCCCCTCCGGTCTTGGGGAAAATCCCTCGGATTTTGCGGCTCGGGTTCGGCAATGACGGAAAATGGCGTTTGCCAAAGCACGCTTTTGTGAAGCCAAAGATAGACCTGCATCGCCAGCCAGGCGTCTTGAAGCGCGTCATGCCTTTGGCCGCGTTGTCCGATCGCAAGGCGCGAGCAGATTGCCGAAAGCGACGCGCTTCCGCCGAGACCCCAGCCTCGATAGGCCTGCATCGTGCAACATGACTGCATGAGCGGCATTTGTAGCCCGGCCGCATCAAACTCACGCGCAAGAAATGATTCATCAAACTCAGCATTATGCGCGACGACAAGACCGGCAGATGAAATAAAATCGAATAATGGCGCGGCGTAATCGGAAAATGGCTGCTGATGGCGCAATATCCAGTCGTCGTAACCGTGAACTTCTTCGGCTTTTGGATGGCTCTTCCGTCCAGGATCGAAAATCAAGTGAATTTGATCGAACTGAAGGACGCCGGTTAACATTTCAAAAGTCGGAAGCCTAATAGCGCCTAGGCTCACTATCCTGTCGGCGCCGTGAAGGCCCGTTGTTTCAACGTCAACGAATAGAACGCTTGCCGGCGGTCCCTTCAGCAAATGCCCCTCCAAAATGAAGGGGAACATTTCACGCGGCGAGGACAAATGTCGAGTCCGCTCGCCCCCGATGATTGACCTCGCTGCTTGATCCGGTAGCATCATGCAACTCGGAGATGCGTTATTGGATCTCAACAAAGTCCGCGACGAGACCGAAGGAGCACTAAAAAGCGATGAGCAACACCGGACCGTCCGTGACGCCCGAGCGCATTCTGCAGTTCGTCTGGGCCTTCGCGCCGCCGCTCGCGATCGAGGCGGCGATCCGCCACCATGTTTTCGATGTGCTGGCGACGCAGCCAATGTCCATCGCTGAATTGGCGCGAGCGACGGGCGCCTCCACACGAGGGCTGTCGGCGATTGCTGATCTTCTGGTCGGGTTCGCGCTGCTTAGCCGCGACGACGAAGGGCGCTATGCTCTAACTCCTGAAAGCGACGCCTTTCTCGTCAGCCACAAGCCGAGCTTCATGGGCGGGATCTTCCGCCATATGAGCAGTCAACTGCTGCCGAACTGGTTGCAACTCTCCGAAATTGTCGGCAGCGGCAAGCCGGCTAAGGCCGTCAACTCGGTCGCGGAAGGCGCGCCGTTCTTCGCCGAGTTTGTCGAGGATATCCTTCCCCTGAGTCATCCGTCGGCGCGTATGTTGGCGGATGCGCTAAACCTCGCCCAAGCGAGAGGACCGATCTCCGTGCTCGATCTCGCCTCGGGCTCCGGCGTCTGGGGCATAGCCCTCGCTCAGGCTTCGCCTCACGTTACCGTGCATGCGGTCGATTGGCCGGATGTGCTCCCCGTGACGCGACGCGTGGCCGAACGGTTCGGGGTCGGCGAGCGGTTCACCATGGTGGGGGGTGATCTGCTGCAGGCGGATCTCGGCGGCCCGCATCAGGTGGCGACGCTGGGCCATATCCTTCACAGCGAAGGAGTCGAACGCTCCCGCGCGCTCCTGCGACGGACCCACGCCGCGCTGGCGCCGGGCGGCACGATCGCGATCGCTGAATTCCTGGTGGACGCGGATCGCCGAGGGCCGTTGAACGGGCTGATCTTCGCGGTGAACATGCTGGTCAACACCGAGGCTGGAGACACTTATTCGTTCGACGAGATCGCCCGCTGGTTGACGGAGGCTGGTTTCACCAAACCGCGTCAATTGCCTGGCCCTGGCCCTTCACCGTTGATCCTCGCGACGCGCGGCTGACCTCGGCGTTCGCGGTAAGACTCCCCTTCGGATCGGATTGATTCATGACCGCGCTGGTTGTTTTCGACATCGAGGCCGTTCCCGACCTCGAGATGGCGCGCCGCCTCCTCGCGCAGCCCGATGACGCACCTGACGCCGACATCAGACGGATGTTGGGGGAACGATATTCGCGTAGTGGCGAGGATCCCGCGACGGCGTTCCTGAAGGCGCCGATTTACCGGATTGTCTGCATCGCCGCCCTCTATGCCAAGCGAGACGACGGAGGGGGCCCTTGGACGGCGACCCAGATCAACAGCCGTTCGATCGGCGAAAAAACCGAGGCGGAATTACTGCTTGGATTCGTCAAAAGCCTTCCGGTGGATAGTCGCGGCACGGGCCCGATCCTCGTAACCTTCGGCGGCAACGGCTTCGACCTGCCGCTGCTGCGTTATCGCGCCTTCGCCCTCGGCATTCCCGTACCGGGTCTCCATGGCGGCGGTCACCGCAATTATTGGCATCGCTTTGGCTCGGATCATATCGATCTCTGCGACGTGCTGTCTGGCTATGGCGGTTCGACCAAGCCCAGCCTCGCCGAGATGGCGGCGTTGGCTAAAATTCCGGTGAAGATCGGAGGCGTCGATGGTAGTCAGGTCGAGGCCTATGTGGCGGCGAAGCGGCTGACCGAGGTGGCGGATTACTGCCTGACCGACGTACTCGCCACTTACAGCGTGTTTCTCCGTTATGAAATGGTGCGCGGCGATCTGAGGCCGGCGCATTTCGATGCTTCCATGGACAGCCTACGGGCCATGATTCAAAAACACATTGAGCAGTGGCCGCTATTGTCGGCGTTCCTGTAGGGCGTAGCGACCAGCGTCGAACCTTTTCCGCGGCGACCTCGCGGCGCCAATTAGCGGGAGAGCATTCGGTTAGCTTCATCCCCGTTAACGGATCGCAGATGGTTCCCTCGCCTGAACCGCGCGGCCCCGATTCGGACGGTGTCTGTTCGGTTTGCGTGCGGAAATTCCAAAAGCGGGACGGCGCCATGGAGACGCCCCAAAGGTTGCGAAAAGGGGAGTGGAGCAGTTTCGGGGCATGCGAAGCAAGCCCAATCACGAGGAAGTCTTCGCGCCTATTGGGGGGGCGCCTCTTTATTCGCGCCTATTTACGTGTCAATTTGGCGCGGGAACAAGACTGCCGTCGGCCGCAAAAAGCGAATCTCTCATGGACTTCGCTCCAAGCGAGTCAATTAGGATTCCGAGCCCCGGCTACCCATCGGCGGGTTCGAGGGGATCATGAACTTTGTCGCGATTGATTTCGAAACCGCGAACTACGCGCGCGACAGCGCGTGCGCGATCGGCCTTGTGAAAGTGGTCGGCGGCGAAATCGTGGACAAGGTGGTTCACCTGATCAAGCCGCCGACAAGAGAGTTCGTGTTCACCTATATCCACGGATTGACATGGAATGACGTGGCGAAGTCAGCCGACTTCGGGGAGCTTTGGCCGACTCTAGAGCCGGTCCTCGAAGGCGCGGAGTTTTTGGCGGCGCATAACGCCTCTTTCGACAAGGGGGTTCTTCACGGCTGCTGCGCCAGTTATGGCATATCCGTTCCGTCATTGCCGTTTCGATGCACTGTCCAAATGGCCCGGCGCGCCTGGAACATCCGTCCAACCAAGCTGTCCGACGTCTGCCGAAAGCTTGGCATTGCTCTCAACCACCACGAAGCCCTTTCGGACGCCATGGCCTGCGCGCGGATCGTTCTCGCGGCCAACGAGTAGCCGCGGTCTCGGATCGTCGTCCAGCGAGGGATTCGGGCAGCACGCCCGCGCGCCTGTAAATCGGATTCCAATCCTGGCATTGACGCAATTTCGATGGCGGCTGATTGGGCTGACGGCGCTCGGAGCAGCTGGGCTTGAAGCAGGTCGATTTTTCCGCGGCCATGCATTTGGCGTTTCACGAGTTTAAGCTTTGCGATCTGTCCCTCGCCTGGCGATTCGCCCAAGGGCTATCGATGTCCGCGCGCACCGCTGCTTTGTCCTCCATGGCGCCGCGAGCGAAAAAGGCGATCAAGCTGTTCTTGGCGTCATCGATCCATGGATCGAGAGACGCGGCGTCTTTCTTTCGGAGCATGGCCTGGAAACGTTCGATGAGCGCTCGCGCCTCGACGAGCCTCGCGACGCTGTATCGATGACGGCGAACGCGACAGAGTCCGCCTTGCTCAGACTGTCACGGGATATGATCACTTACCGATGTTTGACTTCGGCACGGCCTCATTTTCAATCCCCAGAGGGGGTGGCTGTTCAGCCGGCGACATAGGGCTCGAGAGATTCGGCGCGCTCGCCCGCCCGGAACTGTGCGCGGAAGAAGGAGGCGCACTGATCGGTTGGATAGGAGCGGGCGAGGTTGATGTCTTGGCCGGCGGCGCGATGACGGCCCGCACCTGTCCCGGCGGCGCCTGCGCTGGGCGAGCGGGCGGCGGGAAGGCGGCTGCCGTAACGGGCCGCACCTTCGTCGCTAGCGAGGCCGCCGGATGTGGGGCCCCGCGACGCGCTGGGTTTTCCGCCGAATGCACGGACAGCCTGGCGTTGCGCGCGGTCTGAGGACCGCGCGCATATCGATCGGGCGCTTCGCCCTCGTTGCGCCGCGCATGGACGTGGCCGTCGCGCGAGCCAGCGCCGAGATCGCCCTCTTCCACCGGCTCGTAAGGCCCTGGAACGGCGAATCCCTCATAGGGCCCTCCATGTCCAAAAGCGGGGGTGACCGGCCAGGATCTCAGTATCTCCCCTTCCTCCGGATCGACGACGAATCTCGCCATCCCACCGCGGGGGTCGACGCCGGAGGCGACGATCCGGTCTCCGCGGTCCTGCAGCGGACCCACGAGGCGATATCCATGCCGGGCCAATATCGCCGCGACATCTCTTCGCGAAATGCCAGGCTCGGGCTCGGGCTCGGGTTCGGACTCGGGTTCGGATCTTATGATCGGTTGAGGGGGATAATAGCCATAGGGAGGGTAGAAGCCTTGCGCGGCCGCTTGCCCCGGCGCGGTGAGCGCGGCCAATGCGAGCGTCGACGCGAGGCTCATCCAAAAAACAAGGGCTTTCGGTCGTCGCCACAAGCGTTTCATCGTGAATTCCCGATCATTGTCTTGCCTCCGTTGTCTGGCCGCGAAGTTTCCGCGAGCATTGCGGCGCGGCTTGGGCGAAAGCGGCGCCCTCGCGAGGCGCGAGCTTCGTGTTCCGGTCGACCGCGACCCGTCACTGTTGGCGCAGCGCCGGCTCGACGGCAGGCGAGCGCGGCGCGGGCGCGGCTTGGCCCAAGGCCTTTAGTTGCGCCTTGATCTGCGTAAGCCAGCCGCGCCGCTTCGCATCCAGGCGATCCTCCGCCGCCAGCGGTTCCAAAATCGCGAGCGCGGCTTCGAGATGTTCGCGCTGTTTGGCCCTGTCCAACTCCGCGAGCCGCAAATGCGGCACGATCGAGAACACAAGCGACCGCGCATCGTCGGGATGTGCGCGAGCGAGCCCGCGATAGACGACCAGCGCCTGTTCGAAAGCGGCGATCGCTCCCGTGGCGTCGCCTTGCCGCGTCAGCGTCGCGCCAACACGCTCGAGGCTGACCGCAAGATCGCGCTGCCATCCGACGTTGCCGGGATCGGAGCCTGAAACTTTTTCCCTGATGACGAGCGCCTCGCGATAGGCGTTCAGCGCCCCATTAAGATCGTTCCGCGCCTGCTGAACGTCGCCCAGTTTTTCGTAACTTATCGACAGATCCCAGCGCCTTTGGGCGTTGTCGGGATCGGAAGCCGAAAGAGCCGCGGCGATGGCGAGGTCGTCGCTAAAGGACTTCAGCGCCCCGTCGAGATCGCCCATGGCCTGCTGAACGTCGCCGAGTTTTTCATAGCTCACGGACAAGTCCCGCCGCCAACCGGCATTCTCCGGCTCGGCGGCCGAAAGAGCCGCCATCAGAGCCGCCGACTGCCGCGCCGCGGCGAGCGCGCCCGCGGATTCGCCCATGGCGAGACGCGCTTGCGCAATCTCGTTGAGAACGACGGACTCGCCGCGCCGCAGATTGTCGCCTTTTGCGCCGCCGGCGAGCAACTGCTCTTGCAGCTTGCGCGTTTCGCTCAAAATATCCGCTTTGATCGGCGCCGGCACGGCCGACAGATCCCCGAATTTTTCCGCCAGATCAAACGCCAGTCCGTTCGCCGCGTCGGCTGCCTGCGCCAGCGTCCTCTCCGCGCGTTCCCGCTGCGCCTGCGCTTCGCTCTTCGCTTTCGTCGCGGATAGCCATTGCCACCCGCCCAGCGCCGCCATGGCAAGCGCGGCCGCGAGACCCACGGAAGAAATCCACGCCTCCCACCGCGCATTCCGCGCGCGCTTGATAAGCTTCTCGCTCTTTTCGCGCACTTGCTCCTCTCGCGCGCGGCCTTGCGCTTTCTCTTCCTCGCGGACGAGTTTCGCCTTTTCGATGCAGGCGGCGAGATAGGCGCGATCGCTCGCGTCCAGGCGCGCCGTGAAGTCCGGCCGCGCGTAGAGGCGTTCCGCCTCCTCCAACAGCGCGCCGGCATGCGTCGCATAGGCGCGAGAGCGCGAATGAAACTCCCACTCGCGCGAGGCGCGCTTAACGCCTTCGAGCCTCGCAAGCAATTCAAAATCTTCGTCCAGCCAATCCTTGAGCGTCGCCCATCGACGCATCAGCGCCTCATGGGCGAGTTCAAACGTCGCCTCGCCCGTGGCATGGTTGAGCTTGTGCGTAAGCAGGCGCTGGCCAACGAGAAGATCGATCAGCGGGCGCGCATCTTGCGGAATTTGCGCGGCTCCGGCGATGCGACGGCGCGCCGTTCTCGTCGCCGGATCGACGCCAGCGAGCCAAGGAACGAGCCCGCGCCGCATCAGCGCCAGCCGCGCCTCCTGTTGCTTGGGAATGCGCACGTCCTTATCCGCCGCCTCGAAGACGCGCCCGAGCGCGGCGTCAATCGCGCCGGCGAGCTTTCCGAGAGCCTCGTAATCAGCGCGCGCGATGCGTTTGGTCCCACCGAAGACGCGATAAAGCTGCTCCAATACTAAGGCCAGCAGGGGCAAAGCGTCATTGCCGCATTTTTCCTGGTCTTTGAGCAGGGCTGACGTCAGGTCTGGGTCGATCTCCAATTTGCCGCCCGCCCGCGCGACTCGCTCCGCCGGGCGCTCAATCGCCGCCCGACAGCCGTCGCTCTGCATGGGCGCCAGCGGAAAGACGCGTTGCCGCAGGCCTTCGAGCGCTTTTGCCTCCGCTAGAGCATCGTATGAGTCCGAGCGTATCGCAAAAACAACAATGACGGCGGGATCGTCCATCATCGCGAAGTCCCGCAGCAGCTCCAACAGGCTCTGGCTTTCACGGGCGCCTTCCGCGTGAAACAATTCCTCCGCCCGATCTATCATGACGACCAGCGTCGGCGGCGTCGAGCTGGCCGCGGCCGTGGCGGCGCGCGCCGCCAGCGCTCTCAACAAAGGCCGCGGCCCATCCGCGGCGCCAGAGACCGCTTCACGGATTTGCGCCGCGCTCGTCTCGCAGCCGGCTTTCTCGGCGGCGCGGGCGAGCGCGGCGACGAATCCATCGGCGCCGCTCATCGCCGCGCGCTCCGGGCGCACGATGGGCAATGGCAGGAAGCGACCGTCGTCGCGCCCCAGCCTGGGCCACAACCCCGCGCGCAGGAACGAGGATTTCCCGACGCCCGAGGCTCCGAGCACGACGAAGAGCCGCGGAGCCGGCGCCTTGGCGAGGCCGCGCAGGACATCGAGCGCCTCGATCAACGGCTCCTCGCGGCCAAAGAATATGCCGGCATCCTCAGCCTCGAAGGGCTCGAGTCCGCGATAGGGCGCCCGCTCAGGCTCGCCCCGCGGCGGCCAGTCGAAGGAGCGCGTATCGATTCCGAGGCGCTCCAGCTTAGCCTTAAGCTGCCCGAGTCCCTCGACCGAAAAGCTCACCCGCCGCTCCTCTTGCCCGCCGACCGGCGCGACGCGAAACGACCGATCGTCTTCACCCGAGACGAGCGAAATGAGGCCATGGGGTTCCTGAAGGCCAAGCAGTTGCGGGTCGGACGCAAGCTCCTCGATCAGCACGACAAAGACGGCCTTTTCGACTTTGCGCGCGAACTCGTATTCGTCGCGGCGCTCTTGCGAATCGAGCCAGTCGCGCGAGACTAAAAAGATCACGGCCTCACAGCGCGCGACGTTTTCCTGCAATGCGCGCCGCGGGCGATCGCTGGGATGAGCGTCCTGGTCTGGATCGTATTGGAGAACGACATCGTCCCAACCGTTTTCGTTCAGCCAATCGCGAAGCGCGACGGCCTCGAAATTGTAATTGCTCGAATGCGAGAGGAAGATCCGCGACATGAGTAGCCTTGTCGATGAGCCATTTAATCGCGCCAAGTCAAACATCCTGCAAATGAATGAAGGGTGAATGGGCATTGACACGTTAACATGCCGAGTTCGCGCGGAAACATCATTGAGTTCTAGCGCTGCGAGCCATAGCCCAAAACTGCCGATGCGTTGGTCGACAGAGCAGGCGTCGTTGAACATTGAAGGTATTGTATACGGCCCTTGGCCCCTTGACAGGCCATCGGGGCGTTCATAAGTGCTCAACGCCTTGTTGGGCGTTTACTTTTCCATTTCCCGTGGCTCGATCTTTTTCGACGTCAGCGGGCCCAGAACGGGAAGAACACAAAATGGCGTTTCGTCCCCTCAATGATCGGGTCTGGGTCAAATGCCTTGAGGGCGAGGAAAAGACCAAAGGCGGGATCAACATCCCCGACACCGCCAAGGAAAAGCCGCGGGAAGGCGAAGTCATCGCGATTGATCCGGGCGGGCGAGACGAAAGCGAAAGACTTACTCCTCTCGACCTGAAGGGTGGCGACCGCGTGCTGTTCGACAAGTGGTCCAGCGCCGAGGTCAAGGTCGACGGCGAGGACCTGCTCATCATGAAGGAAAGCGACATCATGGGTATCGTCGGCCAACGGGACCCGCCACTAACGCTAACGCTTCCTCTTTCCCCTAGGAGTTCAATAAATGACTGCCAAAGACGTCCGTTTCGCCACCGACGCGCGTGATCGCATTCTGCGCGGCGTGGAAATCCTCAACAACGCAGTGAAAGTCACGCTTGGTCCCAAGGGCCGGAACGTCGTGATCGAGAAATCCTATGGCGCCCCGCGTATCACCAAGGACGGAGTCACTGTCGCCAAGGAGATCGAACTCTCTGACCGCTTCGAAAACCTCGGTGCCCAGCTGGTGCGCGAAGTTGCTTCGAAGCAGCACGACGCCGCCGGTGACGGCACAACCACCGCAACCGTGATCGCGGCCTCGATCGCCCGCGAAGGCGCCAAGGCCGTGGCTGCCGGGCTCAATCCGATGGATTTGAAGCGCGGCATAGACCTCGCCGTCGAGGCCGTCGTCGCGGATCTCGCCAAAAACTCAAAGAAGCTCACCTCGAACGACGAAATCGCCCAGGTCGCCAGGATCTCGGCCAATGGCGACGAATTCATCGGCCGGGAAATCGCCAAGGCGATGGAGAAGGTCGGCAATGAAGGCGTGATCACGGTGGAAGAAGCTAAGAGCCTCGAAACCGCGACCGAAATCGTCGAGGGTATGCAGTTCGATCGCGGCTATCTCTCGCCTTACTTCGTCACCAACGCCGAGAAGATGATCGCCGAACTCGACGACACCTATATTCTGATCCACGAGAAGAAACTTTCGTCGTTGCAGGCGCTGCTGCCGATCCTGGAAGCCGTCGCGCAGACAGGCAAGCCCTTGCTGATCGTCGCCGAGGACGTCGAGGGCGANNGCCATGCTGGAAGACATCGCCATCGTCAGCGGCGGCGAGTTGATCGCGGAGGACCTCGGCGTCAAGCTTGAAAACGTCACGCTGACCCAGCTTGGCCGCGCCAAGCGCGTGCGCATCGACAAGGAGACCACCACGATCATCGACGGCGCTGGCGACAAGAAGAGTATCGAGGCGCGCATCGCCCAGATCAAGACGCAAGTCGAAGACACCACCTCGGACTATGACCGCGAGAAGCTGCAGGAGCGTTTGGCCAAGCTCGCGGGCGGCGTCGCGGTAATCCGCGTCGGCGGCGCGACCGAGGTCGAGGTCAAGGAGAAGAAGGACCGCGTCGACGACGCGCTCAACGCCACCCGCGCGGCGGTGCAGGAAGGCGTTTCGCCCGGCGGCGGCGTGGCGCTGCTGCGCGCCATCGTATCGCTCGACGGCGTGAAGGTGGCCAATTCCGACCAGAAGACCGGCGTCGACATCGTGCGCAAGGCTATCCAGGCGCCGGCTCGCCAGANNGCGCTTCAGGACGCGGCGTCGATCGCCGGACTGATCGTCACCACGGAAGCGACGATCACCGAGCACCCGAAGAAGGACGCGCCGGCAATGCCCGGCGGCGGAATGGGCGGAATGGATTTTTAGTCCGCACCTCAAAGATGATGACGATAGAAAGGCCCTGGGTTTCCTCAGGGCTTTTTTCCGTCAGATACGCGAAGCGGGAATGCAACAAATTTTGCGGCGGGATAGGCGCCGCCAACAAGCCATGCCCCATTTCCGCATTTGGTCAACTTGCGTCACGGGCGCTTCGTTCGAGCGGGCCGAACCCTAAATTGCTTCTACAAACGCATTTTGGGGGGGCGGCAGGACGCCATGGGCCGCTTCGCGGGCTTCCGGACGATGAGGGTGGCTTTACCGTCGACGCCTTATGGAATTAGTATTCCTCCAGGGTTCCAAGCTGATGGGGAGTCTAATGAACGGACTTTACGTCTATGCAACAATTGCCGCGGGAGCTCTCTTAGCTCTGAGCATTTGGACCTGGCGTCGTTACGACGTTTCGCCATCTAGACAAATAGAAATTGCCTTTTTTTCCGGTGGACTCATGCTTTGGCTAGGAACAATGATCGGCCTGTTTGGCTCGTTCCAAGTTCCCGTCCGCCTTTTAGCGGAGCAGAATGGAAAGTTCACTCCGCCTGCCAATCCCTCCAATAAAGGCACGTTTTCCGAGAAGCTTTTCGACGCCCCGCAACCTTCTGGGCCCGTCCTCGCATATGCGGTTCCGGAAAGCGGCGTTCTTGGCGACGCAAGAAGCCCGCTGGCCCGCTATGATCGATGGACCGCCATTTATGACATCTCAGCGCATACCGTCTACCTGCCCAATGGAACGAGATTGGAAGCTCACTCGGGCCTGGGCGACAGGCTAGACGATCCACGTCATGTGCACGAACGAATGCGCGGGGCTACGCCGCCCGATGTCTACGAGCTCGCGCCTCGGGAGCAGCTTTTCCATGGAGTGCAAGCTTTGCGCCTCAAACCCGTTGGCGGCGGAAACGTTTTTGGACGGGCAGGTCTCCTCGCACACACTTACATGCTCGGCCCGAACGGTGATTCGAATGGATGTGTCGTCTTCAAAAACTACGAGGCGTTCTTACAGGCATTTCAAAATGGCGAGGTCAAACGTCTGGTCGTGGTAGCTCATCTAGACTGAACGCTTAGTCCAGAGCGCTTTCCGTTCGAACGGAATCGTTCGAACGACAAGAAATCGCCCAGAATCAAAATGTTGGAGCAAGCTCTTATCGAAAAAGTCTATCAACTTTTTCGGAGCTTGCTCCAAATCGCGAATCCGAAAGGTGAGAAGGCGTCACAGCGGCTTACGTTGATAGTCAACTGGGACAGCTAAATGCCGTCGGAAGCGCCGATGACGCGAGGCCGATCGAGCCTTTGGCGACTTGAACGTCAGCGCGCCAAAGCCGCATCAATTCAGAAGCAGATCGACGGCGGCTTNNTTGATCAGGACGGTATTTGCCGGTCTGGACGAGAACACCCATGAGGCCCGCGGCCATCGCTCCGCCAACATCGGCTTCCGCGTCGTCCCCGATCATCGCGACATCTTCGACGGCGCACCGCAGGCCTTCGACGGCGAGTTTGAAGAACGTCGGCGCGGGCTTTCCAAGCACGGTGGCTTCTCGACCGGAAGCGAATTCCAGCCCGGCGACGAAGGGGCCTGCGTCGAGGCTGAGTTCGCCATCGTGATCGAGGAAGTTGCGGTTTTTGGCCAGGGCGAGAAACACGGCTCCTTGGAGGATCTTGCGATAAGCTTGGTTCAATAGATCGTATGTGAAGAATTCGCCCGCATCCCCGACGACGACCGCCTCCTCGCCGTCTGTCCTCAGCCCAGAGAAATCCTCGCGCAACTCAGGATGCACGACGAGAAACGGGGCGAGGTTCCGGCGCGCGAGAAAGTCATGCGCTAAAGCCGCGGGCGTGTAGACATCCTCCAGCGCGACTTGAAGTCCGAGTTGCGCGAGGTCGCGAACGATGCGTCGGCGCGGGCGGCGCGTCGTGTTGGTGATGAACTTGAGTGGAAGCTTTGCCGCTCGAATCCGGGAAATCGCCTCGAGAGAGCCAGGCAAGGCGGAGCCGCCAACATACACGACGCCGTCAAGGTCGAGCAGGATGCCTCTGACGACGCGGGCGTCTCCTTTGATTTCTGAGGTGGTCCCTTCCCGCATCGACATCATCCTAGCGCGTTCTACATCCTAGCGCGTTCTACGTCGCCGACACCCGCGCGAATGAAATATAGAGTTCGCGCAACCGCTTCGTCCTGTCGCCGGGAATACCGGCGCCGATAGGGTCGCCATCAATTGAAACCACTGGCAGGACGAAGGTCGAGGCGCTGGTGACAAAGGCTTCGGCCGGGTCGAGCGCTTCCTCGACGGAAAAGGCGCGTTCGTCAATCGAAAGGCCACACTCGTCCGCGAGAGCTAAGATCGCTTTCCGCGTACAGCCAGGAAGAATCGAGCCGTCATTAGGCCGCGTTACGATTACGCCCTGCTTCGTGATGATGAAGCTCGAAGAGGACGCTCCCTCCGTGACCATGCCGTCGTCGTCGAACATCCAGGCTTCCTGGCAGCCTTCAGCGACAGCCGCTTGCTTGGCCAGAACCTGCGCCAGCAAGGAAATGCTCTTTATGTCTCGGCGCGCCCATCTGATGTCGCGAACGGTTTTGACCGCTATTCCCGTCCGCGCGGCGGGCGCCGCCAGAATGTTCTTCTCCTGCGTGAACACAACCAACGTCGGCGAGGCGTCCTTGGGAAAGCCAAAGTCCCGCGCCGCGGCGCCGCGCGTGATCTGAAGATAAACGAGCCCCTCGCGCAGCCCGTTGCGCGCGATCAACTCCCTTTGGATCTCGCAGAGATCCGTGAGCGGTGTGGGGCTTCCCAGAGCCACTTCTCGTAGCGAGCGCTCCAATCGCGAGAGATGCGCCTCGTAGTCGATCAGTTTGCCTTCCAGCACGGCGGCAACCTCGTAAACGCCGTCTCCAAAAAGGAACCCGCGGTCGAGTACTGAAACGCGCGCGTCCTGGATGCGCGTGAACTCTCCGTTGACGTAAGCGACGTCGTTCAAATTAGCCCCCCAATAAGCAACGTCCGCCGGGCGCGGCGCAGCGATTCTTGCCTGCTTGACCTCGACTGCTCAAGGGCGAGATTTGCTTTACGTCAAATCCGGCGAGTGCCGATCCAAGGCGGCAAGGCACCACATTCGCGAAAATCGTCATGGCCTTTGCTGTTTTTTGTCTTGTGACGGCACTCAATAGCCATCCTTTACGAATAAATCACTAGTCATCCCTCAAAGTCAGAGGAGGCTCCGATGCAATTTGGAGGCGTTGCATGCGATTGCGCGGACGCTACGGCGGCAAGATTTTCGCGAGTGTGGTCTTCGCCGTCAGCGTTGTTACGGCAGCCCTCGGCTTTGAAGCGACGCCGGCCGCGGCGCAGGATTACATTCCTTGGTTTAACGACGACCAGCCTCGAACCGAGCCGGCGCGAAATTGGAAGCGTCGTCCGCGATCCCCCTCCCGGACCGCACTAAACGACTACGGCCGCCTTGGCTTGAAGGCAGCCGGCGAACAGTCCGCGCGTGAAGCCAAGCCCACCGAAGTCCCCAACCCTCAGCGACCGCTATTTGTGGTTGCTTCGATCGCTGACCAGCGCGTTTCCGTATACAATCACGACGGGCTCGTCGCTAGCTCGGCGATTTCAACAGGCATGGCCGGCCACCCGACGCCAAAGGGCATCTTCACCATCATCGGCCGCGAACGATTCCACCGCTCGAATATTTACTCCGCCGCCCCCATGCCGTTCATGCAGCGCGTTACGTGGTCGGGCATCGCCATGCATCTTGGAGTCGTGCCGGGCCATCCGGCCTCGCATGGCTGTATCCGGCTGCCTGCCGAGTTAGCCACAAAGCATTGGGGGTTGACCAAGATCGGCGAGCGCATCGTCATTTCGCAGGAAGAGGTGACGCCAACCGAATTCGCGCACCCACTGCTGCCGGCGCCGAAGATGCTCGTTCAGGCGGAGGCCGATAGAGCGGCGCCCGCCGTCGACGCGCCGCGGGCGCCGATCGCCGCCGCCGGGCCCCCGTTAGTCAATCCGCGCCAATACGCCGAGCAACTCAAGGTCAAGGCCACGGCCGAAGTCGCGGCGGCCGTCAAGACTGTAAAAGAGATGTTCACGGCCCTTGGCGGCAAGCGGCAAGAAGCCGCCCGTGCGAGAGCGGAGTTCAAGGTGGCCGAAACGGACCACGCTTCGGCTCACTCGAAAGCCGACGCCGCGGCCAAGACATTCGAAGCCGCGGCCGCCGCCGCCAGCACGGCGCAACGGGAATCCGTCCTGGCGGCGGAGGGACTCAAATCGGCCGAGAGCACTGCCTTCGATAAGGCCATGGCTGACCACTTTGCCCAGGCGTATGAAAAGGCCGCGGCCGCACGGGATGCCGCGACAACAGTCAAGAAGAACGCCGACTCGGCGCTCGCCGATGCGTTGACGAAGCTCGAAACCGCGAAAACGGCGTCGGAGGCCAAGGACGCGGAATTGGCGGACGCCGTTCGACGCTTGAACGAAGCAACAGCGGCTTCCGATGGCGCCGCGAATGACAGGAAGGAAGCGCTGCGGCGTGCGATGCCCGTGTCCGTGCTGGTCAGCAAGAAGGACCGGCGGATATACGTGCGCCAGGGCCTGGCGCCCGTTTTCGATGCGCCCATCAGCGTGCGCGATCCCGAGACGCTACTGGGTTCGCACCTCTATATCGCGACGGCGGCGAACGAGGATGGGACCGCGCTCAAGTGGTCGGTCGTGTCGATGCCAGATCGAGCCGCTGAAGACCAGGGCGAGCGCAGGACGAACAAGGGCTGGGTCGACGAACAAGCCGGGATGCCTCCAACTCCGCGCCGGTCGACCTCGACCCCTGCCGAAGCGCTTGAGCGCGTTGAGATCGCCCAGGACGTCCGCGACCGCATCGGGGAGCGCTTGTGGACCGGCGGCTCGCTGATCATTACAGACCAGCCGCTCAGCGGCGAGACGGGCAACGATGGCACGGACCTCACCGTGAAAGTGCGCTAGCAGGCGATTGAAGAGTTGCCGCGGCGGGTGGTTGCATAAATCCTTGCTAGCCGGTCATTGACGCGCGGCTTCGGCCGCGCTGCCCGCGAAGCGTCGAAGGCCCCTCCATGCCGCCCCCTATCGCCAGTTGAGGGAGCGAGCGTGCTTCAATGCCGCGTCGGATCATTCCAATTGGAACGACCGTTGATAGGATTGGACCCTCCTCAGAGTGAGGCCGCTCCTATTCGACCGGTCGAAATTCTGACTGTTCTTCACTGCCGCGGTTTTCTTCCTCACTCGCATCGTGGCCATCGCGGCGGCGCTAACGCTATTCGCGCTGGGCGCCTAATACGCCATGCCGTTCGTCTTGTGTGATGGCGCACAGTCTTTCCGCTCTCCTTGCTGTCAAATGCCCCACATGCCCCGAGCGGGCATGCGCATAAGGAGCTTCCCATGTCCGCCATCGGCGCGTGCGCAAGGTTACTGGATCGCGGAGCATTGTGCTCATGACAGCAATAATTTCGGGCAGGACGCCACCATCGAAATCACCATCAACTCAGGTGACAGCGTCTGCGGGCCTCGCTATCGACCGAACGAAAACCATCGTTCAATGGAGGATTTGATGCGGTCTCTGACGGATGTGCCCAGCAAGGATTCTGGCAGCTTGACGCGCGCTGATCTCGCCGACGCCGTGCGCCGACGCGTAGGTCTTTCGCGCGCGGAATCGGCAGACCACGTGGACGCGGTTCTGGCGGAAATCTTCGAGGTGATCGTTTCGGGAGAGAGCCTCAAGCTCCATTCTTTTGGCTCCTTCCATGTGCGATCGAAGAGCGAACGCGCTGCGCGCAATCCAAAGACCGGAAACCCTGCCATGGTCTCCGCGCGGCGCGTCGTGAAATTCAAACCCTCTGGGATTTTCCGCGTGCGCATCAACGAACGTTCATAAACGAGTGCGAAGGTCGATAACGAGACGCGCCGCCTTCACGTCGCCCTCAACGGCGAGATCGCGCAGCCCGCGTATCAAGGCGCGCTCCTTGTCGATCTTGACGACGTTATCGCCAACCTTGACTTTGACCACGCGCGCGATCTCCTCGAGCAGGATTTCGTCGAGGCTCGGCCGGCCCCTCGGCCGGCCGTTCGGATTGCCGGACTGGCCCGACTGGAACTGGTTCGCCTTCGGCGGCTTGCCGTTTCGTCACCCGTCCGCGGAGACCGGCTTGCCTAAACTGCGTCCGCCGCCAAGCTACCGGTCTCACGGAAGTCCTTTCGCCAACCGAGCTAACGACAGCCAAGGTTTCGATCCTGGGCCTTGTCAAGAATTGAGCGCGCCGCGCACGATGCGTTATTCTCCTCGTCAAGGCCGCGCGCGGCGCGCCCACAGGGTCGCCTTGACGCGTGGAAACCGGTCGGGGCCAGTCTCGCGGTGGCGGCCGGTGAGCAGCTTCGTCAGTTCCGGCCAATCCTGAACCATGTTTTCAACTCCTTGCTTTGCGTCTTAGGCGTCTCCTCGTCGTCGCGCAGCACGATGTAGATCGCGGGAATCACCAACAGCGTCAGAGCGGTCGACGAGGCGAGGCCAAACACGAGCGAGATCGCGAGTCCCTGAAAGATCGGATCGGTGAGGATGAAGGCGGCGCCGATCATCGCTGCCGCGGCAGTGAGGAAAATCGGCTTGAAGCGCACCGATCCCGCCTCGATCAAAGCCGCCCGCAGCGGCAATCCCTTCTCGCGCAGATGCCGGATGAAATCGACGAGCAAGATCGAATTGCGGACAACAATGCCGGCGAGCGCGATAAAGCCGATCATTGAGGTGGCGGTGAAGGCGGCGTTGAACAGCAGGTGGCCGAGCATGATGCCGATGAGCGTCAAAGGCACGGGCGCGAGGATCACCAACGGCAGTTTGAACGAGCCGAACTGCGCGACAACCAACAGGTAAATTCCGAGCAAGGCGACCATGAAGGCCGCGCCCATGTCGCGGAAGGTGACGTAGGTGACTTCCCATTCGCCATCCCACAACAGCGTCGGCTTGGAATCGTCGAGCGGCTGGCCGTGATATTTGATCGTCGGTGGACCTTCCTTGCCCCAGTCCTGCTTCGCGATGGCGTCCTCGACCGCGAACATGCCATAGATTGGCGCCTCGAAGCGGCCGGCGACATCCGCGCTAACCATTTCCGCGAAGCGGCCATTGTGGCGGAAGATCGGATAGGAGCCGAGTTCGCGCGTCGCCTTCACCACATCGCCCAGCTCCACATTCGCGCCTTGGCGCGCCGTGCCGCCGGCGGGCAGCGGCGTCGAGAGGATACGCTCGACGGGCGACATAGCCGAGCGCGGCAACGCCACTGTTATGTCGATCGGCTTCGCCCCACCACCCCGTTGTGAAAACCCGATTTTGACGCCGCCGACCAAAGCGCCAATGGTGTCGTAGACCGCCTTTTCCTCGACGCCATAATATTCGAGCGCCTCCTGATCGATGGAATAGCGCAAACGTTCACTGCGCACGCCGAAGCTATCGTCTGTATCGACGATGAAATCGACCGAGGAAAAGGCCTGCCGCACTTTTGTGGCGATCGCGCGGCGCGCGTTCGCATCCAGCCCATAGATCTCGGCGAGCAATGTCGCGAGAACCGGCGGTCCCGGCGGCACCTCGACTACCTTGATCGCGGTGTGCTCGGGCCTTGGAAGCGTTTCCAGCCGTTTACGTATATCGAGCGCGATCGCGTGGCTGGCCCGTTTGCGTTCGTCCTTGGGCAAAAGATTGACCGACAGATCGCCCATTTCTGGCGCTTCGCGCAAATAATAATGGCGCACGAGCCCGTTGAAGTTAAAAGGCGCCGCCGTCCCCGTATAAGACTGGATCGAGGTAAGCTCGGGCAAATCCCTGAGGCGTTCCGCCGCGGCGGTGAGCAGCCGATCGGTCTCCTCCAGCGAGGCGCCTCTGGGAAGATCAACGACAACCGCGATCTCCGATTTATTGTCGAAGGGTAAGAGCTTTACCCGCACGCTCTTGGTCGCGAACAACATTAAGGAGGCCAGCGTCGCAAGACCGACATAGAGTAAAAACCGCTTTGAACGTTTCCGGCCTGTAAGAAGCTTGGTGGCGACGCCCGAATAAAAGCGACCCATCGCACCGATGTCATGTTCGCCGCCCTCGTGAGCTTCGGCGCCTTCAAATCGGCCGCGCGCGATCTTCATGAGCAGCCATGGCGTGATCGTCATGGCGACGAAGAACGAGAACACCATCGCCAGCGAGGCGTTGGCGGGGATGGGACTCATATAGGGGCCCATCAACCCTGACACGAACAGCATCGGCAGCAAAGCGATGACGATGGTGAGCGTTGCGACAATGGTCGGATTGCCAACCTCGGCGACCGCCTCGATCGCCGTGTCTGTCAGATTACGGTCGCCACGCATGTGCCAGTGACGGACGATGTTCTCGACCACGACAATGGCATCGTCGACGAGAATGCCGATCGAAAAAATGAGCGCGAAAAGGCTGACGCGGTTGATGGTGTAGCCCATCATCCAGGAGGCGAACATCGTCAGCAGGATGGTCGTCGGGATGATGACGAAGACGACGACGCCCTCGCGCCAGCCGACCATGAGCACGATAAGGCCGACGATGGACAGAGTGGCCAGAGCGAGATGAAACAACAGTTCGTTGGCCTTCTCGGTCGCTGTCTCGCCGTAGTTTCGGGTGACGGAAATTTCGAGATCGTCAGGCACGATGCGACCCTTCACCGTCTCCAGCCGGTGTAGGATTTCGTCGGCCATCACGACGGCGTTGGCGCCCTTGCGTTTTGCAATGGCGATGCTCACGGCCGGGCGCTTATCCAGCGCCCCCGTTGCATTGCGGGTCATCGTCCAACCGAAATGCTCCGGCTCCGCCGCGCCAACACGCACCTGCGCCACATCCTTCACATAGACTGGACGGCCGTCACGCGAGGTAAGGAGCAATAGACCGATGTCCGGGACGCCTTGCAAAGTTTGTCCGGCGACCACTGGCAGGGACCGATCCAGATCACGGAAAGCCCCGACGAGAAAGGACCGATTGGCGTTGGTCAATTTGTCGACCAGTTGGTTCAGGGTGATCCCATAAAGCGACAAGCGCCCTGGGTCAGGCTCGACTCTGATCTGATTGGGAGCCGCGCCGACGATGTAACTGCCGCCGACATTATCGACTTTGGTAAGATCGTGCTGTAACTCTTCGGCCACTTGATAGAGGCCATTGCCGGTCCACGCCGACGCGCGATCCGGCTTAGCCGCAAGCGTCAGGACAACGATCGCGACATCGTCGATCCCTCGTCCCACGATCAGCGGCTCACGAATGCCCTTGGGCAGCCCGGTGATATTTGCGCTAATCTTGTCGTGAACACGCAACACAGCATTGTCTTGCGGCGTTCCGACGAAGAAGCGGGCCGTCACCATGACATTGTCGTCCTCCGTCAGCGAATAGACGTGCTCGACTCCGTTAATGCCCTTGATGATATCTTCCAGCGGACGCGTGACCAGCTCGATCGCGTCCTGCGCCTTGTAACCATTCGTCGACACGATAATGTCGACCATGGGCACGGAAATCTGCGGCTCTTCCTCACGCGGCAAGGCTTGCAGCGCGATCAGGCCGACGAGCAAGGACGCCAGCAGCAACAAGGGCGTCAGCGGCGAGCCAATAAAGGTCCGCGTCAGAACTCCGGAAACACCGAGCCTCATGGCGTCACCACGACATCGCTGTCATGCAGGCCGGCGAGGATCTCCAAGCCTTCCGCGCGCTGCTCGCCGGTCTGGACCACGACCTCGGCTCCGTCTTTCAAGTGGACGTAATCGACGCCCGCGCGACGATAGATCGCTTCGCGCGGCGCAATGATCGTATCGCGCTTCCCCGTCGTCACGTAAACGCGCGTGCGCTCTCCGACAAAATAATCGCCAAGACCCTTAACATCGACGTCGGCGATGACGCGTCCGCCCTGAATCTCAGGATAGACGATGCGCACACGGCCTTCTTTGCGTGTTGCGCTGGCTTCATCGTGCAAACCGCGTCCGCCGATTTGCACAGGATCGCCAGCGCGCATGAATCTGGCGTGACGCTCGGGCAATTGAAGGCGAAGGATGTAGTGCTCTTCCGCGAGGGTCGCGATAGTTTCACCGGGCATGACTGCCCGCCCAATAGACACGGGAATGGTCAGGATGCGCCCCGCTCCCGGCGCGAGCACGGCGCCCTCGGACGCCTGCTGTTCGATCACGCCACGGTCGGAGCGAATCGCCGCGAGATTGCGATCCGCCACGTCGAGCATGGTTTTGGCTTGATCGAACATCACTTTCGTTGTGACGCCGCGCTGAAGCAACTCCTGCGCGCGATCGAAGTCGGCCTTCGCCTTGTCGCGTTGCGCCTGTTGCGATTTGATTCGCTGATCCAGCGCCTGCATCTGCAAAAACAGCTTTTGGTCAGCGACCAGCGCGATTTCGGCGCCCGCCACGACGACATCGCCTTCTTTGATCTTCAGCGCCGTGACCGTGCCGCCGATTCGCGCCCGGGCGACAAGCTGATGTACGGGCTCGACCGTCGCGACCACGGCCTTGAGATCGTCGATCGACGCGACATGCACGACGAACTCCGCGGCGCCGGCCCAGCCGGAAGGAGCCGCGCTCAGCACCAAGACAAGGCCGACATAAGCTCGCGATAGGAAGGTGAAACTCGTCCGCATCGATTCCCCCTTGGAAAGGCCTTGACACTTATATTGCTTATCTATAATTTAGCAAGCATGCATTTAGAGAAACTCGCTCCAAAGGCCGCGCAAGCCGAAAACTTTCTTAAGGCTTTGGCTAACCGCCACCGCCTGATGATCCTGTGCGAACTACATAAGGGCGAGACTGGCGTCTCCGCGCTGCAAAAGGCGCTTGGCCTCAGCCAATCCTCGCTTTCGCAACATCTTGCCCGTCTGCGCGAAGACGAACTCGTCACAACGCGACGAGAATCGCAGGCCATCTTTTATTCGCTCGCCAATGCCAATGTCTCCCGGGCGATAGCTTTGCTTTACGCATTGTTTTGCGCCGAGGAATGCGATGCAAAACAAAAGCGGAAGAAGGCGGGACGAAAGGTAAGCGCGAAGGCGAGTTGTTCGTTCGGCCTCACAAAATCGAAGGGGCGCGCCGCATGACTATAGACCGAATCGTGATGGCCTTCGCTGGCGCCATGATCCTCGCGAGCCTCGGGCTCGCCCAATTCTTCGGCCCGTGGTGGCTACTGCTCGCGGGTTTCGTCGGGCTGAATCTTTTTCAGGCCGCCTTTACAGGTTTCTGCCCGCTCGCGCTCATTTTGAGGAAATTCGGCGTTAAGCCGGGCGCGGCGTTTTAGCATGCCGCCTTTGTCCATGAGGGCGGCGCTAAACGCGGCGCCCTTGGTCGTCTGGAGATAAAATATGGCCACCAATATCGGAACAATCGATCGTGCTTTGCGTATCGTCATCGGCGTCATGCTGATTGCCTATGCGCTCAAACTCGGCTTGCCCAGCACCGGCTGGAATTGGGTTGGCTGGATCGGCGTCGTGCCTCTGCTCACCGCCTTTGTCGGCGCTTGCCCGCTTTATAGCCTGCTTGGCGTGAATACCTGTTCGCGCGAATAGACCTCTAATCCCAACAAACAAAACGCCGCGGACCGGCGCTTCGCGTCATGGAATTCGCGCAAAAGAGAGAGGAACGCATGACCAAGATCGTTGTATTGGGCGCCGGCATCGGCGGCGTGCCCATGGCTTTCGAGCTGAAGGAACTGCTCGGCAAGAAAGCTGACATCACCGTCGTTTCACTGACTGACTACTTCCAGTTCGTGCCGTCGAACCCATGGGTCGCCGTCAATTGGCGCAAGCCGGGCGACGTGAAGGTCAATCTTCCCGAAGTGTTCAAGAAGTTGAAGATCGGTTTCACGTCCGTCGGCGCAAAACGCGTGAAGCCTTCGGAAAACATTGTCGAGTTGAACGACGGTTCGACGCTTTCCTACGACTATCTCGTGATCGCGACTGGCCCGCACCTCGCCTTCGATGAAGTCGAGGGACTGGGTCCGAGCGGGCATACACAATCCGTTTGCCACGTCGATCACGCCGGGATAGCCGGCGAGCGTTGGGAAGAATTCTG
>PLAI01000191.1 GCA_003134075.1 Methylocystaceae bacterium | reverse complement strand
CAGCACACGGTTTGCCCGCCCCGACATTGCTCCAAACCCCTCCAGAGCGGCTTCGGTTCCATCGAGCGTCGACAATTGTGTCTGAATATCCGCCAGTCTCGCGGCATCCTCCTCGTTGGGATCCGCCGCCAGACGCCCCTCGATCACACGCAACTCTCTATTTAGCGCCCAAACCTTGTGATGCAAGCTCAAAGCTTGTCGCAGCGTCGCGGCGGCGTCGGCGGTCGCCGCCTCCGGCTGAACGCTCCAGAGATTGGCGTGGGCGACCATGCCCTCGAGACGCGCGTGGAATGGCGCAAGTCCAGCTTCTTCAATGAGTTGGATCAACGCGTGCGTGGACGCCGCCTCGCCCTCGGCCTGCGACGAGGCGCCGCGCACCATCAGATCGCGCAGCGCATTGGCCTCCCGCGCCTCGAAATCCATCGCCGCAAGGTCCTCGATATGGTCGGCGAGCAGGGGCGGGTGGTTGATAAGAACCAGTAAAATAAGGCATTCGCGCGCCGACACCTGTGGCTTGACGCCCTTGAAGAGCGGCGAATTGGCCAAGGCCGCGCCGACCCGCACCGGTCCCGACGCAACGCCCGGGCGCCCGAAGCCTCCCCCTCCCGCGCCTGGTCCGCCAAGGCCGGTTCGGCCAAAATTTTTGCGCGGCCGCCAGCCCTGCTCCCCGGCGCGCGAAGGCTCGTCGCTGAACAGTTTCGACAGCCGCGCGGAGAGATCTTGCCCGTAATAGCGGCGTAGCGCGGAGTCCTGGATCTGGCCGGCGACCTCCGCGAGGCGGCGCTCCAGGGCGGCGCGGCGCTCGGGCGTATCGAGCGAGCGCTCCTGCGTTTCACGCCGCCATACCATCTCGACCAGCGGCAGCGGCGCGCTCATCGCCTGCTCCAGCGCTCCCGCGCCGCCCGATCGCAAAAGTTCGTCCGGGTCTTGCCCGCCGGGCAGCAGCACGAAACGCAGCGTCCTGCCGGGGCCGATCAGCGGCAAGGCCGTGTCGATGGCGCGATCGGCCGCCTTGAGGCCCGCCTTGTCGCCGTCGAAACACAGGATCGGCTCCTCGGCCATGCGCCACAGCAGCGCGCATTGTTCAGGCGTCAGCGCCGTGCCAAGCGGCGCGACGACATGGGCGAGGCCCGCCGCCGTCATCGCGATCACATCGATATAGCCCTCGACGGCGATCACCGTCCCGGCCTCATGCGCCGCCTTGCGGGCGTTGTGCAGATTGTAGAGCGTCGCGCCCTTGTGAAACAGCGGCGTTTCCGGCGAATTCAAATACTTGGCAATAGGGCGTTCGTCAGGACGCCCGTCTTTCGCCGGGCTATGCACGTCTTTTTCCAGCGCCCGCCCGCCGAAAGCGATCACCGCGCCGCCCCGGTCGTGGATCGGAAACATCAGCCGATGGCGGAAGCGGTCATAGGGGACGGCGATGTCCTCGCCATTGATGAGCAGCCCCGCCTCGATCATCGCCTCCACGCCGACGCCCTTGGCGGCAAGAGCGTCGCGCAGGCCGTGGCGGTCCGGCGGGGCGTAGCCGATGCGAAAATGCGTCTGGGCGGCTGGCGAAATCTCCCGCCGGGCGAGATAGTCGCGCGCGTCCCCGCCCTGCGCGCCCTTGAGTTGCCTTTGAAAATGCTCCGCCGCCCAATCCATGACTTGCGTCAAGGAAGCGCGCTTCCGATCGCTCTCGCGCTGCTCGCCCGTCTCGACCGGCATGGGCAGCCCGGCCACGCCAGCGAGCCGCTCGACCGCCTCGGGGAAGGAAATCCCCTCGGTCTCCATCAGGAAAGTGAAGCCGTCGCCATGCTTGCCCGATGAGAAGTCGTGGAAAAATCCTTTTTGGTCGTTGACGAAGAATGAAGGACTTTTCTCGGCGTTGAACGGAGATAGCCCAACCCACTCACGCCCTTGCTTTCGCAGCTTGACTTTTTTCCTAACCACCTCCGACACGGAAACCCGCGCCCGAATTTCGTCGAGAAAGGAGGGAGGAAACTTCATGGCCAACCCATGTTAGCAGCGGGCTTCGCTCACCGCCATGCTATTGGCTGGCCCAGATGATGCGCGACACCCAGGCGATCTCCTCCCGCGCCAGCACGCGGTCGGAAGCGCCGCCGTCGAGGGGCTTCAACTCTAGCGTCCGCTCGTTTTGGTCCTTCAGTTCGGCGATCAGCAATTCGCCTTCGAGGGTCTTGGCGGCCACGCGGTCACCCGGCCGCGTCGGCGCGTGGGGCGAGACTACCAGCAATTCGCCGTCGCGAAACAACGGCGCCAGCGAACCGCCGGAAATCTTGAGCGCGTAGCATGCGTCGTCGAAGCCGGCGGGAAAGCCGATTTCGGCCCAGGCCGGGCCGGCAGGGCGGCCAGCAGCGTCAAACGAACCGTCCTTTCTGGCGTCGGCGAGACCTATCGCGGGGACGCGGCGGCGTGGCGCGACGCCCTCGCACTCTCCCGACAGCGCCAGAAATTCGCCGGGCCCCTCCCCCGTCGCGACCAGCGCCTTGGCGACGGATTCAGTCGAGGGCCAGCGTTGGCGCCCGCCCGACGACGCGCGCTTGGAAGGGTTGAAGGTCGTGGGATCGAGGCCCGCCTTGCGGGCAAGTCCGGAGGCCGACAGCCCATGACGCTCCGCCAGCGCGTCGAGCGCCGCCCAGATTTGTCGATGCGAGAATCCCGGGGCCATCTCGGTTTGTCTTCCTAGCGTCAAGAAATAGAGGATGAGTAGCCATCCCGCAACGCCTCGGATCAATGGCCGTAGCTCTCCGCCGCCTCGGGGGTCAGCGACTGCGCCGCCGCCAGCGTCGCGAAACGCCCGCCCTTTTTCACCAACTCGTCGAACGAGCCGCTCTCGACGATCTCGCCATTTTCGAACACCAATATGCGATCAGCGCTCCGCACGGTCGCGAGCCGATGCGCGATCACGAAGGTCGTGCGCCCCCGGGTGGCGGCTTCCAGCGCCTTTTGAATCTGCTTCTCCGTGGTGGCGTCGAGCGCGCTGGTGGCTTCGTCGAGCACCATGATCGGCGGGTCTTTCAGCAATGCGCGGGCAATCGACAGGCGCTGGCGCTCGCCCCCGGAGAGACCGCGTCCACGCTCGCCGATATTGGTCAGGACGCCCTCGCTCTGGCGCACGACGAAGCCCGTCGCCTGCGCCAGTTCGAGCGCGGCGTCGATTTCCACTTGCGTCGCGTCCGGCTTGCCGATGCGCAGATTTTCCTCGATCGAGCGCGCGAACAGCATTGGCTCCTGAAACACCACGCCGATGTTGCGGCGCAGGGATGCGAGCGTCAGATCACGGATGTCGACGCCGTCGATCGTGATCGCGCCCTCGATCGGATCGAATACGCGATGCAGCAGGCCGAGCGTCGTCGATTTGCCCGAGCCGGTGGCGCCGACCAGCGCGACGGTCTCGCCGGGCCGCGCCGAAAAGCTCACGCGGCGCACCGCCATGCGCTTGCCGTCGTAGGAATAGCTCACATTCTCGAAGGCCACCGCGCCGTCGAGGCGGCCGGGGTCCTTGGCCTCGGGGCGGTCGTCGATGGCGGGATGCGTGTCGAGAATGGCGTAGAACTCGCGCAGCTTGGCCGATTGCTGAAACAGGAAATTGACGAAGCCGACGGTCTGTTCGAGCCGCCCGATCAGCATGGTGGCGAAGTTGATGAAGGTGACGATCTCGCCGACCGAGGCCTGTCCCTGCATGTGCAGCCAGGCGCCGAGCAGAAAAATCGCCAGCACGGTGATCGTCGCCGAGGCGCGGCTCGCCACCACCACCAGCGCCCACCAAGACAGAACCGGCAGCTGCGCCGCCAGCAGATCGTCGATGATCCCGCGCAGCGCCAAGGACTCGCTCTGCACGCGGGTGAAGCTTTGCACGACCGGCACATTGCCGAGCGCGTCCGAGGCCCGGCTGGCCAGCGCCGCGTTATAGGTCTCCACCGCCGCCTGCAGCGCGTCGGTGCGGCGCAGCACCCATGTCGTCACCAGGTAAAACAGCGCCACCATGACGATCAGCAGGCTGGCGAGGCGCCAATTATACAGCAGCGTCGCCGGCAGCAGCAGAAACAGCGCGAAGAAGGACGCGCAATTCTCGCGGAAAAACGACAGCCATAGGCCGAACATCGCGCCCGCGCCCTCGAGCATCGACTGCAGCAGCCGGCCCGAATGGACATTGGAGTGAAAGCTTAGCGGCAGATCGAGCACATGATCGAAATATTCGGCCATCGCGTCGAGCCGGCTGCGATGCGCCAGTCGATCCGCGTTGAGGCCGACCGCCATCGAGGCGAAAATCGAAAACAGGCCGAAGCCGGCCCAGGCGGCGACGGTAGGGAGCAATTCGCCCCAGGTGAGCGCCGCCGCCCCGTGCGCTTGCGCGCCGCTCATCAAATCGATGATCCGGCCGAACAGGATCGGCTCGGCGAATTGCGCCCCCGCCAGCACGAGATTGGCGATGACCAATATATAGGCGAGCCTCGCCTTGGGCCGCAGCTGGCCCAGCACGCGCAGATAGACGGAAAATACGGACATTGGGGGCTTTCGGTCTAGCGGACAGCCGGCCTTACAAGGCGCGGCGGCGCGACGCAAGGGAGACGGCGCGGCGGCGGCGGGAGGGGTCGGGATTTCGTCTTCGCGCCGCAAGCGGGGGCGCAACCGCGAGAAAGCAAGAAAATGGGCATCGGTTAGCGGCGAAGGGCTTTCCGTTCGCACTCGCCTTTTCGGCCATGACCCTCTCTTGTCAATTCTCCCGAGCGCCCAAGATTGTTCGTGCCCTTCCCATGAGGGGAAGGCGCGCGGGGTCGCGATAATCGGAGCGCGCGCGACGATGAAGAAAGGAGAGGGAGCATGAAAATACTTATGGTGCTGACATCGCACGATCAACTGGGCGACACCGGCCGCAAGACGGGCTTCTGGCTCGAAGAGTTCGCGGCCCCCTACTTTGTTTTCCGGGACGCCGGCGTTCAGCTGACGCTCGCTTCACCGAAAGGCGGGCAGCCGCCGGTCGATCCCAAGAGCGATTTGCCGGAAAACCAGACGCCCGCGATGGCGCGGTTCAAGCAGGACCCGGCGGCGCAAAAAGCGCTTTCCCAGACGGTCAGGCTCGCCGATGTGAAAGCGCAAGATTACGACACGGTATTCTACGTGGGCGGGCACGGCCCCCTGTGGGACCTCGCGGAAAACCCCGATTCCATTGCCTTGATCGAGGCGTTTTACAATTCCGGCAAGCCGGTGGCTTTGGTTTGCCATTCGCCCGGCGTGCTTCGCGGAGTCACATACAAGGGCGCGCCGATCGTGAAGGGCAAACGCGTGACCGGCTTCACCAATGACGAGGAGGAAGCCGTGCGCCTGACCAATGTCGTGCCGTTCCTCGTCGAGGATGAGTTGAAGCGGCTTGGAGCCAAGTTTGAGAAGGTCCCCAGCTGGCAGCCGTTTTCAATCGTTGATGGCCGTCTCGTCACGGGGCAGAATCCCGCGTCCTCGACCGGCGCGGCCGAAGCGCTTCTAAAGCTGGTCGCCGCGGAAAAAGCCGCTTAGGCGACCGCTTCAATCGACGCACGGTCTCGCTCAGGATTTTTAGCGAGCCGTTTTCATGCGTCGCGGTTGATTTCAGATCAAGTGGAAGCAATTGGTCGATTGATATCAGCGAGGCATTGTTCCAGTAGCGAGACCATATAGGGGGTTCGCCATGGGCGCCGCACGGAAAGTCGCCGTGATCACGGGCGCGTCGCAAGGGATCGGCGCGGCCCTCGTCAAGGCCTATCGCGATCGCGATTACCGCGTAGTCGCGACGGCGCGGTCCATCAAGGCTTCGAACGACGCCGACATTCTCACGGTCCCTGGCGACATCGCGGATCGAAAGACGGCGGAACGCGCGATCTCCGAGGGCATGACACGGTTCGGGCGCATCGACACGCTCGTCAATAACGCCGGCATTTTCATCGGAAAGCCCTTCACCCAATACACCGAGGCCGACTTCTCCGCCATCTTGGGCGTCAACACCGCCGGGTTCTTCCACGCCACGCAGCTCGCCGTCGCCGAGATGGAGAAGCAGGGCGGCGGCCATGTCGTCCAAATCACCACGAGCCTCGTCGAGCACGCGATGTCCGCCGTGCCCTCGGTCCTCGCTTCGTTGACGAAGGGCGCTCTCAACGCGGCGACCAAGTCGCTCGCCATCGAATACGCCAAGCGCGGTATTCGCGTGAACGCGGTCTCCCTCGGCGTCATCAAGACGCCGATGCATCCGGTAGAGACCCATCAGGCTCTCGACGCCCTTCATCCCGTCGGGCGCATGGGCGAGATCTCCGACGTCGTCGAGGCGATCCTATACCTTGAGTCGGCGAGCTTCGTGACGGGCGAGATCCTTCACGTCGACGGGGGCCAGAGCGCTGGCCATTGAAGCCGCGTAACGCCGTGCCCGGTCGCGGCGTATGGAGCTCTCTTTCCGCTAATCGGATCGTCCGATCAACATGGGCTTGGCGTCCGCTGACGGAAATTCCAAACCGACTTGCTCACCCCACCGGCGCATCAGCCGCCTCCCGCCGAAAACAACGCCCCTCCGATGGCGCCCAATCCTGCCGCTTTTCTAGGCGCCCACGTCCCACGCAAGCGCCATGTTGCGGGAATTTCTCCCAATCGCCTCGCATTCGCGCACAAGCGATTGACTCCAAACCGAAGCGGCAACCAAATTCACCCCACGCGCGTCGCGCCAAATGTCTACGAAAGGCCGTCAGCCCCGTGTCGATCCAGGTCGCCCTGCACCACGTCACCCATTACAAATATGATCGCTATGTCGCGCTTGGGCCGCAGGTCGTGCGGCTGCGCCCGGCGCCGCATTGCCGCACCGGCGTGCCCAGCTATTCGCTCAAGATCACGCCGTCGCAGCATTTCATCAATTGGCAGCAGGACCCGCACGGCAATTGGCTGGCGCGGCTGGTGTTCACCGAAAAAACCACGGAGTTCCGCGTCGAGGTCGATCTTTTGGCCGATCTCGCGGTGTTCAACCCGTTCGATTTCTTCGTCGAGCCCTACGCCGAGGAGTTCCCCTTCACCTACGCGCCGGAACTCGCGGCCGAACTCGCGGCGTCGCTCGAAATCGAGCCGGCCGGCGCGCCGCTCGAAAATTTCGTGGGCTCCATCTCGCGGCAAAAACTCCGCACGATCGATTTTCTCGTCGGCCTCAACGCGAGACTGAGCCAAGAAATCAAATATGTGATCCGCATGGAGCCCGGCGTGCAGCCGCCGGACGAGACGCTGACGCTGGGGTCGGGCTCCTGCCGCGATTCGGCCTGGCTGCTGGTGCAGACGCTGCGCCGGCTGGGCCTCGCCGCGCGTTTCGTCTCCGGCTATCTGATCCAGCTCACCGCCGACGAGGAGCCGCTCGAAGGCCCCAAGGGCCCGGAACATGATTTCACCGATCTGCACGCCTGGGCCGAGGTCTACCTGCCCGGCGCCGGCTGGATCGGACTTGACGCGACCTCGGGGCTGTTTTGCGGCGAGGGTCATATTCCACTGTGCGCCGCGCCGCATTACCGCTCCTGCGCGCCGATCTCTGGCGTGGTCGAGCCAGCCCATTGCGAATTCGGCTTCGAGATGCGGGTCGAGCGCATCCGCCAAGCGCCGCGCGTCACCGCGCCCTTTTCCGACGAGGCCTGGGCGCGGCTCGACCGGCTCGGCGAGCAGGTCGACGCCGATCTCGTCGCGCAAGACGTGCGCCTCACCATGGGCGGCGAGCCGACCTTCATCTCGATCGACGATTTCGAAGGCGCGGAATGGAACGTTTCGGCGGTCGGCCCGACGAAGCGCGCGCTCGCCGACGATCTGATCCGAAGGCTGCGCGAGCGCTTCGCGCCCGGCGGTTTTCTGCATTACGGCCAGGGCAAATGGTATCCGGGCGAGAGCCTGCCGCGCTGGGCCTTCGCCCTTTATTGGCGCGCCGATGGCGAGCCGATCTGGCGCGACCCCGAGCTCGTGGCCCGGCTGGACAAGCCCGCGAGAAAGGCCAATGACGAAGCCAAGGACGAACCGAAGCGCAGCGCGATCACGCCGAAGGCGGCGGAAGCTTTCGCCACCGCGCTGGTCGCGCGTCTCGGCGTCGACAGTTCCTACATCATCCCCGCCTATGAAGACCCGCTGCACCGGATCGGCGAGGAAGCGGCGCTGCCGATCAACATTGATCCTTCCGACCCCAAGATCGATGATCCCGAGGAACGCGCCCGCATCATCCGCGATTTCGAACGCGGCCTTTCGACCCCCACGGGCTTCGTGGTGCCGATCCAACGCTGGAACGCGCCGGCGAGCCGCACGGGCTGGGTGTCCGGACATTGGCCCCTGCGGCGCGGAAAGCTGTTTCTGGCGCCGGGCGATTCCCCGGTGGGCCTGCGGCTTCCGTTAAATTCGCTGCCCTGGGTGCGTCCCGAGATCTATCCGCACATCGTGCAGCAGGACCCGCTCGACGAGCGTCCGGAACTGCCGCCGGCCGCCCATTTTCAACTGGCCTACCGCGCCGGCTCCGCGAACTTCCGGCAGGAGGTGCGGGAGCAGAATCCCGACGAGGGCGGCGTGCGCACGGCGCTGACCATCGAGCCGCGCGACGGGACGCTCTGCGTGTTCATGCCGCCGGTGGAAAAGCTCGAACATTATCTCGAACTGCTCGCCGCCGTGGAGCGGACGGCCGAGGAGGCCGGCCTGCCATTGCATATCGAGGGTTATGAGCCGCCGGTCGACCCGCGCCTGAATGTCATCAAGGTGACGCCCGACCCCGGCGTGATCGAGGTGAATATCCACCCGGCCAAATCCTGGCGCGAGGCGGTGGCCAATACGACGGGGCTTTATGAGGATGCGCGGCAAGCCCGGCTGACCACCAGCAAATTCATGACCGACGGGCGCGGCGCGGGCTCGGGCGGCGGTAATCACGTGGTGCTCGGCGGCAAAAACACCGCCGATTCGCCCTTCCTGCGCCGGCCCGATCTGCTCAAGAGCTTCATCCTCTATTGGCAGCGCCATCCTTCGCTGTCCTACATGTTCTCCGGCCTGTTCATCGGCCCGACCAGCCAGTCGCCGCGCATCGACGAGGCGCGGCACGAATCGCTCTATGAAATGGAGATCGCGCTCGCCAACACGCCGGCGCCCGGCTCCAGCGACTTTCCGCTCTGGCTGGTGGACCGGCTGTTCCGCAATCTGCTGGTCGACGTTTCCGGCAACACCCATCGCGCGGAAATCTGCATCGACAAGCTCTATTCGCCGGACGGCCCGACCGGGCGGCTCGGCCTCGTCGAATTTCGCGCTTTCGAGATGCCGCCGGACGCCCGCATGAGTCTCGCCCAGCAATTGCTGCTGCGGGCGCTCACCGCCTGGTTCTGGCGCGAGCCGCGCGAAGGAAGCCTCGTGCGCTGGGGAACCGCGCTGCACGATAAATTCATGCTGCCGCATTACGTCTGGGAGGATTTCGTCGACGTGCTCGGCGATCTCGAGCGGGCGGGATACGCATTCGAGCCGGAATGGTTCCAGGCGCAATGGGAGTTCCGCTTCCCGCTCGTCGGCGCGGTGACGCATGACGGCGTGCGTTTGGAGTTGCGTCATGCGCTGGAACCCTGGCATGTCATGGGCGAACAGGGCGCGCAGGGAGGCACGGTGCGTTACGTCGATTCCTCGGTCGAGCGGTTGCAGGTCAAGGCGCAAGGCTTCGTGCCGGGCCGGCATGTGATCGCCTGCAACGGGCGGCGGCTGCCGATGACCTTCACCGGCAAGAACGGCGAGGCCGTGGCCGGCGTGCGCTTCAAGGCGTGGCGGCCGCCTTCCGGTCTGCACCCCACCGTTGCCGTCCACGCGCCGCTGACCTTCGACGTCGTGGACACATGGAGCGCTCGCTCGCTGGGCGGCTGCGTCTATCACAGCGCCCATCCGGGCGGACGCAGCTACGATACTTTTCCGGTCAATGCGCAAGAGGCCGAGGCGCGGCGGCTGTCCCGCTTTCAGGAGCACGGCCATAGCCCCGGAAGGATCCTGCCGCCGCGCGAGGAGCCGGCCGGCGAGTTTCCGCTGACGCTGGATCTGCGGAGGAGCTTTGCCTTCTGAACGGGCCTTCGGCCGCGCCGACGCCGACGCCTTGAACGCGCTGCTCGCGTCCTGGCTCGCCGGTTATCGCGTCGCGCCTGGAACAGCCGACGAACTGCTCGGGGCGGACGGGCGGCCGCGCGAACATTGGCTCGCCTTGCTCGGCGCGCTCGCGAAGCTCGGCGAGGCAGACATCGACCAGCGCTTCGCCAGCGCCAACCGTCGCATAGACGAGATGGGCGTGACCTATCGCCCGCCCGGCGAAGCGCGCGAGCGTGTCGCGCCGCTGGCCCGCCTGCCGCTATTGTTGCCGCAAGCGGAATGGGAGGCGATCGCGGCCGGAATCGTCCAGCGCGCCGAACTGCTCGATCTGATCCTGCGCGACATTTACGGCGAGGGGCGGCTGATCGAAGACGGCGCGCTCCCGGCGACGGCGGTGACGGGCTCGCCCGAGTTCATCCGGCCGATGCGCGGCGTCGCGCCCCCCGGCGGCCGTTGGCTGCGCTTTTACGCGGTGGAGATCGCGCGCGGCCCCGACGGCGCGTGGCGGGTGCTCGGCGATCGCGCCCAGGCGCCCTCCGGCGCCGGCTATGCGCTGGAAAACCGCCTCATCATGGGGCGGGCGGTCCCGAGCCTGTTCCGCGACATGAAGGTGCGCCGGCTGGCGCCGTTCTTCCGCGATTTTCGCGCTGGCCTCGCGAGCTGCGCGCAGCGGGTCGATCCGCGCATCTGCCTGCTGACGCCCGGCCCATTCAGCGAAACCTACGCCGAGCAGGTCAACCTCGCCCGTTATCTCGGGCTGCTGCTGGTCGAGGGCGAAGACCTCGTGGCCAATGACGGCAAGCTCTATGTGCGCACCATCGCCGGACTGAAGCGCGCCGACGTGCTGTGGCGGCGGGTCGACGCCGACTGGTGCGATCCGCTGGAGCTGAACGCGGCCTCGAGGCTCGGCGCGCCCGGTCTGCTCGAGGCGATCCGACAGGGCGCGCTCGCCGTCGCCAACATGCCCGGCGCGGGCCTCGTCGAGGCGCGCGCGATCATGAGCTTTCTGCCGGCGCTGGCGCGGTGCCTGCTGGGCGAGGAGTTGCGCCTGCCCAATGTCGAGACGCTGTGGTGCGGCGACGACGCGACGCGGGCGCGAGTTCTCGCCAGTCTTGACACACACCGCGTCAAGGACGCCTTCGCGCCGGCGCCGATGTTTCGAACGACCTTTCCAGGCGGCGTCGACGCTCATGGCCTGCCGACGGCGGCGATGAGCGCCGCGGAGCGCGAAAAGCTCGTCGCCTGGATGATGGCGCGCGGCATGGATTTCGTCGCGCAGGAGGAACTAACCTTCTCGACCACGCCGGCCTGGGTCGACGGCGCCTTGACCCCACGCCCCTTCGCGCTGCGCGTCTTCGCGGCGGCGACGAAGGACGGCTGGCGGGTGATGCCCGGCGGCTATTGCCGCGTCTATGAGCAGCAAAGCGGAGACGGGCGGGCTCTCCATGTCGTCGCGCCCTGCGCCGACGTCTGGGTGCTCAGCGAGGGCGAGATCGAAGCGGCGACGCTGCTGCCGCCCGCCGACGACGCCCGCATCGTGCGCGTGCTCGGCAATCTGCCCAGCCGCGCCGCCGACAATCTGTTCTGGATGGGGCGCTATCTCGAGCGCACCGAGGCGGTGCTGCGCATCGTGCGCTGCCTATGCAACCGCCTCACCGAGACGCAGGCGCCGCGCGCCGAGGCGGAGGGCTTGAGCGAGCGCCAGCCGATCGACCGGCTACGGCGGTTGTTGATCGCCTGGGGCTGCGTCGAGGAGGAGGCGCGGGAATCGCCGGCCGCGGCGCTGGCGCTCGCGGCGCTCGCCGACGCGCAAGCCTATGGCTCGGCCATCGCCAACGCGGTCCGCGCCAAGGGCGCCGCGTCGATCATACGCGAGCGCCTATCGCAGGACGTCTGGCAACTGATCGGCGCGCTGCAGACGCGGCTGCGACAAGCCGCGACCTTGGGAGGCGGCGAGCAAAACATCGCCGCCGAGCCCGAGATCATCGATTGCGTGGAGCGCGCGCTGTATAAGCTGGCCGCGCTCTCGGGCCTGGCGGACGAAAACTTCAACCGCGTCGCGGGCTGGAACTTTCTCGACCTCGGCAAGCGCATCGAGCGCGCGATCAACACCTGCCGTTTCGCCCGCCAGTTCGCCGACGCGGAGCCGACCATGGACTCGCTCGACGCGCTGATCGAATTGATCGACTCGCAAATCACCTATCGCAGCCGCTACATCTCGGGGGCGGCGCTGGCGCCGGTGCTCGACATGGCGATCCTCGATCCATTCAATCCGCGCTCGGTGAGTTTTCAGGTCGCCCGCATGGACGATCATCTCGCGGCCCTGCCGGCGCTTGTCGACGACGGCGTGATGGAGAAGCCGCGTCGGTTGGCGGTGCGGCTGCGCGCGGAACTCGCGACCGAGGAGGCTCGCGGCCTCTCGCCGGGCGCCATTCTCAAGATCGAGCAACGGCTGTGCGGCCTCGCGGACGCAATCGCCGAGCGTTATTTTCTGGCCGGCGGCGACAGGCAGCGCCCCGACAAACGGTCCCAACTCGGGTGATCTACGACATCCGCCACGTGACGACTTACAGCTACGCCGCGCCTGTTTCCGCGACGCGCTGCGCGCTGCGATTGAGCCCGCGCTGTGACGGCGGTCAGCGCGTGTTGCGAAGCGCCATCGAGTTGACGCCCGAACCGACGCGGCGGCGAGAGCGGCTCGACTTTTTCGGCAATCGCCTCGTCGAGGCGCGGATCGACACGGCGCATACGAGGCTGCGCATCACGCTTGAAGCGCGCGTCGCGGTGCGGCGGCGAGCCGCGCCCGCCGCCGCGCTGACCCCGGCCTGGGAGACCGTGCGCGCGAACGCCGCCGCATCGAAATCGCTCGACGCCGAGTCGCCGGCGCATTTTCTGTTCGCGGGGCGGCTGACGCCGTTGCTGGAGCCGATCGCCGCCTATGCGCGCGAAAGTTTTCCGGAGGGGCGGCCGGTTCTTGAAGCGGCCCTCGATTTGATGCGGCGCGTCCACGCCGATTTCGCCTATGATCCGAAGGCGACCCAAATCACGACGCCGCTCGCCGAGGTTTTCGCGCGCCGCGGCGGCGTTTGCCAGGATTTCGCCCATATCATGATCGCCGCTCTGCGCGGACTCGGCCTGCCGACCAACTACGTCAGCGGCTATTTGCGCACGCTGCCGGCTCCCGGTCAAAAGCGGCTCGAAGGCGCGGACGCCTCGCACGCCTGGATCTCGCTGTGGTGCGGCCCGGCCTTCGGCTGGCTTCAACTCGACCCCACCAACGATCTGTTCGTCTGCGACGATCATATCGTGCTGGCCATCGGACGCGATTACGCCGACGTTTCACCGATCGATGGCATAATTTTGGTCTCTGGACGGCAAAAGCTGTCGGTGAGCGTCGACGTGAAGGCGGTCGAGGGTCGAAACGACGAAGCGCGGCCGGAGCGCGGCCGCCTCGACGCGGCAGGGATCTAGCATCAACTTGGTCGCGAGCGCTCGGCGGCCGAGCCTGAAGGCTCGCGTACCCAGGCGCGCAATAGGATCGCGAGCCTTCGGGCTCGCTTTTGAAAGCGCTCAATTTGAACGCCTCAGTCCACCAGCAGCTTTCGGCGGAAGCGGAAGCCGGCTCCGCCTTCCGAAAGCGAGTCCAAACAACTCAAATCGCCGGCTTGCGCGATGAAGCACAGTCGGCCCTGGTTGTGGCCGACGTTGCGCGACAAGCGGCTGACGCCGTAGCCGCGCCGTAGTAACAGGCCTTCCAATTCCTCCGCGCCATAGCGGAAGAATCCCAGCTCATTGCGTAGTCGCCGGTAATCCGAAAGATACAGCCGCGCGAGGCTCGCCGACGCCGCGCCGAGAAAGCCTCCGCGCCAGCCGAACCGCAACAAGGCGGCGGCGTCATTCAGCGGATTGGACCGCGGCGTCGGGATGTCGGCCAGCAGCAGCCGCCCGCCGGTCTTCAACTTGGCGCGCCAAAGATCGAGCAGGCGCGAAAATTCGCTTGGACCCAGATATTGGATCAGCGAATTGGCGACCACGAGATCGAGCGAGGCGTCGGCGACGCCGCTCAGCGTCCCGTCCTCCAAAATCTCTATGCGTGGCTCGTTCCCAAAGCGCGCGCGCAGCTTTTCCCGCACAAGCGGCGCGCCGTCATAGAGCAGCAGCCTCGAGCATTCCCGCGCCAGCCGGGCGGCGAAAAGCGCCTCGCCGCAACCGTAATCCAGCACGAGCGAATCGGGCGAGGGGACATGCGCCGAAAGATCGCGCGCGACGCCTTCGTAATGCAGTTCCCTGTGGCGGTCGCAGGCGTAGATCGCCGTGTCGCCGTTCCAGAAATCGACCCAGCTTTTCGCGCCGTTCCGCCGCATCGCTCGGGAGCTCCAAAAATCTCAATATTTCCAGATGAGCCCGATCGAGGTCGCGGTCGGCGTCGGCGGAAACGGGCTCGCGCGGCGCAGCGCGGTCAAGGCCGCCTGATCCAGCGCCGCCGAACCCGACGATTGCCGCAGCGCCTGATGCACCAGGTGCCCCTCGGGATCGACGTAGAAAGTGATGACTCCATCCCCGCTTCGACCGCCGCCGGCTGGGTGGAACTGCCGCTTGATATAGCCGAGAACCACGGAAAGATAGGTCGGCTTGGCGGTCCCGCCATTGATGGGCGCGGTCTTGGCCGCGCCGCCGATTTGAAAATCCGGCACTGGCGCAAGCGAGGCCACCATGTCGGAGATCGACTTTTGCTTCTCGCCGACCACCGCCTTGGGATCGGGCTTCGTTGGCTTTTTATCGGTTTTCACGCCAGGCTTCGGCGCCTGTTCGACGACCTCGGCCTCGCGCTTATCCTCTTCCTGAGGCGCGGTCGCGTCGGGTTCCTGCGCGGGTTGCGGCGCGACTTCCTGCTGGGGCTTTTGCTTGATGGGGGTAGGCGTCGGCGCGACCTGTTCGTTGGGCTGGGTCTGCTTTTGCGCCTTGGTCGCGTCGTCGGGCGCCTCGCGGTCGAGCTTCTCCTTATTCTCGGCGCGCGGCGCGTCGAAGGCCGGCTTTTCGTCGAGCGTGAGCTTTTCCTGTGGCGGCTTGGGCTGCGGCTTTTTCTCGGGCTCGGGCGGCTCCGGCGGGCTTTGCTCGGGCGGCGGCGGCTGCTCGGCCTGTTGCTCCGGCGGCGGCGGGGGTTCGTTGACGACCTCGACCGAGATTTCCTCCTCGGGCGTCGGGAGGGGCGCGCCGATCCTGTCCATGAAGATCAGGAAGGCCACGATCGTGATGTGGACCAGCAGGCAAGCCACGAACAGCAGGAGAAAGCGCTTGCGCTTGACCGGAACCGGCGCGTCGAGTCGCTCGTCGGACGTAACGCGCAACAAGGGCGTCGTCGCTGGCGAAGTCTCGGACGATGCAATCACTTTAACGCCGCGCTCCTGTCGAGGGCTTGGGCCGCGAGGGCTCAATGGTCCGTCCGCCGCGGCCTTGGCCCTGATAGCCGTCATTGCGAGCGGAGTGAAGCAATCCAGGGCCAAGTCAATCCCCTTGGATTGCTTCGCTCCGCTTGCAATGACGCCGCCCCATGCGACGAGTTGTTTTTAACAGCCAACGGCGTGAATCGATAGACGGCATATTTGGGGACAAGTCTTAAGTTCAATCTTGGGGCGAAATTTTGTCCCCGGCGCGCCAGCCGCGCGCCACGGCCCGTTTTTCGTGGCAGGGGAGCAACCGCGCTTGATAGCTGGCTGTGGGTCATCTGAAATTTCCCCGTCGAGCGGGGAGCAGAAACCGGCGGAAATTCCGCGCCTAACTTTCGCACGGCATAACCGACTGATATAACTTATTGAAAATCCTTAGTTCTATATGGCGGATGATCTGACGCTCGGCCCGGACTGCGTTCAGTCCAACAGAGTTTCCGCATCGGCTTCTCGCTGCAGAAACTCTAAAGTCTTTTTTAAAAGACGCTCGCATGTGCGGGAATGTTGAGATCCAAAAAGAAAGTCAGCGTTCCCGTCCAATTTGATCTGAACTTTAGCGGTCTGCCAGCCCTGGCGCGAGAAGGAGATTGACTGGGAGTCGTTCCGCCAAGCTGTAGGGACTTGCCTTATTTTCCTTCACCCACCGCTTTTCACCGACCGATTCAAAAGGCGGGGGCGGCTCTCCTTGAAGAGTCCACAAATCGAACGGGGTCTCATCAATGGAAATTTCCCAGTCGTATCCCCTGTCCTTGACCCAAGGCGCGATGACTTCATCAAGCGTCCTCATCCACCATTCTCTGAGGATCGGGCCAGGAATCGTCCTCGCGATTTGATCAATCCTGAAGCGCACGAACTTGTCGTGGGCTTCACCTCCCACGAAGCAGGAACCCGCCGGAATCTCCTCAAAAATGATTACGGCATAGAATTTAGGAATGGGCACGCTCGCATAGACGGAAGTGATGCGCTCAGCCAAACCCTTTTTGTCTTCAGCGGTAAACGCCCCGACAGGGTGATAAACTTTCCATAAAGGCATGTCCTCGCTCCTCTTATGTCGTTGCTACCTGAGCTTAGGGCCACTCGCGATCGGGAAGGCCAGAGGTCTGCTCATTGAACTTACGGTAGGCGATGACAGGTTCATTGACAAGACCTATCTTCGATCTTGGCGCGGAACTCTGCTATATGTGGAACGAAATATCCGGGCTCGGATCGCTTCGAGCGCGAAGTTCCGCCGCGCTGACAAGCTGGTTCGCGGCGGTGATAGGTCACGCGTCCGCGTGGAGTTCGAAATTTTTCAAAGAGAGGAACCGGGCTTCATGGCGTTGGCGCAAGACTATGATCAGCAGGATTGCCCGGTCGCGCGCGCGCTCGAACTGGTAGGCGAGCGATGGACCATGCTTATAATTCGCGACTGCTTTTTGGGGGTGTCCCGCTTCAACGATTTCCTCGATCACCTTGACATCCCCAAAGCGACGCTCAGTTCGCGCTTGGCCAAGCTTGTCGATTCTGGGGTGCTCAGGCGCGAAGAGTATAGAACTGGACAGAGCAATTACCTTTTGACCAAACAAGGCGAGGCCTTGTGGCCGATCTTGTATGGTCTCGCCGCATGGGGCGAAGCGTATCACGCGCCGCGGCGCGGCCCGCGACGAATTTTCTCGCACGTCAATTGCACGACTGTTCTTGACAGTTCCGGCTCATGTCCGACCTGCAAAATCGTTCCACCGGCCAGCGACGTCGTTATTCAGCCAGGGCCGGGCGCGATCCCTAATTTCCGGCACGACGCGGTGGAGCGAGCGCTACAAAAGCCGCACCGTTTTTTAACAAAACTGCAAAATTCGGAGCCGACGCCGACGCCGACGGCAAGGCGTCGCGCATGAACAGCGCGCGCTTGCCGTCCGCATCGGACAGCGAACAAAACCGCATTGCAGCTTTATTATCTCGGCGACGCCGTAATTCTCCGAACGTCTGGATTTTATCCGCAATCACGGCGGCCCAGAAGTAGAAATTCAATTTCACCTGTTAGCCGACAGCTGACGAAGCGCGGCAATTCACGAACTTGACCGCGCCACGTTCAGAGATATGGTCGATCCGCAAGGGAGACGCTGGCCAGCGTTTTCCATCAAGCCAAGCAAAAAATATGGGGCTGGAAATGATACGTGAATTCAAGTATCGGGGCGAGACCTTCAGGGTCAACGCCCATGGCGTCGCTGGTCACGAAGAGGTGTTCATCATTCACTTGGTGGACGGCGAGGAGTTGGCCGAAATTTCCATCGACCGCATGACCGAGGAAAATGACACCAGCGCTCCCATCGAAGCGATTTGCGTGATGCTTTGCGACAAGCTCATCGCCGAAGAAAACATGGATTGCGCCGACGTCGGCGGCGGCTTTGTCTGGGTCGAAGGCGCGCGGGCCAGAGACGTCCTTCCAAGCAACAAAGACGCGCTCGCCCACTAAGGCGACAAACACCAAGCCGCCGCGTCAAAGAGGCTTATACCAAATCTCAAAGTGCGTG
>PLAI01000293.1 GCA_003134075.1 Methylocystaceae bacterium | reverse complement strand
CGGGCGGGACAATATGCGCGTGGCTCGGGCCGCGGCGCGCGACCTCCGTTTCGAGCCAAAAAGTCGCGAGATAGTCCAGCCGGCGCGCCGTCAGGCTTGGCGCGAAGGTCGGCGCGAAAAACACCAGCCCGACGCCGGCGATCCAAAAAAACGGCGACCAGCCCTGCAAGCGCCTGTTGCGCAAGCCAAGCCAGAGAAAATAGGCGACGATCGCCAGAATCATCGCAAAAGCGATTTGGGTCTGCAACTCGACGGCGTGCTGAAGCTCGAATCGACCCGCGTATTCGGCCGCTCGCGCCAAGGCGTTCTCGCCTTCATCGACCCATCGCCACATCTGCTCGGAATTGACCCGCAACGGCTCGAATTCCGCGGAGGCCCGCGTCCGCGCGAGGAGCAGCGGCGCGAGGGTTCCAACGAACACGGCGAGGCCGCCTGCCGCGAGGGAGATGACGACGCCGCGCGCTTTCGAGGCGCCCAGTTCGTCCGGGCCTGATTCGAATGGGTCGAAGGAAATTGCGCCGCTCCGTGGATTCTCAGGCCGCGAGAACCTTCCGCCCGCGATTCATCAGGGCGAAAGGGGCGCCGGTCAGCAAAATGTCGACCTCATCGAGGCTTTGATGGCGGCCATTGATCGAAAGCCGCGGCAGCGTCAGCGGATGATCGCGATGCTCGGCGAAGATCATGCCCGGTCGCGTAGTCACCGCGCTGACGAAGCCAAGGTCGCGCGCGAGATCGAATTCGCGCTTTCCCGCCGAGGCCGGGTCGCCGACCGGATAGCAAAAGTGACGCGCGTCCGCGCCTATCTCGCGCGCGATCGCCGCCCGGCTGTCAGCCATCTCGCGCGCGCAGGCGTCGGCATCGAGTTTGGCGAGACGCGCATGCGTCACCGAATGGGCTCCGATGGTGACAAGCTCGTGTCTCGCGAGTTGCGCGAGCCCGCGCCAATCGAGGCACAGGCTCGACGTCAACAGGCGGGGCTCCACGCCAGCCCGCGCGCAGAGCGACAGCGACACGCGCAAAAGCTCCTCCTCGGAGCCGTCGCGCAGGAACCAGTAGAGGTCCGCGAATGCCCGCTTCTTTTCCTCGGCGTCGCCGCATGGAGCGTCGAAGCGACGCCCGAGCGCGGCGACATCGACGCGATCCAAACGGCGAATCGACTCTTCCAGATCCACCCACCACATGCGCGCCGAGCCGTCGGCGAAGCCGGAGGTCACATAGGCGGTCATGGGCGCGCGATGGCGCTCCAGCACCGGCAAAACATGCTCGATGAGATCGCGGTAGCCGTCGTCGAAGGTGAGCACGACAAAGGGCGCGCGTTCGCCGCCGCCCCCTTGCAATTCCGCCAGGGCGTCGTCCATGGACAGAATGCGATAACCTTTTTGGCGCGAATGCTTGAGCAGCGCGTCGAAAAAATCGATCGAAATATCGAGCCCCCGATTGGGCTCGAACCCGCGTTGGAGATGGTGATGCACGCGATGAAACATCAAGATCGCGCCGAGCCCCCGCGTGTAGGGCTCGGCCAGTCGATGGGCGCCGCTCGCGCGAAACAATCCCATGCCGGCGTCTATCGCTATTTCCCGCCAGCTCGGCATATCCGTTCCTTCAATGGGATCCGCTGGTTTGAACCCTGTCCAGTTCTCGTTGACCTTTTCTTGCTATTCAGAGGATAGGCGCGAAGCCTGAACGATTTGTGAGTGGGATGGTTATAAAACTGGAAACGCCGACCGAGCGTGTTGAACCATCCCTAATGGTGTTCGACCGTCTTCTCGACGCGCGCGAGGACTGGATCGCCCTTCGCGAAACCGCCGCTGTCAGCCCCTATCAAAATTACGATTTTGTCGCCGCCTGGTTCGAGACGATTGGGCGCGCGCGCGCGCTGGATCCGATGATCGTCGTCGCGCGCGATTCCGATGGGCGCCCGCTCGCGCTGTTTCCACTCGCGACGCATAAAGCCGCCGGGCTACGCGTCGCCGAGTTTTTGTGCGGTCGCGAAAGCAACTTTAACATCGGACTGTTTCATCCCCGCGGCTGCCTCGACTGGAGCGGCTTTCTGCTCGGGGCGGCGCGCGGGCGCCCAAAGCCGCCCGATCTGCTTTATCTCCGCAACCAGCCCCGCCGCTTCGGCGCCTTCGAGAACCCGCTGCTTGGCCGCGACGCCTGTCCCAGCCCGAGCTTCGCCTATGGGACCGTCCTGCCCGCCAATGTCGACGCGCTCGATTGCCAAACCTCCAACGCCTCGCGCAAGAAACTGCGCAAGAAGGAAAGGCGATTGATGGAGCTTGGCGCGCTCGACTTCGAGAATAGCGCGACCGGCGAGCAGGCGAGCGAGGTCATCGCGGCCCTGATCGCGCAAAAATCGGCTCTGCTCGCGGCCAAGGGCGCCGCAGGCGTCTTTGACGCCCCCGAGATGCGCGCTTTTCTCGAACGCGCCTGCCACGCCGGCGCGCTGGAAGTCCATGCGCTCCGTTTATCGGGAAGGGTCATCGCGACCTATGTCGGCCTCGCCATGGACGGGCGGTTTTCGGCTCTCGCCAATTCCTACGATACGGATGAGGAGATCGCCCGCTGCTCCCCTGGCGACATCCTTCTACGCGCTGTGATGCGCGATCTCGTGGAGCGCGGTTTCTCCTATTTCGACCTCGGCGTCGGCGAAGCGCGCTATAAAGAGGCCGTTTGCGACGAAACGATCGCGCTTTACGATCTGGTCATGCCCGTGACGAAGCGCGGCGCGCTGGCCGCGCCTTTGTTACGAATTTTTCTCGATTGCAAGAGACGCGTCAAGCAGACGCCGTGGTTGTCGCGGTTGTCGGAGCGCGCGCGGCTGTCCGGACTCTTCCGCCGATTTTGAGCGGCGACATATTTCACGCCCGCGCCGGTTTACGCCGCGACAAGTTCCTCGGGCGCGTCTTCAATCAGCGACACATCGGCGTGGAAACGCGAGAGCGCGTCGAACAGGTTTTCCGCCGCCGGGTCCGCGTCCCGCAGTAAAATCGTGTCGAACATTGGCGCGAGACGCAGCGTATTCGCGGCGTCGGTCGTCGTGAAGACGACGAAATCATATGTCCGCGCCAGCGCCTCCACCGTCATCGCGATATCGTATCGCGGCTCGCCGTCGTCGACGCCCGCGGGAATGATATGCAGACGCGAGCCCGCGTCGCGGTGAATGACCTCGCCAAATTCCGCCGCGCCCGACAGCAGGTCGCGCCAGCCCTTGGGATTTTCGAGGCCGGCCGCCAACAGACCATCGAACGCCCTGTCCGAGGCGTCCGCCGCGACGAGGACGGCGCTGCCGCGACGCGCCAAGGCGCGGGCCACCGCGAGGGCGGTCCCAGGCGCCGAGGGGCTGTCGTCGCCGCGAGAGATCAGCACCTTGACGCTAGGCGAGCAGAGACGTTCGGTGTCGATTTTCTCGACAATCCGCGCATTGGCGGCGATTGTCCGCTGGTGGGCCGGCGGCGTTGCCTCGGACGCGGAGCGCGACGGCGGTTCGAGCGGATGTTCCGGCGCCGGCTGTCCCGCATCCACATCCGCGGCGAGCGGCGCCGGCGCGACAGAATGGTTTTCGGCAAGCGCCGGGCTCAATCTTTCGCCGTTCGCCAGCTCGGCGTCCTCGCCCGCGGGGCGCGGTGCCGAAGACGCGACGCGTGGGCGCCCCGAAAGCAATTCGCCGGACACGACGCCGCCGATCGAGAGAATCAAAGCCGATAAGGTCGCGAAGGAAACAATCGGGATTTTCTTGGGGAAGGATGGAATCTGGGGCGCCAGGGCGCGTTGGAAGATGCGCGCGTCGGGCGGCGTGGCCTGCGAGTTTTCTTGCGCCGTGGCCTCGTGATATTTCGCTGCGGCGCTCTCCAACTGCTCCTTATAAAGTCGCGCGGTCCGCTCCAGGTCGCGCAACCGAACATCGTCGGCGTCGGCGGCGCCGACCACCGTCTTCTGCTCTTCCAGCGCCCGAGTCAGATTCTCGACCCTGGCGCCGGCGATATGGGCGTCATTTTCCAGCGTGCGCGCGACGCGCTCGGCGGCGGCGCGGCCTTGCGCATCGAGATCCTGAAGTTGCGCCTGCAACTCCTTGATGCGTGGGTGACCTGGCAGCAGCGTGCGGGATTCGAGCGCGAGTTGCGCGCGCAGCGTCACGCGCTGTTCCTGCAATCGGCGAATCACCTCGTTGTTGGCGACATCGGGAATGTCGCCGATCCGGTTTTGCCGCAGCATGTCGCGCAGCAATCGCGCCTTGGCCTGGGCGTCCGCTTGCGCGGAGCGCGCGAGCGATAGCTGCGTGTTGAGATCGCTCAAACGCTGCGCGTTGATCGTCGTGTTGTTGGAGCCGACGAGCAGTCCGGACTTCGCGCGAAACTGCTCCGCCTCCGCGTCCGCCTCCGCCACGCGGGCGCGCAACTGGGCCACCAGCGCGGCCAATGAATTCGCGGCGCCGCGCGCGTGGTCGCGTTTGGCGTCCTGCTGAAACTCGAGATAGGCCTCGGCGACCGCGTTGGCGCCCTTGGCCGCGAGATCTGGGTTGCGCGAGGTGAACTCTATGGAGAGAACGCGCGTCTTGGTCGGAGACAGGACGTTGAGCCTGTCCCCGAATGTTTCGAGAATGCGATCCTCGGGGGCCGTTTGCGTCGGGTCGCGCGCCAGTCCCAGCATCACCAGCGCCCGCGTCGTCGCGCCCATGCCCTTCGCGAGCGGGTCGAACTCGTCGTTCCCCTGTAAATCGAGCATCTTGATGACTCGCCGCGCGACGTCGCGCGAAGTCAGCAGTTGAATCTGGCTTTGCACCGCCTCGGGGTCGGGCAGGATTTCGGCGACGCGTTCGGTCTTGTCCGCCCGCGGAATGAAGTTTTCCTGATTTTCCAGAAGAACCCGCGCCTCCGCGCTATAGCGCGGCTTGACGACATTCACGAATATCACGGAGCCCGCGAACATCGCCACGGTCGGCCCGATCACCCACCACCGCTTGGCGGATACGGCCCGGGCGATGCGCGCGAGGTNNCTCGTCGCCATTCCGCTCGCCCGCGCGCATCGCCGCAACTCCGTTGGTCCCCGGCGGAAATTATCCGGTTATGGTTGCCGCCGAGTTAATCGGCGCGCCGCGAGGGTCAGGTTAAGATTTCGGTGAGCCTTTATTAACCACGTGGCCCTAAAAATTCGTGCGAGCCACCGCCGCCTAAGCAATTTGTAAACAGGTTTGGATCGGAAATGACGAAACATTCGGCCCTGCCGCTCAGCATGCTCCTGGCCCTGTTTCTCGCGAGCTGCGCGGCGCCTGGAGACTATCGACCCGAGCTTTTGGCGGCTCCGCCCATGAACCGCTACACGCTCGCCGCCGGCGACCGGTTGCGGGTCATCGTGTTTGGACAGGACGCCTTGTCGAACTCTTACGCCGTCGATGGCTCGGGCCACATTTCCATGCCGCTCATCGGCCCCGTGCCGGTCTATGGCCGCGACACCGTCGCCGTCGAACGCGAGATCGCCGAACGGCTGCGCGCCGGCTTCGTGCGCGAGCCGCGCGTTTCCGTCGAAGTCGAGGCTTTCAGGCCGTTTTTCGTGCTCGGGGAGGTCATAACGGCCGGGCAATTCCCCTATGTCGAAGGAATGACCGTGCGAACCGCGATCGCTATCGCGGGCGGCTTTAACCCGCGAGGCTTTCAGGGCGAAGTGGATATCACTCGCGTGATGGACGGCGTGCCTATCACGGGCCGGGTGCCGCTAGACACATTGGTGCTTCCCGGGGACACGATCACGGTGCGGGAGCGCATTTTCTGACGCGATTTCGCGAAAGTCGCGTCGCGCGCCCCTCGCGCCCATCGGGGGGCGAGCGGACTGAACAGGAGCCGCGAACCATGTGCGCATTCGCCGTCGGCGCCAGCGAGCCGAGCCAGGGAGACAGCGAGCCCCCGCCCGACTCGCCAACCGATAACGCCGCCGCGCCGTCCCCCCTCGCGGAACTCGCGAGCCGCGGCGCGCCCAACAAAGCCTATTCGCCGATCGTTCTCGGCGGCCTCGTGCGTCTGATCGAATTTCTGTTGCTCGCCGGAGTCGGTTTCGCGGTGCACGAGGTGCACGAGGTGCATGTGGCGCCCCTGTGGGGACACGACACGGCCTATGCGATCGTTATCCCCGGCATGTCGCTGCTCGCGGTGATCTCGTTGCAAGCGCTGGGCCTGCACCATGTGTCGGCGTTGCGCGCGCCCGCGCCGCACGGCCTCAAAATCCTCGGCGGCTGGACCCTGGTCTTCGTCGGCGCCCTGGCGCTGCAGTTCTTTTTGAAGCTCGACGGCCAATTCTCGCGCGTCTGGCTCGCCGGCTGGTATCTCTTCGGCCTCGCCGCGCTGATGGCCGAGCGCTTCGCGCTCGCCGCCTTCGTGCGCGCGCTGACGCGGCAAGGCAAGCTCGATCGGCGCACGGCGATCGTCGGCGGCGGCCCTTCGGCGGAACCCGTGTTGCGCGCGCTCGCCGCTCAGGACGACGGCGATTTGCGCATCCTCGGCGTGTTCGACGACCGCTCCGACGCGCGCTCGCCCGATGTCGTCGCGGGCTTCCCGAAGCTCGGCAGCATTGACGAACTGGTCGAATTCGCCAGGCGCACGCGGCTCGATCTCGTTATCTTCACCTTGCCGATTTCGGCGGAGGAGCGCCTGCTGCAAATGCTGCGCAAGCTCTGGGTGCTGCCAGTAGACATCCGGCTCGCCGCGCATTCCAACAAGCTACGCTTCCGGCCCCGCTCCTATTCCTATATCGGCGACATGCCGGTGATCGACATTTTCGACAAGCCGATCGCCGATTGGGATGTGTTCGTCAAAGCCTGCTTCGACAAGATCGTCGGCGCCCTGTGCCTCATCGCGCTGTCGCCGGTGATGCTCGCGGTCGCCATCGCGGTGAAGCTCGATTCGCGCGGGCCGGCGCTGTTCAAACAGTCGCGATACGGCTTCAACAACGAGAAAATCGAAGTCTACAAGTTCCGCTCCATGTATGTCGATCAGCTCGATGTGGAGGCCCGGCGCCTTGTCACGAGGAACGATCCGCGCGTGACCCGCGTTGGGCGCTTCATCCGCAGAACCTCGCTCGACGAATTGCCGCAATTGTTCAACGTCGTGATCACGGGCGATCTGTCCCTGGTCGGGCCGCGCCCACATGCGATGCACGCCAGAGCGGCGGATCACCTTTACGACGACGTGGTCGACGGCTATTTCGCGCGCCACCGCGTCAAGCCGGGCATAACCGGCTGGGCGCAGGTCAATGGCTGGCGCGGCGAAACCGATACGCCCGAGAAAATTCAAAAGCGCGTCGAATACGATCTTGACTACATAGAGAACTGGTCGCTTCTTCGCGACATCTATATTTTGGCGCTGACGCCCTTCGCCTTGGTGAGGGGACATAACGCTTATTGATCGTCGCAGCGCGAGCGTCCCTCGCGCAAATGATGGAGAACCGATTGCGCCGCGAACACGCCCTCATCCTGCTGATCGCCGCCCTGCAAGGCGCGGCCGGCGTAACGCTCGCGGCCGTGGCGGCGCATGCCGACGCAAGCGCCAATTTGGCGACCGCGAGCCAGTTTTTAATGGTCCACGCCTGCGCCGGGCTGGCGCTCGCCGCTTTGGCCGCCGCGCTCTCGACGCCGCCGCGCGGGCTGATTTACGCGACATTCGCGCTGCAGGCCGGCGTCACCCTGTTTTCCGCCGACCTCGCGTTGCGCGCGCTCGGCCACGGAAAACTCTTTCCCTACGCCGCCCCAATCGGCGGAACCACGACAATTTTGAGCTGGGTCGCGCTCGCGGTCTGGGCGATGATTCGCCTCGTGAAGGACACCCGCGATCACGGCGTTTAAGGCGACAACCGGCCCTTTCCGGCGGAAATCCCGGTCGCCGACTCGGCAAGGCTTAACCTCTTGCGACGCGCCGCGGTAAAAAATCCAGAGGAACGCTAGACAAACCGGCGCTTCCGCCGCACGATACGATATGGCCAGTCTGGATCAACCCAGCGCGAAGACTGAGTCCGGTGGCGGCGCGACGGAGGCCAACGGCCACGTCAACCCTCTGCGGGGTCTCCGTATTTTGATCGTCGAGGACAATCCTTACATCGCTCTGGCGCTTGAGGAGATGTTGATCGAGCAGGGCCTCGCGATCGCGGGCGTCGCAAGCACGATCGAACAGGCGCTATGCCTCGCGGCGAGCGGCCAGATTGATCTCGCCTTGCTCGACGTCAACATCGGCGAGCGAAAAATCGATCCCGTAGCCGAGACGCTGACGCAGCGAGGGAAGCCGTTCATATTTACCACGGGTTGCGGCCGCGCCGGTCTTCCCGAAGCGTTCCTTGACCGGCCGATTGTGGAAAAACCCTTTTATATCGAAGAAATACTGCAAACGCTAAGAAGCGCCCTGGCGTCGGCCAGCAGTGGTTGAAAAACCATTTTCCTTCGAGCTAACCGCATTTTTCAGCCATCGCCGCAATCCGGCCACGCCGCCGTCTTGCGATCGTCGCGCCATTGCGTTACTTGAATTAATTAACGTCGCGTCCGATTAAGGTGAGTTAACGCCGATGCTAAACACGTCACGATTTAGTCGTTACGTTTCCACCGTCGCGGATTTACGTCTCCGTCCATATGCTCGTGTCGCCGTTACTTCAGGAGCGGCCATCGTCCTTGTCCTCGGCGCGCTGCTCGCCTTCGACATGCCCGAAAGCCTCGCCAACGGCGGGGTGTTCGAGGAGTTGTTTGGCTCGCCGCATCGTCAGCGTGTGGTCGAACCGTTGCACTATGCTCCGCGAGAGCATGGCTGGCGGATCGGCCGACGCCGTCACGGCCGGCATTATGCGCGTCACGTCGGATACGCTCGCCACGCGCGCCGCCATTTCCCCGTCGGCGCTCATCAACTGGCGACCGCGCATCCGGCGCCGGCTCAGACCATCGCCTTGGGCCGGCGTTCGGTCTGTGTGCGCACCTGCGACGGCTATTTCTTTCCCGTCGCCGCGCTCAACCACAATTCGGAAATCTCCTCGCATCAGGCGTCCTGCGACGCGCTATGCCCGGAGGCGGAGACCAAGCTGTTCGTTATGCCCGCCGGTTCTGGAAATATCGACGAGGCGGCCGCGGCGCGCGGCGGCGAACTCTATTCCCAGTTGGTCGCCAGGATCAAAGCTTCGGACACGAAGGCCGCCTCTTGCGGTTGCCATTCGGCCTCCGGCAATCCGATCAACTCCAGCGCCGTCCTCAACGACCCGACGCTTAGGCCCGGCGACACCGTGGTGACGGCAAAAGGCGTGCGCGTGTTCAAGGGCGGCGCCTATCCTTTCAAGAGCAGCGATTTCATGTCCCTGGCGGAAACCCACGATCTGCCGATCGAGAAACGCGGCGCGCTCGCCGCGATCGACCGGGTGCTGCAAACGCCGCGAGGCCGATTCACGCTCGCCGGCGACCATTATCGGGAGCAGCAGGGCCATCGTCGTCAGCAACGCTCCGAACGCGGACTGGGCTTCGCGCCGAGCAATTGATCGACTCCAAGGGCGGCCGGACGACGGCGCCTTGTTATCGCCGCCCTTGCGCGCGAGATTGAGGTTCAAGTCCCAGCAAGCGCGGCTGACAACGCTTAGGAAGCGTTAATGTCGGCGGCGCCTTCCATGAAGATCTCATGACCAGTCATTCAGGCCCGCCCGGCGAGCAGAGCCCTCTTGTCGGTTCGAGCCCGCGTCAACGTCCCTCTCCGAAAAGGCGGCGCCTGCGCGCCGGACTGATCGCCGCGCTTTGCCTCGCCGCTTTGACGACGATCGCCGCTGGCCTGGCGCCCTGGACTTTTTCCAAAACGGCGCTGATCGACGCGATCTCCGGCGAGATTTACGGCTCCTCCGGGCTGTATGTCGCGGTTAAGGGACAAACTGCCTTCTCCTTGCTGCCGCGGCCGCGCATCGTCGTGGAGGGGGTCGCCTTGGCCGACCCCAGCGCTTTCGCGATGCTCGAGGCCGAAAGGCTTTCCGGCGACTTGCGCCTGTTTCCTCTGCTGACGGGGCGCATCGAGTTTGGCCGCATAACGCTCGCGCGAGCGCTGGTCACCATCGATTTGGGGAAGGCTTCCGGCGCGGCGCCGCTCGCGGCGGCGTCGAGGCCGCGCGCCGCGCCGACGGCGCGATTGGGCGACGTTTCCTTGATTGACGCGACGGTGAGGCTGCGCGACGGCGAGAAAGTCGTCAGCCTGGAAAATCTGTGGGCGTCGCTGGAATCGCGCGGCCCGGCCGCGCCCGCGACGCTCAGAGGCGCTTTCGATTGGCGCGGCGAGCGCATGGAAGGTTTTTTGTGGGTCGCCCGTCCCGAGGCGATCCCGCATGGCGACACGACGCCTCTGTCCTTCAGACTCGACGGCCCGTCTTTGACGATCGAGGCCGAGGGCATGGCGCAGAGCGACGTGAAGCCGCGCTTTGTTGGGCGTGTGACCGCATCCGCGCCGTCGCTACGGCAGGCCTTCGCGATGTTCGACCTGTCGCCGCCCCTTCCCGGGCCGTTCGACAATTTCAGATTGGCGGCGACCGCTAGTCTGGAGCCCGACTCGATCCAGCTTTCGCAGCTGCGCTTTTCGGCCGACAATAACGACTTCGACGGCGCGGCGGACCTTCGCCGGGAAGACGAGCGATTGAACTTCCAGGCCAAGCTCTCCAGCGGCAATTTCTCGCTCAAACCGATGCTCGCGTATCTGCCCTCGCTCTCCAATGGCGACGGACAATGGAGCCGCGAGACATTCGACCTGCCCGATCTCTCCCGCGCCGACGTCGATCTGCGGCTTTCAGCGGCCCATGCGCGACTGGCGCGCCTTTCCGTCGACGACGCGGAATTTAGCCTAGGGCTACGCGCCGGCCGATTGGAACTCGCCCTCGATCGGGCCAAGGCCTACAAGGGTTCTCTTAAGGCCCGCGCGACATTCGCCCCGGGCGCGCAGGACGCGGTGGTGGACATCCACGCGAGCGCTCAGACCACCGGCGTCGACGCGGGCGCCTTGCTTTGGGACGCCATCGCCCGCGAAGACATCGGCGGGTCGCTCGATTCCAACGTGACGCTCGACTCCAGCGGCGACAGCATGGCCGCCCTGACGCGCGAGCTTAACGGACGCGCGAGTTTCACTCTGTCCCAGGGCGCCATCGCCGGCGTCGACTTCGAGCGAGCGCTCAGTCGTCTCGACAAGCGGCCTCTTTCCAGCCCGATCGACATTCGCTCGGGACGCTCCAGCGTGGAAAAAGCCTCGGCGACAATCAAAATCGCCGACGGCGTGGCGGAGTTCGAGGATGGTCAAGCCTTGGGGCCGGGCTTCGCTCTTACTTTCGCGGGCTCGACGCGCGTGTCCGACCGCGGCTTGGCCTTGCGGGCGCGCGCCATAGAAGCGGACGCCAATGGCGCGCCGCGCCAAGGCGCGCGCGAAATCGGCTTCGATCTCGTTGGTTCCTGGGACGAACCCAACCTCGCGCTCGACGCCAAGGCGCTGATCCGCCGCTCCGGCGCGGCGGCGTCGCTGCTCCCGCTCCCTGCAAGCCCGGAGGACGGGGCGAAGGAGCGGTGAAGGGTGGTGTTTACGCCGCCCGCGCGGTCACCGCCTTTAGATAATACCCACGCGCCGGCGGCATCGGCGCGCCGCGCGGCGCGAAGACGTCGCGGTTCAAAAAATGCCCGGTCAGCCGAAAAGCCGCGTCGAGTTCGCCCTCGTCGGGACTAGCAGAGAAGTCGCCCTCTTGCAGAAAGGCGGGATAGCGCAGCAGCCGCTCGCGCCAGGGCTCTCCGGCGTCGCGCGACACCGCGCGACCGGATTTAGGCGAAACATAGGCGAGATCCTCGCGCGCGCCGGTCAGCGCGCAAGCGTTGAGATCGAGGCCAAAACCCAGCGCGCTCAGCATTGCGATCTCGAACCGCGCCAACAGCGCCGGCGCGTGATCCTTGGAGCCGAGCCGATCCGCGATCAGCCGCGCCATCTCATGGATTTCGACGTGCGGGTCGCGCTCGGGCAGCAGCCGCAGCAACGCGCAGAGGAATGCCACTCCGTGCAAGGCGTATCCGTGTTCGATCAACCGCGCCGCGCGCGATTGCAGCGGCTCGACGAGATAAGCTCCGAGCTGGCTGTCGAGCCGCGCCCGCCAATTGGCGACGACCTGATTGCCCGGCTGAAGCACGGCGCGCAGCGCGCTTCCCTTGCCGCCGCGCACCAAACCGAGGTGGCGCCCATGCTCCCTGGTCATCAATTCGAGAATAACGGAGGTCTCGCCGTGCCCGCGCACGCCAATCACCAGACCCTCATCCCGCCATTGCATGCGCCGTTTAAACCTCCGACAGCTTCATATCGGGCGAATATTCGGCGTCGTCCACGTCCTTGGTCAAGGCCTGACCGCAGATCACCCTGCCCTTGGCGGAGTCGAAGGTCAGCGTCGGCGAACCATAGAGTTGCCAGCCCTTGCTAAGCTCCTTGGTGACGCGGTGACAGAAGGACGCATCGTCCGGTCCGGTCAGATAGCGATAAACAGTCAAACGCTTTCGCGGATTGGAAGACATTCCTCACCCATCCTCGTCGTTTGGCGAATCCACGCGCGCGAGACCGGCATGTTATCCGCTTGTCCCCTACTCGTCCTTAGGAAACTCAAGCCGCATCTCGCGGTAGCGCTCGGGATCGTCGGCCCAGTTTTCGCGCACCTTCACGAAAAGAAAGAGATGCACTTTCTGCTCCGCCGCCTCGGCGATTTCCTTGCGCGCCGCCTGGCCGATGGCCTTGATGGTGCGGCCGCCCTCGCCGATCACGATCTTCTTTTGTCCATCGCGGGCGACGAAAATCGTCTGCTCGATGCGGGCCGAGCCGTCCTTTTGATTGGTCCAGGAAAAGGTTTCGACGGTGGATTGATACGGGAGTTCGTCATGCAGCCGCTCGAAGAGCTTTTCGCGCGTGATCTCCGAGGCGAGAATGCGCAGGGGCGCGTCGGACAACTGGTCCTCGGGATAAAGCCAGTGGGACGGCGGCATCAGCGCGGCGAAACGCGCGCGCAACTTGCCGACGCCATCGCCGTTCAGCGCGGAAATCATGAACGTCTCGTCGAATTTGGCCGCTTCGTTGAGTCTCGCGGCCAGCGCCAGCAGACTGTCGCGCGGCACGAGGTCGATCTTGTTGAGCACCAGCAATTTGGGCGCGCGCGTTTCGCTCAAGCGCGGCAGAATGGCGAGCGTTTCCTCGTCGGCCCCTTTGCGAGCGTCGACCAGCAGCGCCGCCACGTCGGCGTCGCTGGCGCCCGATAGCGCGCTCGCCACCATGGCGCGGTCGAGCCGGCGTTTGGGCGCGAAAATGCCGGGCGTGTCGACCAGAATGATCTGCGCGGCGCCCTCGATGATGATGCCGCGCACCAGCGCCCGCGTCGTCTGAGCCTTGCGCGAGACGATGGACACCTTGGCGCCGACCAACTGATTGAGCAGCGTCGATTTGCCGGCGTTCGGCGCGCCGACCAGCGCCGCGAAGCCGCAGCGCATATCTTCCGTTCTTATGTCTCCGTCGCTCATGCGGCTCCGCCCTTGTTCCGATTAATGCCCTCGCGCGCTATAAAGGCCTGGGCGGCGGCCTGTTCGGCGGCGCGTTTGGAGGCGCCGGTTCCTTGCACGGCGGGAAACCCTTCGACCTCTACGGCCACGTCGAAAAAAGGCGCGTGGTCCGGTCCTTCGCGGCTGGACAGCCGATAGGTCGGCGCCGGCAGCCGGCGGCCCTGAGCCCATTCCTGCAGCGTCGTCTTGGCGTCCTGGAGATCGCGGCCCGGCGACGCCATGCGATTTCCGAAGGCGGCGCGCACCAGACGCTCGGCCGCCTCCGGCCCTGCGTCGAGGAAAACCGCGCCGATGATGGCTTCGCAAATATCGCCGAGAATGGCGTCTTTGTCACGCCCGCCCGATTGCGCCTCGCCCTCGCCAAGCCGAATGAACGGCCCGACCTCCCAGTGCCGCGCGACTTCGGCGCAAGTCTCCTTGCGCACGAGCGCGGCGAGACGGCGGGACAACAGCCCCTCGCTCTCCTGGCCAAAGGCGCCGATCAACATATGCGCGACGCCGAGCCCAAGCACGCGGTCGCCGAGAAACTCCAGTCTCTCGTAGGAATCCGTTCGCGCGGACGCCGCGCTGACATGAGTCAGCGCGCGCCTAAGCAGGCTCCTGTCTTGGAAACGATGACCAATCCTCGCCTCGAGACTGGATAGGTCGTCGCTCGCGTCCCGCGCCATCTGATTTCGCGTCAATGCGCCGATTTCAGCAAACGTCCCCAACGCACAGTCCAGGGCCAACGCCAAAACGCCAGCGGGGACGCATCGCCCTTCACCGAAAAGAAGATACGCTCGGCGCGCCCGACGAGATTCACATACGGGACGTAACCGACGCCTCCCATGTCGGGCGAGATCCGGGAGTCGGTGGAATTGTCGCGATTGTCGCCCATCATGAAAAAATGCCCCGGCGGCACGACGAACAGGTCGGTGTTGTCGTTGATGCCGTGATCGCCCTCGATCTCGATGATGGTGTGCTCGACGCCCCCCGGCAGCGTCTCCTTATAGGTCGGCACTTCCGTGTCGCGGCCGTCGCGCCCCTCGGTGTGCGCCTTGGCGATCGGGTCGCGTGGGACCATCGTGTTATTGATGTAAAGCCGCCCGTCGATCATCTGGATGCGGTCGCCGGGCAAGCCGATGACGCGCTTGATGTAATCGGTTTCGTTGTCGCGTGGCAGTTTGAACACCACGACATCGCCGCGCTTGGGCTCCGCGCCCAATATGCGTCCCGAGAACCAGTTGGGACCGAAGGGGATCGAGTAATTCGAGTAGCCGTAGGAATATTTCGACACGAAGACATAATCGCCGATCAGCAAGGTCGGGATCATCGACCCCGAGGGGATGTTGAAAGGCTGAAACAGCAGCGTACGGATGACGAGCGCGATGGCGAGCGCCTGGATGACGACCTTGATCGTCTCCAACAATCCGCCTTCATCGCTTGGTTTGGCGATCGGGACGTTCCTGCTCAAGTCGCCATGCTCCCTAAAGTTGCGCGTTGTCTATCGCGCCCGCGTCCGACTCGGCCGCGCCCCCGCTCTAACACGGCTCCGCCTCGATGAGAACCATCGCCTGCGCGTATGGCTCCTCGTCGGTCAAAGTCAGGTGAACCCGCGCGGTCGTCCCCGGCGGGGTGATCTGTCGGAGCCGCGCTTCGGCGCCGCCCGTCAATTCCAGCGTCGGCATGCCCGAAGGCAGATTGACGACGCCCATGTCGAGCCAGCCGACTCCTTGGCTTATGCCGACGCCCAGCGCCTTGGCGCAGGCCTCCTTCGCGGCGAAGCGCTTGGCGTAGCTGGCCGCGCGCGCCGTCTTGGCGTCGCAATACTCTCGTTCGGCTGGGGTGAAAAGCCGCCGTGGAAAGCGCTCGCCATGGCGCTCCAGCGCGTCGGCGATGCGCCTGATGTCGCAGAGGTCGGCGCCAAAGCCGATAATCACGAAGCGAGCGCGCCGGCGCGCCCCTCGTCCATGGCCTCGCGCATAAGGCGGATCGCCTCCCCCAGGCCGACGAACACCGCCTCGCCGATCAGAAAATGGCCGATGTTCAATTCGACGATCTCTGGCAGAGCCGCGACGCGGCGCGCCGTGTCGTAGTCGAGCCCGTGCCCGGCGTGCACCTCAAGCCCCAGCGTCGCGGCGAAGGCGGCGGCGTGTTTGACGCGCGAGAACTCGTGTTCCGCCAGCGCCGCGTCGCCGATCTCGACCGCGTGGCACCAGGCGCCGGTGTGGAGTTCGACGACCGGGGCCTTGATCGCGCTGGCGGCGCGGATCGCCTCCTCGCTCGGCTCGATGAACAACGAGACGCGAACGCCGGCGCGGCGCAGCTGGTCGACATAGGGCGCGAGATAGCCTTGCGCGCCGACGACGTCGAGCCCGCCTTCGGTGGTGCGTTCGGTTCGCTTTTCCGGTACGAGGCAGGCGGCGTGCGGGGCGATCAAGGTCGCTATGTCCAGCATCTGGTCGGTCGCGGCCATCTCGAAATTGAGCGGCTTGGCGATCGTCGCCTTCAGCCGCGCCATGTCGGCGTCCTGAATATGGCGGCGGTCCTCGCGCAAATGCGCGGTGATTCCGTCGGCGCCCGCCTCGATCGCCAGCAGCGCGGCGCGAAGCGGGTCAGGCCGCGGCCCGCCGCGCGCGTTACGGATCGTCGCCACATGGTCAATATTCACGCCAAGACGCAGTGGCGGCATTGGAGGCTCCCGGGGATCGGAGTGCGAGCGCCGCAGGTATAGGACGGAGGCGAGGGCTTTGTCACGAGGCGCATTCATTCCACCAAGCCGAGTAGCCAGGGAGAATGAAGCACGGCAGCCGTCCACTTTTGGGATTGCCGCCCACCTAGACCTAGACTTTTCAGTTCGGGATGTTAGAGTTCGATAAGTTTCAATTTAAATGGAGAGTAAATTGGATCGCTGTCGCGTCACCCTGTATTCCTGTCTGGTTTTGACGCTTTGCGGATGCGCGACCTCTTCTCGCGCGCAGCAAGACGTCGAGAGTTATAAGAATTCGACGGGGTGTATCGGCGCTCCATTGGAGGACTGCATCAATAATTTGCGGCCCTATATGGATAATGACCAAATGCGCATGGCTCTCAAGAGCATAGCAAGTAACAGCACTCCAGACGTAAACGGAAACGTAAGCAGTAATCGCCCGGCGCGTTTTTATATCTATTAATTTAGATGGAAAAATATATTCGCCATTATCGCTCGTCGAGATCGAAACCTGAATGGCGATTCTTCAAGCTCAACCATTAATTTCAAGCAGTAGACATCTCAGGGGATTACGGTGATGGCGCGGGCGGCGGCGCGCCGGCATTCATCTCCACGAGAGCCGCATGGCGACGGAACGCAAAAGCCGACAGCCCGCACGTCATAAAGCGCTGGACCTCCCGCTCAGCCCACGACCCGCTCGACCTTGCTGACCAAGGGATGGGCCCGCAGTCGCGCGATGATGTCGCTCAAATGCTTGAGATCCGCGACTTCGAGATCGAAGGTCATCTCGCGAAAATCGGGCGAATGGGCGGTGAAGCCGATATTGTCGATATTGGCGCCCGTTTCGCCGATCAGCGTCGCCAGCGCGCCCAGCGTCCCTGGCTCGTTGAGCGCCGTCGCGACAACGCGCGCCGGGAACAGTTCCCGGCTCTCCTCGTCGAGATCCCAGCGCACGTCGAGCCAACGATCCGGCTGATCGTCGTAATTGGTCAGCGACGGCGACTGGATCGGATAAATGGTGATCCCCTCGCCCGGCGTCAAAATGCCGACGATGCGGTCGCCCGGCACGGCTCCGCCCTTCTCCGCGAACCGCACCGGCACGTCGCCACGCAAGCCACGAATCGGAATGGCCCCGCCTTGTTCCGCGCCCGGAACCTTGAACATGAGGTTGCTGCTGGCCTTGATGTCGAACCAGCCCGGCTCGCCCGGCTCCGGGAGCCTCTGCTGCGCTTTGCGCTCCTCGCTGAAATCGGGATAAACCGCCTTGACCACATCGCCCGAATAGATTTCGCCCCGCCCGACCGCCGCCAGCACGTCGTCAACCGAATGGCGCGCCAAACGCGGCAGCACGCCCTTCAGCTTGTCGTCGGCATAGGCGCGATTGGCGCGGGCGAAGGCGCGTTCGACGATTTGCCGGCCAAGTCCCGCATATTGGCGTCGCACCGCCTCGCGCGTCGCCCGGCGAATCGCCGCGCGCGCCTTGCCGGTGGCGACCGCCGCCTCCCAGGCCGCCGGCGGGATATGGTCGTCGGCGCGAACGATCTCCACCTCGTCGCCGTTTTGCAATTGCGACAGCACCGGCGCGACGCGGCCGTTGATCTTCGCGCCGACCGCGGAATTGCCGAGTTTCGTGTGCACGGCATAGGCGAAATCGATCGGCGTCGCGCCGCGCGGCAAAGCGATCAGCCCGCCCTTGGGCGTGAAACAGAACACCTGGTCCTGGAACAGCTCCAGCCGCGTGTGCTCGAGAAACTCCTCCGGGCTGTCGCCATGCGCCAGCAGTTCCAGCGTCTCCTGCAACCAACGATAGGCGCGGCTTTCCTTGGCGAGATCGTCGCGCCCCTCCTGCCCGGTCGCGTCCTTGTAGAGCGCGTGCGCGGCGATGCCGAAGCGCGCGATCTCATGCATTTGCGCGGTTCTGATCTGCAGCTCGACGCGCTGGTGTCCTGGACCGACCACTGTCGTGTGGATCGAGCGGTAGTCGTTTTGCTTGGGCGTCGAGATATAGTCCTTGAAGCGCCCGGGCACGCTGGGCCATTTGGTGTGCGCGACGCCGAGCGCGCGATAGCAATCCTCGACCTCTCCGACGATGATCCGGAAGCCGAAAATATCCGAAAGCTGTTCGAAGGAGATCGATTTACGCTCCATCTTGCGCCACACCGAGTAAGGCGTCTTCTGCCGCCCCGTGACCGCGGCCTCGATGCCGCGCGCGGAAAACTCGTGGGTCAGCTCTTCCTCGATGCGCTTGATGTTGCGCCCGTTCTTGGCGCGCAACTCGTGCAGGCGCGTCTCGATGGTCTGATAGGCCTCGGGCGACAAATGGCGGAACGCCAGCCCCTCCAACTCCTCGCGCAGCTTCTGCATGCCGATGCGGGCGGCCAGCGGCGCGTAAATATCCAGCGTTTCCTGCGCGATGCGGGCGCGCTTCTCCATCGGCACGAAATGGAGCGTCCGCATATTGTGCAGCCGGTCGGCGAGCTTGACCAGCAGCACCCGGACGTCCTCCGCGACGGCCAGCAGCAGTTTGCGAAAATTCTCGCCCTGCCGCGCCTGCTTGGAGACGAGATCGAGCTTGTCGATCTTGGTCAGGCCTTCGACGAGCTTACCGATCCGCGGCCCAAACAGCCGGTCGATCTCCTCGCGCGTCGTGCTGGTGTCTTCGATCGTATCGTGCAGCACGGCGGCGACGATGGTCGCGTCGTCGAGCTTGAGATCGGTCAGGATCGCCGCGACTTCCAGGGGATGCGAGAAATAGGGGTCGCCCGAGGCGCGCTTCTGCGCGCCATGCGCCTGCATGGCGTAGACATAGGCGCGGTTGAGCAGATCCTCGTCGACGTTGGGGTTGTATTTGCGAACCCGCTCAACGAGTTCATACTGCCGCATCATCCGCGTTCTACCCGAAGCCGGACAGAGGGTTTTAATATGGCGAAGCCCCGCTGGCCGCGCCAAACCCGTCGCGAACAAGCCGCGCCGAACCCGATGTTAAAACAACGAGGGCGTCGCCGCCAGCCGCAAACACAGGCGCCCCGGCCGCCGGGTTACTCCGCCTCGTCTTCGATTTCCGCTGGAGGGACAAGACCTTCCAGCCCGCGCAACAAATCTTCCTCGGTCATGCGGTCGAACTGGGCGTCGGCGCCTGTTTCCACGCCGCCAATGGGGGTCAGAGCCGGCACCATCTCGGCCTCGGGCTCGTCGACCTCGACATGCCGCTGCAACGAGTGGATGAAATCCTCTTTCAAATCCTCGGGCGCGAGCGCGCTTTCGGCGATCTCCCGCAGCGCGACGACGGGGTTTTTATCCTTGTCGCGATCGACAAGGATGCTTTGACCGGACGAAATCAGCCGGGCGCGATGCGCGGCCAACAGCACGAGATCGAAGCGGTTTTCGATTTTGTCGACGCAATCCTCGACGGTGACGCGCGCCATCTCCGGCCAGCTCCTTTTTTGAGAATGAGGCGAGTTGCTACTACATCTTAGGGCGACAGGCAATGGCCGCCGGCAGGACGGCCATCGGCCGCGCAATACCCGTTCTCTAGCCCTCAAATAGTGACCCGAACGCCACACGTCGGCATTCTCAATGGGTTCCATGAACAATATTTCATGATTTTCCCGCCGGAATTGCATCTAACCGTGAGAACGCCTCTTGACGTATTCGACGCAACGCGCGAATTAGCAATCTACAAAGTGGTCTCCAAGGCTTGAGCGTGGAGACCGGCGTCGACTTCTCGCCGAACAGAACTAAGCTTAAACTGACAAAAAAAGTGTCCAACTAGCCTTAGAGAGAAGCTGCCGCGGCGTTGAGCCGGGCGCGTGAGTTAGATGCCGCCAATATCCGAAGGCGGCGGACGATTGCGACGCCCACATTTTTAACCCTTGAACACGTGTGAGACCGAGATGGCAGACCAGGAACGCATTGCCTTATTCATTGATGGCGCCAACCTCTATGCGACCGCCAAATCCCTTGGGTTCGACATTGATTATAAGCGCCTTCTCCGGGAGTTCCAAAGCAAGGGCACGTTGATTCGCGCCTTTTACTACACTGCGTTGATCGAAGATCAGGAATACTCCTCCATCCGCCCGCTGATCGACTGGCTGGACTATAACGGCTACGCCGTCGTGACCAAGCCGACCAAGGAGTTCGTCGACTCGCTCGGCCGCCGCAAGGTCAAAGGCAATATGGACATCGAACTCGCGGTCGACGCGATGGAGATGGCCGAGCACATCGACCATATGGTGCTGTTCTCCGGCGACGGCGATTTCCGTTCGCTGGTCGAGGCGGTGCAGCGCAAGGGCGTCCGCGTTTCCGTGATTTCGACGATCACCACGCAGCCGCCGATGATCGCCGACGAATTGCGCCGTCAGGCCGACGAATTTATCGATCTCATCCATCTCGTCGGCAAGATCGGCCGCGACCCCGGCGAGCGCGCCGAGCGGATGCAGCGCTTCCAGGAGCGCCGCCCGATGCCGCAAACCGCCGCCGCCGTTCACGAGGACGGCGAAGAGTAAGAGTCGAGTCGTTGAAATGCAAAAAAAGTCGTCGCTTCCAATTATAGGAAGCGACGACTTTTCATTTTCGCTTCGCCATTGGGGATAGACGGCGCCCGCCATTTCCCGCGACTCACCCCTTGTCGCGCATCAGCCGGCTCTTTTCGCGGTTCCAGTCGCGTTTTTTCTCGACCTCACGCTTGTCGTGCAGCTTCTTGCCGCGTCCCAGCGCGATCTGGATCTTGGCCCGCCCGCGCGCGTTGAAATAAAGCCGCAGCGGCACGATGGACATGCCCTCGCGCTCGACCGCCTGCGACAGCTTCACGAGTTCGCGGTGTTTCAGCAGCAGCTTGCGCAGCCGCTTGGGCTCGTGATTAAAGCGATTGCCGGCCATATACTCGGGGATGGTGGCGTTCACCAGCCACGCCTCGCCCTTGCGGTCGACATGGGCGTAGCTCTCGGCGATGGTCGCCTTGCCGGTGCGCAGCGATTTGACCTCGGTTCCCGTCAACTCCAGACCCGCCTCGAAGGTCTCGCCGATCTCGTAATTATAGCGGGCCTTGCGGTTGTCGGAGACAACCTTGAAATTTGGATCTGCTTTTTGGGCCACGGACCGTCCTTATGCCTCCAGCAGGCCGGCGAAGACCATGGCGGCGCGGATGCGGTCCTTGGTCGCCTGTGTCGAGGGAACGAGCGGAAGCCGCACCTCCTCGCCGACTTTTCCAAGGAGCGAAAGTCCATATTTCGCGCCGGTGACGCCAGCTTCCAGGAACGTGGCGACCTGAAGCGGCACGAGCTTGTCCTGTATCGCGAGGGCCGTCTTGAAGTCCCCGGCGAGCGCGGCGTTTTGCAAATCGGCGCAAAGCCTCGGCGCGATATTCGCGACGACCGAAATACAACCGCACGCTCCCGCCGCCATGCAGGCCAGCGCGGTAATGTCGTCGCCGGAAAACTGGATGAAGTCCGGCCCCATCGCGTCGCGCTGAAGCGAGATGCGCCCGACATTGCCGGTCGCGTCCTTGACCCCGACGATATTCTTCAATTCCGACAAACGCTTCATCGTGTCGACGCTCATGTCGATCACCGAGCGCGGCGGAATATTGTAAATGATGATCGGAATCGAAACCGAATCATTGATCGCCTTGAAGTGGAGATAAAGCCCTTCCTGATTGGGCTTGTTGTAATAGGGCGTTACGACCAGCAGGCCGTCGGCCCCGGCGCGTTCGGCGTGGCCGGCGAGCGCGACCGCTTCGCGCGTGTTGTTCGACCCGGCCCCAGCGATAACCGGAATGCGCCCGCGCGCGGCCTTGATGGTCGCGGTGATGACGGCGCCATGTTCTTCATGGGAAAGCGTGGGGCTTTCGCCAGTCGTGCCGACCGGAACCAGCCCATGCGTGCCGCTCTCGATTTGCCAATCGACCAGCGCCCGCAACCACTCGAAATCGACCATGCCGCCCTCGAAAGGCGTCACCAACGCGGTGACCGACCCATGGAAAATCGCCATTTTGCTCATAATATCAAGACTTTCCTTAGCGCCTCACAGACGCCGTATTCGCCCGTCAACATCCGTTCCCGCTGTCATAGCCGCTGACAGCCAATCAGGAAAGGCCTTCGGGCAGTTTCATATAGGTGGGGGCGGAACGCGGCGCGTCGGTCAGGGTTTAGTACGCGTCGCTCGCGAATCCTTTGGAATCGGCCAAGACCGCGCGTGGGGAATCGTCATGGTTGACGATTCGTTAACGATATGGAGGCAAGGTCGCCTTTTGGCTAGGGAGAGCAGGCTAATGAAAAGTCTCCGGCCCTTCCACATCACGACGCGCGGCGCCGCGCGGCTCGGGCTTTGGCTGCTGGTCGGGGGCGGAGTGGCGTTTTATTCGCCGACCCTGCGCGAGCGGCTGACCAAACCCTCGGCAAAAGTCGACCATGGTCTTGACGATGCGATCGCGGCGACGATCCGAAATGGCGAATGGCGATACGCGCCCACCCCACTGGGGGAGACGATGCGCGGGAATGCGCGCGGCGTGCTCCCGGATGGTCCGTCGATGCGCGAAAATGCGCTTTTCGCGCCGCCGGACTCGGCGCTGCTTTCCTATGAAGCTAGCAAACCGCGACCCGATCAGGACGACGTCGCCACCGCGCCCTCCCTGCCCGATCCAGCGCTTCTCCTTGGCGACGACGCCCCCGCCTTCGCGCGGGCGCTGGCTGCCTATAAGGGGGGCGACTTCGCCGCCGGCGACCTTGCCGCCGCCGAGTTGCGGGCGCCGCTTCCGGCCCTCGCGGCACGATGGGCGGGACTGCGCCTGCATCCGCGCGAGGCTGGATTTTCGCGCCTGTCGCGGTTCATGTTCGACCAGCCGAATTGGCCGGCCCGGGATTGGCTGCGCCGCCACGCCGAGGAGGCGCTGTTTGGCGACCACAACCCCGACTCGACCGTTAAGTCATTCTTCTCCGAGGAAAAACCATCGACGCCCGCTGGAAAAATCGCGCTGGCCCGGGTTCTCGCCCGCGACGGCGAATTCGACGCAGCCGGCGCGCTGGCCCGCCAACTATGGCGCGAGGAAGACTTCAACGAAACAATCGAAGGCGTGCTGCGCAAGGAGTTCTCCGATTTCCTGACCGTCGCCGATCACAAATACCGCGCCGACCGCCTGCTCTACGCCGAGAAAAACGCGGCGGCCATGCGCGCCGCGGAACTCGCCGGCAAGGACGTCGTGGCTTTGGCCCGGGTGCGCGCCGCCGCCAATAGCGATTATGGGAGCGAAAAACTCTTCGCAACGGTCCCGGCGTCGCTCCAGAACGATCCCGGCCTGATCTATGCGCGCGTGCACCTCCTGCGCAAGCAGCAGAAAATCGCCGAAGCCGCCGCGCTGCTGCGCAACGCCCCGCGCGAGCCCGAGCGCGTGATCGACGGCGACGCCTGGTGGGTCGAGCGCCGCCTTGTCGCGAGAAAACTGCTCGATCTCGGCGACGCGCAAGGCGCCTATGCGATCTGCGCGCAGCATTCCGCGCATGGCGTCAACGCGAGGGTCGAAGCGGAATTCCATGCCGGCTGGATCGCTCTGCGCTTCCTCAACGACCTCCCCGGCGCCGAGCGACATTTCGAACTTCTGGCGCAAATCGCGGAAACGCCAACCCAAAAATCGCGCGCGGCCTATTGGCTGGCGCGAACGGCCGAGACGCGACATACGCCTGAGGAAGACGCCAACGCCCACGACTATTACGCCGAAGCGGCGACGCATTCGACCACGTTTTACGGCCAGTTGGCGCTAGCGAAGCTCGGTTCCACCGCTTCGCCCTTGCGCCCCGCGCCGACGCCCGCTCAAGGCGACGCGCGCGACAATTCCGTGCGGGTCGTGGAGTTGCTGTTCGCGTCGGGAGAAAAGGACTCGGCCGGCCCACTCGCCGCCGAGGCCGTGAAGCATCTGACCGACGAATCGCAAGTCGCCGCGCTGGGCGAGGTGGTCGCGCAAACCCGTGACGCCAGGGTTTCTCTCGCCCTCGGCAAGCTCGCCTCGCATCGCGGCGTCGCGCTCGACGATCTCGCCTTCCCGGCCTATGGCGTGCCGCGCTTCACGAGCCTTCCGGGTTCGGCGTCGCGATCGATCGTCTACGCCATCGCGCGGCAGGAAAGCGCCTTCGATCCGCGCGCGATTTCCAGCGCCCGCGCGATGGGCCTGATGCAGATGATCGAATCGACAGCGCGCCAAACCGCCGTCCATGTCGGCGTCGGCTTCGACCCCCGCAGAATGCTGGACGAACCCGCCTATAACGCGCAGCTCGGCGCCGCGCATCTTGGGCTCCTGCTGGGCGAGCTCAAGGGCTCCTATCTCCTGACCTTCGCCGCCTATAACGCCGGCGGCCATCGCGTGAAGGAATGGCTCGACGCCTATGGCGACCCGCGCCACGCCGATGTCGATCCCGTCGATTGGATCGAACGCATCCCGATCCAGGAGACGCGGAACTATGTCCAGCGCGTGATGGAGAACTTCGTCGTCTACCGCGCCAAGTTCGGCGACTATCTTACGCGGGCGCCGCAAATGGAGCTGGCGCATGCGGCGGTGGTGGCGAAGGGGCCGTGAGTCGAGCGGTTTGAGAAGCCGCGCCAGCCATGCGAGATCGATGCGGCCTGAACTAAAAACCGTCAGGAAAATATGCTGCTCGTGGCACGTCAAACCGACATTTTTTTGAGAGCTGACAATCACATAATCGGTTGCGCGGTTTGAAAGTTTCGATATATGCTTCGTCTCAGGCTAGGTCATAGAGTGGCATGGCCGAAGGGGCTTTTTAATGGAGTTTGGCAATAAGAAATCCAAAGTGCGCGCCGCCGTCCGCGCCGCGCTCGCGGCGCCTCCCAAGAGGCCGCTTCATCGCCGCTCTGGCGGTCTTCGCGCGCTTGTAGTCGAGATGTTGCCGGACCTTTTGCGCCTCCGCGCGCATGGTTATTCACATCGCGACATTGCTGACATGTTTTCCGCCAAAGGCCTTAAAATTGCCGCTAGCACGCTAAAAAATTATATTAACGAAGCCAGGGCCGCGCCCATGGAAGCAACGCCGACGGAACGTGCGACGGAAAAGCCTCCCGATGCCCGATCACCAACGCAGCGAGCCGCCGCTCCGCTCGCTCGTGTTGCTCCCGTGATCACGGATGACGGCATCAAACGGGCTCGCGCGCCGCAAGCGCCAACATTGCAAAGAACCGCGATCATCGCCGCCGCGCTCAAAACACGTCTCTCTGACAGAGACGTCTGATTTTCCCGGCACGTTCCACGATACCGTCTCGTTTCGCGCGAGCCACACCAGAGGCAGGCCATGATAAAACCAGCGGTAGTTGGAAGAATGTCCGACGCTCCGAGATTTCGCACCCGCGCGATCCCTCCGCTTCCGCGTCGTCTCGTCCTCGTCGCCTCTGAAAAGGGCGGGGTTGGCAAGTCCGTATTCACGCGCACGCTGATCGATTTCCTCCGATCGAACGGATCGCGGATCGCGGCCTATGACGCCGATGGAGGCATCGGCGCGACGCTCCGCGTCCTCGGCTTGCGCGACGCCACCGGCGATCTCGTCGACGACCAATGCGCGATAGAGGGCGTCGGCTATTATCAGGGCCGCGTCGAGGGCGAACGCAACATGGTGCTGGATTGCATGGCGTCCCGCGAGGCTCTTTGCGTTCACGACCTCGCCGGCGGTCTTCTCGGCGATCTGACGCGGATTATCGATGAAGGCGCGTCTCTTGATGGCTTCATGGCCGCCATCGAGGCGGAGGGTTATCGCCTGACGATCGTGCATGTAATCTCGCCCGATGTCGGCTCGGCTCAATCAGTCGGGCGATGGCTCGATCTGACGGAAGAACACGCCGATCAGATAGCGGTCGTCAATCTCAAGCACGGCAAGCCGCCCGCCGATTTCCCGTTCTGGTATGGATTTGTCGATGCGCACGGGGAAAAGAAAGGTGGAAAGACCCGCGCGCGGCTCCTGTCGGGCGGCGGCGTCGAAATTGAATTTCCCGCGCTGGCGTCGGGAACATTCGCCAAATTGGACGCCTCCAACATCGCCTTTTCCCGCGCCGCCGATGTCGGCCTGTCGGTCACGGAACGCGCCCAAGTTGTTCGTTTTCTCAAGGAATTCGGGGACAATCTTGTTCCGGCCAAGAAGTTCCTCGGCATCGAATAATTCGCGAGATGAGCGCGCCTAAAACGCCAACGCCCCCGCCGCCGCCGCGCCGAGCAGACACAGATCGTGCAGCGCCAGCGCCAATCGCGGCGGACGGGCCCTGTCGTGCAGCAGGCGCATGGTGCCGACATTGACCAGCGACCATCCCGCGCCGATGACCATCATCGCCGCCGTCACGCTGAAAACGCTCGCTCCGGCGCGCACGGCGGCCAGAGCCAGAAGCATCGCCGCCAGCCCGACGAGCATGGACAGGACGGGCGGCGCCAGTTTCGGCCAGCGCGCGGCCAGCGCCGCCGGCCCATACATGGCGAGCAGATGCCACGCCATCGCCGCGCCGATAAAGGCGCGCGACGCCTGGCACAGCGAGAGTTGCAACGGTCCGTGCAACATTCCCGCCGCCATCAGGAACCAGCCTAGCGCGCCGCCGAGCGTCGCGGCGACAAAACGCCACGACGAGGCGGCGGCGGGGCGCGCCTCCAATCTTATCGGCGCTATCGCATGCGGCAGTCGGGTCGCCGCCCACAAGGCGAGCGCGTGCAGCGCCGCGGCGATGATCAGCAGTGGTCCGACGCCCTCGCCGAACAGCGCGCCGAAGCGGATCAACGCCGGCGCTCCGCCCGCCGCCAACGCCCCGCCGGCCAGAACAACGAGACCCGCGCGCGTAGCCAGCGCCGAGCCGCGCGCCGCTATGTGGCGATAAAACAGGGCGAAACCCTGAGCGAGCCCAAGCCAGAAGGCGCCAAGGCACAACGCTGAAAAATTTCCGCGCGACGCCGCGAAGGTCGTGAGCAATCCGCCCGCGACGCCAAGACTTGCGCCCAGCGCGAAGGCGGAGCGCCGCCCGAAGGCGTCGATCAAAAACGCGGCCGGAAAGGTTGCGAGCGCCGCGCCGACCAGCAGCAGCGCATAGGGCCAGCCAAGCCGATCGAGCGTTGGCGCGAGAACACGACTTGCCTCGGGCAAGGTCGAGAGCACCAGAGCCTGCGCCAGCGCCGAGAGTCCAAAGCCGGCGGCGAGGCGGCCGAGATCATGCGCGTCGAGCGCGTCGTCCCCGCCTTCTTGCGCGCCGCAGACACAGGCCAGTTCGCCCGCACGCATTCTCAGATCGTCGACGCTCACCGCCCCTCCTCCTCGATGTCGTCGTCCGACAGCACGCGCTGCGCCGCGCCGTCGAGATCGTCATATTGGCCCGACTTCAGGGACCAGAGAAAGCCCATAAGCCCAACAAAGCCCAGGGCGAGCGCCAGCGGCACGAGAAACAGCAATACGGTCATGGCGCGCCCTCGCCGAATCCGCGCGCCTGCTTGCCCGTGCGCAGGGCGTTCAATGTCACCAGGAGCGACGAGCCCGACATGGCCGCGGCGGCGATCAGCGGAGTCAACAGCCCGAGCATCGCCAGCGGCACGGCGAACAGATTGTAGATCGCGGAGAGCGCGAGGTTTTGGCGCATGACGCGCCGCGCCTCCACGCTTGTCTCGACCGTCGCGAGAACGGGCGCGAGGCGATCGCCCAAAAACACCGCGGCGGCCGCCGCTTGCGTGAACTGCGTCGCGTCGATCGGCGACATGGAGGCGTGAGCGCTGGCGAGGGCCGGCGCGTCGTTCAGCCCGTCGCCGACCATCAGAACCTTGTGGCCCGCCGCCCGTAGCGCTTCGATCCGCGCAACCTTTTCGGCGGGTTTCAGGCCACCCCGCCAATTGGCGACATCGAGCGCCTTGGCGACGGACTCCACCGCCTCGGCGCGGTCGCCTGAGAGGATTTCCATGGCGAGCCCGCGCCGCGCCAGCGCCGCGAGCGTTTGGGCCGCGTCGCACCGCAAGGTCTGGCGCAGTTGGAACAGCGCGTGACGCGCGCCATGGCGGAAGGCGACCAGCGAGACGTCCGGCGCCAGCGCGCCAAGATGCGCGACCTCCTCCTCTAGCCCACAAAAACCGGGCGAACCCAGCCGCGCCTCGGCGCCATCGATCAGCGCGCGCACCCCCTGCCCGCGCTCTTCCGTCGCGTCGGCGAGCAAAGGCGCGTCGGGCCGCGCGCGCGCCACGGCCTGGGCCAGCGGATGGCTGCTGGCGCGCGCGAGAGACGCCGCGCATTCGACAATCTCCGAGTCGAAGTCTCGCGCGTTGACGACGCAAGGATGAGGCGAGGTCAGCGTGCCCGTTTTGTCGAACACCACCGTGTCGATTTGCGCGAGGCGTTCGAGCGCGTCGGCTGCGTTGAGCAATACGCCGCCGCGGAACAAGGCGCCGCTGGCGACCACCTGCACCGCCGGAACGGCGAGCGCGAGCGCGCAAGGACAGGTGACGATCAGCACGGAGATGGCCGTCACCAGCGCGTCGTGGATCGACGCGCCGCGCCACAGCCAGAACAGCGCGGTCGCCAGCGCGGCCAGATGCACCACCGGCGCGTAAAATCGCGAGACGCGATCGGCGAGCCGCACATAGCGCGAGCGCGCGCTCGTCGCCTTCTCCAACAGGCGCTCGATCTCGCCAAGCAGCGTGCCGGCCCCGGCCGCCTCGACTTCCAGCGTCAGCGCTCCGTCATGGTTCAGGCTGCCGGCGTAAACCCGCTCGCCGCGGGAGACGGGACGGCGCGCGGTTTCGCCGGTGACGATGCCCTCGTCGAGCGTCGAGACGCGGGCGGTCACGACGCCATCGGCTGGCAGAACTTCGCCCGGACGCGCCAGCACGCGATCGCCGCGCCGCAACGCCGCCGCCGCGACCATCGTCTCGCGGCTGTCCGCGCCGAGGCGGCAGGCGAGCGGCGCGCGCAACGCGGCGAGATTGGCGGCGACGCCCCGCGTCTTGCGGCGCATGGCGGCGTCAAGATAGCGCCCGAGCAGGAGAAAGGCGAGCAGCATGATCGCGCTGTCGAAATAAGCGCGCGGCGCATGCGTTAGCGTCTCATTGACCGACATGGCCAAGGCGAGCACGACTCCGAGCGAGATCGGAACGTCCATGTTGAGCCGGCGCGCGCGCAAGGCGTTGAAGGCGCTCTCGAAGAAGGGCTGGCCCGCGAAAGCCGCCGCCGGCAATGCGATCAACGCCGAGAGGCCGTGGAACATATCGCGCGTCGCCGGATCGATGTCCGTGTCCTCGCCGATCCACACGGCCGCGGACAGCAGCATGATATTCATCGCCGCGAAGGCTGCGATGGCGAGACAGCGCAGCAGTCGTTTCGAGGCTTCTTCCTCCGCGCGCTCGCCGCTGGCGAGTTCGAACGGGTGAAGGCGATAACCCATGCGGCGCAAACGTTCGAAAACACCCGCGAGTTCAAAGGCGCTTTCGCGCCACTCCAGCGAGAGCCGCCGGTTGGTGTAGTTGACGCGCGCGGCGATGAGGCCGGGAAGATTGCGCAGGGCGGATTCTATGTCGCCGATGCAGGCGGCGCAGGTCATCCCCTCGATCGCCGCCTCCAAGCGAAACGAACCGTCCTTGCCACGCGTGACAAGCGCCTCGAAGTCGAGAGCGGGCGCGCTCATGGCGAGGTCAATCGATCTGCAGACGGCTGCGGGAGCGGAAGACCTCGCGGCCGCCCTGTGAAGCCGTCAGCACGAGATCGCGCGCGCCGGGCGCCACGACGACGCGGGCCTCGAAGCGCCCCGGCACGATCTCTTGCAGCTTCGCCGGCACATCCTGCTTTTTATCGGCGGGAGAGGCCAGATTGGCGACGAGTTCCACGCCGGAAATATCGGCGCCGCCAGCGTCGCGCGCCACGACCGCGATCCGCGTCTCGCCCGAGGACAGACGCTCCAGCGACGCGTCGACCTTCCAGCCGCGCGCCGCCTGTTCGCGCGCGCTGGCGATCTCGCGGTTATAGGCTATTCCATGTTCATAAGGATGCGCCTCGACCTCGCCGCTGAAAGTGGACAGCGCGGAATAAACCATCACGGCGTTGACGGAACCGACCACGCCGAAAAACGCCAGCAGCATGGCCAGCACCATCCAGCCAGTGAGCGGCCTTCCCTTGTCGGCTCCAGTCTTGGCCGGAACGAGATCGTAAGACGACATCGGAGTTCTCCTGCTCGAAAGGCGTCATCGCGCGACGGCGCTAACGCCAAAGGAATACGTCCTTCGCGGATATGCTGGCGCCGCCGCCGATTTCGCGCGCGGTGAAGGTCAGCGCAAGCGGCGTATCCGCCGCATGCGCGCCGCGCATTGTCACCAGCACGCGCGCCTCGCGAGTCTGATCGACGCCGACCTCTACAATGAGGTGGCCCTGTGTATCGGCCGTCTCGCCCACGAGATCGATCTGCGCGCCCGCCGCGCCCGCGATCTCCAGCGTGAAGCGCCGAGTCGCCGCCTTCATGTTCGAGATGCGGATCGTATAGGCGTTGCGCACGCTTCCATCCTTCAACGTCACCGTCAGCGGGTTTCGGTCGTGCAGAACGTTCAGCCGCATATCGGCGCGCATCGCCAAGGTGAACAACATGAATCCGCCGATGACGACGATCAGCGCGGCGTAAATGATGGTCCGCGCGCGGATTGGTTTATAGATCGACGGTTGGCCGCGTTGGCGGCGCTCGATGTTCATTTCGGTGTCGTAGGCGATCAGCCGCGACGGTCGCCCGATCTTCTCCATCACGCCGTCGCATGCGTCGATGCATAATCCGCATTGGATGCAGCCAAGCGAGGCGCCGTGGCGGATATCGACGCCGGTCGGACAAACGGCGACGCATTGGCCGCAGTCGACGCAATCTCCCGCCGGCTTCCCCTGCGCCCGCAGCAGCGTCGCGTGTTTAAGCGATTCGCGCGGTTCGCCGCGATCATAGCGGTAAGTGACGTTGAGCGCGTATTCATCGGTCAACGCCGCCTGGATGCGTGGCCAGGGACACATATAGAGGCATGTCTGCTCACGCATGACTCCCGCCAGCACGTAGGTCGTGAAGGTGAATATGCCGATCCACATATAGGCTTGGCCGCAACCCGGCGCGAAAGTGGCGAGCTTGTGGACGAGCGTCGGCGCGTCGGCGAAATAAAGCACCCATGCGCCGCCGGTCCACCAGGCGATCAACAGCCATAGCGCGTGCTTGGCGAGTTTTTCGCGAATCCGTTGCAAGGTCCAGCGGCCAGCGTCCTTGCGCATGCGTTCGCGCGCGTCGCCCTCGATCCAGCGTTCGGTCATCTGGAACAAATCGGTCCAGACCGTCTGCGGACACATGTAGCCGCACCAAATGCGGCCAGCGACCGCGTTCATCAGGAACAGCGTCAGCGCGGCGACGATCAACAGGCCGGTGGCGTAATAGACCTCCTGCGGCCAAATCTCGATGAAGAAGAAATAGAAACGGCGGTGTTCCAGATCGACCAGCACCGCCTGCGACGGCTCGCCCGCGCCGCGATGCCAACGCACGAAAGGCAGCAGATAGTAGATCGCCAGCGTGAACAGCTGAATGCCCCATTTGATCCGGCGAAACTCGCCATCGACCTTCTTGGGGTAGATCTTGCGCGCGGGCGCGTAGAGAGCGCCGTCGGCGTTGCCGTGGGACGCGGTCTCCGAACTGGACAAGCTAGGCCCCTTCCCTGAGTTTGAGCGGAACCGCGCGCCGGCCTCGACGTGAGACCGGCGCGCGCGCTTACTGACCGCCGCCGAGCGAGTGGACGTAAACAGTGAGCGCCTTGATCGTGGTGTCGTCGAGGCGACCTTTCCAGGCCGGCATCACGCCGCCGCCGCCCTGATTGACGCGATTCACGACGACCGCCTTATCGGAGCCGTAGAGCCACACCGCGTCGAACAGATTTGGCGCGCCAACCTCGCGATTGCCCTCGCCGTTAACCCCATGGCAGGCCGCGCAATTCTCATTGAAGAGCTTTTCGCCCTTCGTCTCGGGCGCGATCGCGTCGGGCAGATCCGCCATGGTGCGCACATAATCCGCCACGTCGGAGACTTGCGCCGGCGTCAGAATGCCATCGCGCCCAAAGGCCGGCATCGACGAAACACGGGTTTGCTTATCGGCGTCCCAACGCACGCCGTGCTCGATGGTGGTCTTGATGTCGGCGAGCTTGCCGCCCCAAATCCAGGCGTCGGTGTTGAGATTTGGATATCCCTTCGCCCCCTGCGCGCCGGCGCCGTGGCAGGCGGCGCAATTGTTGAGGAAGGCCACCCGGCCGACAGTGCGCGCCGCGGCGAGCAGTTCCGGATTTTGCTCGATTGAATCCAGCGGCGCATCCTTGATCTTGGCGAGGATCGGCGCGCGTGTCGCTTGCAGATCGGCGATATCCTGGACCACCGCCGCGCGCGAGTGCCATCCGAGGACGCCCTCGGTCGCGCCATGCAGCAGCGGCCAGGCCGGATAAACAACGCAATAGGCGAGCGACCAAATCACGGTCGCGTAGAAGGTCCACACCCACCAGCGCGGCAGCGGCGTGTTGAGCTCTTCGATGCCGTCCCATTCATGCCCGGTCGTCGGCGTGCCGCTATGCTCGTCGATGCGAATTTTACTGTCGTGCAGATTGTCCACGGACATTCTCAGTCCTCCCGCAGCGGAATTTTGCCGGCCTCGTCGAAGTATTCACGGCGGGAAGGCCGCAACACATAGACGAGCGCGCCGATGAAGATTAGGGCGAAATAGGCGAAGCCCCAGGACGCGGCGAAATCCCGCCACGCCTCGAAAGTGGAAACGTCTCCGGTCGTCATGGTTTCCTCCGTCGGACGGGCGTCTTGCCTGACGCCCCATGAGATTCACCTGATGTTGGCCTTGTCGTCGTATAGCTTGAAGTCCACGGAGATGCCGAGATGCTGTAGATAGGCGATCAGCGCGTCTTCCTCGGTGACGGAAGATTTGCCGGCCACGTCGCCGAGCACGGCGTTGGGATAGCGCTTCTGCAAATCCGCGCCGCCCGCGTCGTCGGAGGCCGCCTGCGCGGCAAGATCGACCGTCGCATTGTCGATCTGCTCGTCGCTGTAAGGCACGCCGACGACACGCAGCAGGCGCATCTGCTCGGTGAGATGGGCGCCGTTGACGGGCGTCTTCGACAGGAAGGCATAGCCCGGCATGATCGAGGACGGCACCACCGCGCGCGGATCGCGCATATGATCGCGCTGCCAGTCGTTCGAATATTTGCCGCCGACGCGCGCGAGGTCCGGGCCGTTGCGCTTCGAGCCCCATTGATGCGGATGGTCGTACATGCTCTCGGCCGCGAGCGAGTAATGGCCGTACCGCTCCACCTCGTCGCGCAGCGGCCGGATCATCTGCGAGTGGCAGAGATAGCAGCCCTCGCGGACATAGATGTTGCGCCCGGTCAGTTCCAGCGGCGTGTATGGCCTGATGCCGTCGACCACCTCGATCGTGCTCTTCAGGTAGAAGAGCGGGGTGATCTCGACCAGACCGCCGATGGCGATGACCGCCAGAATTCCCACGATCAGGATGATCGAGTTCTTTTCGAAGACTTGGTGCCGTGTCCAGAAAGACATTTAAACGCTCCTCATTCCGCCGGCTGAAGAGCGACGGGCGACTGAACTTCCGCCTCACCGACGCGCACCGTCATCCAGAGATTGTATGCCATGATCAGCGCACCGATCAGGAACAGCCCTCCTCCGGCGGCGCGGATGATGGCGAGCGTCTTGAGATAATCCACCGCCGTCACTTCCTCCCTAATAAAGTTGCCGAGCGAGGTGTAGGCGCGCCACATCAGGCCCTGAATGAACGCCGTGAAGCCGCCCGTTTCCTCCTGCAATTGACGGACGCGCTCAAAGTGGTTCTCCCGATGCTCAAGCGTCTCGCCGCAGCCAAACATCATGGTGGCGGTGGTGCGCATGCCCAGTTCGTGCGCGGTACGGTGCATCAGCAGCCATTCGTCGGTGGTGCACTGCAGGCGGGCGATGCGTTTGCGCACTTCATCGTCCAGAACTTCCGCGCCGCCGCCGGGAATGGAATCCAG
>PLAI01000379.1 GCA_003134075.1 Methylocystaceae bacterium | reverse complement strand
TTTTTGAATGGCCAAGGCAACATAAATGTCTAGCTACTTACGAACGGATTAATAGTTGCTTCACGCCGACGTGACAACAACGCCTTCGCTCGCGCCGTTCCGCATAGGTCTCTTGCCGTCCTCAAAACTCGCAAACCCATCCAGACGACGCCCATTCCGCCCTATCGACCCATCCCGTAAGGCCAGATCCTCGTTGCGCTCGATAAGCCCGTGGCGCGGTTTCACTATCAGCCTCTGGCTCGAACCCTGATCGTCGGGATCACGCTTGCGCCCGTTTACCGTCGCGATAGCTGTCGCCGCGAGCCTCGATTAGGACTCGATGAGCGCGACGCGCAATGGTTATCCGACTCGTAAGACGGCGATCACGGTTACAATGCGTGACCGATCTCACGCCACTTCGGATCGTCGCTGTCGGCCGACTTTTTCTTGTGGATCCCTCCGTCGAACTCGACGTGAAATCCCGTGAACTCTCCCGTCGGCGACCGCCTGAGAATCTCGAAATGCTTGGCCTTTCTGCGCGGTGCGCCAACCACTTCGAAGCCCTCGCGCTCGACCGCCACGACGGCCTTGACCGAATCGCGATGCTCGCGCGCGCCGTCGCGTTGATGCCTCTTGATGTGTTCGACTTCAATGAGCTTGTCGGACCCCTTGGTAATCTTTGTGACTTTGATCTCCGACGGCTTGCGCTCGCCCTCAACGGTTACTTTGTCACCTTCCTGCACATCGACGAAATCAACCGCATCGGGTCCGATATCCGCCAGATGCTTGCCATCTTTGCCTTCGATGACAAATCGATGGGCGAAGACGGCCGTCACCGTTCCTGAGATCGAAATATGCTTATGTTCCGGCTTCATCTTTGAAATCCCCGACTCGTTGGAGACCAGGAGAACGCGCTAACTGGAGGGCGAATACATACACGAGGAACCCAGTGCGGGAAAAGGCTCCGAAAATACTCAATTGTCGAGAGCTTGCAGGTCGGCAAAGTCCACTGCGTCGGTCTGCCGACGACGCGGAAGATGAATAACCTTGGAATAGCGCCGAAGATTCGATCCCAATCGCGGACGAGTAGCGTGGAGCCTCATTCCAGAGGAACGCCTCTGTGATTTGACGCGCAATCCATTCCGCTGTCCGTCGACAACATGCCGGCGCCCACCGAGCAAGTCCGCAAATCGATCGGCGCCGAAAACACTTTGCAGACGCTCCATTCACGTACGAGGTCGCGCGACGTAATTCAGCCGATCATCGCAAAGGTCTGACGTTGCTGAGAGACGACACGCATTCGCGTGCACGCAGTGACGTGGAAAGAGGTCTTGTGGCCGTCGATCCAGACAAGATCGCGATCCAATAATAATATGGCTCCGAGTTCGTCTCACTTGAATAGTTTCCGCCCGACGATGAAGCCGCTGATAAGCGCGATCGCGAGAAGTTGTGGCGGGGTCAGTTCGCGCCCGATTTGCATCGCCGCGAGCAGCGCTTCCCTGTCCTTGGGAGCGCCGGCTCCCGCCAAACCCCGAAAAAAAGAATGGATATTCTCGGAGGGTGCCGGTGTCGGCGCGGATACCGCGCCGCGGGGCAATCGCTCGGCGCGCCGGCGAATCATCGCTGCCGAGCCGATCAAGATCGCCAGCAGCGCATAGGCAAAGCAGATGATCAATGCGGCTCCGACAACTCCTTGCGATGCACAAAAATAGACATATGCGGCGAGAGTGCCAAACCCCAGAGCGACGACGCCAAGAAGGGCCACCACCGCCACGGCGCCTATGCCGAGCGAGAAATCTCGAAAGCGCCGTTCAGTCAAAGCCCCCAAAAGGCTCATGAGCCAATGGATCATTTGCGATCACCCGCGCGGCCTGGTTATCACCCCGAGCGCCAATCCAACGCCAAAGGCGATCAGAACCGCCGTTGACGGATTGCGTTTGATGTTGGTCTCAATTTCGCTGGTCGCCGCGCGGACGGTAGTCTGTGCTTCTTCGGACGCGCGTGCGACCTTGTTCTTGCCGTCCTCGACCGCATCTCCGGCCACTAGTGTCGGATGTTGCATCAGCTGGCTAATCGCTTCCGCCAGGTACGCGACATCCTTGCGCAAGGCGGCAAAATCCTCCGCGAAATCCGCTATCGCGCCTTCAGCATTTTTAGTCATGGAAGCCTCCAATATGGAACAGCCCGCGCCGTCGAACATGACTTCGACGGCGCGCGGTATCCTTCTCTATCCTCGCTCTTGGCTAGGATCTCGCCAAGCGCACCGGATTTGTTCAGCCTGCTCGTTGGACAAGACGCATCGTTCCTGAACTTGTCCGACAAAATCAGCCCCGCCGACTCGACGAGTTTCGAACCGTCATCGGTGAGTTTTACTCGTTTTCTCTGTAATTCGTACTCAAGCTGACCACCGCGATTAATGATAATAGTGGTGATGGTGATGATAATGATCATGATGGTACGAGCCATAGTGATGATGCCGAGGCGCTCCCACCACGCCTCTGACGCCACCGGCGACACCGCCCGCCGCGCCGCCAACGACGCCGCCAACCGCACCGCCAACCGGTCCGGCCACGCGTCCACCAGCCTCGGCCCCTCTTTCACCGCCCCCGATAATGCCCTGGGCCTGCGCTGATAGCGGCGCGGCCAACAAGGCTAGTAGGCTCGCGGTCAATATAATTGTGGCTTTCACAGTCGGTTCTCCATTGTTCTGGCTCGCATCCGCAGTCAGCCCCCGCCCGTTGATTGCGAAGGATTTCGGAAACAGGGTCCGTACGATTGCCGATCGAACGTCGCAATTTTAACGGCCGGCCATGCCGCCAGATAGGCTCGGAAACTACTCACTGTCGCGGGCGCGCGCACGTTTTAGTAACGGCTTGAATACGTCTCCTCATCTCGACTTTGCGGATTTTATGCCGCGTAGCAAAGCGCCTCGGTGAGTCGCTCCAAGAGGGCGGTCGGAATTTTCACACTGTCCGGCGGATGCCGAGACATTGAAAAACTTGGCGCGCTCCAGAATATCCTTCGAACGGCGGCGATGGCGTCGCTGAAGGAAGGTTCGCGTTTATCATACCATGCGGCGGTTCTGGGGCGAAGGCGGGGGGCGATTTTGGGGTCTGCTGCCCACAGCGTTACCAGCGAAAAGAATCCGAATATCGCTGGCGTTGTTCGCGCGATGGCGAGGTCGGACCATTGACGCTGCGTTTCGACGCCGAGGTGCGCGCGGCTCTCCTGGAACGTCGTTTCGACGGACCAACGGCTCACGAACCATCCGAGAATCGCGACACGCGTTGCATCGAGGTCCGTGCACAGAAATGCTTGCGGATCGCGGACTCCCGTGGGATCGCGCACGAGCACCCAGCGGATCGGCACCGGTGGCAATCCGCAATGATACCAGACCGCCGTTCCGGTCACGATTTCGAGGATGCATCGTTTATCGCCATACCAATATGGCATCGACAGTCGGGTCCAACGCGTCTTCTTGTCTTCGAGTCGCATGGAGAGCTTTGGTAGTCGACGACCCTTCTTGGGCGGTCGTCCGTTCTGACCGGCGCGGCGTTTTGGCGCCGGCTCGAACAGACTGGCGTCGAGCCGCAACCTTGTGACGAAACAGACATGACGCCGAACCGCGGCAATCAGATCGAGGGCCGCGAAGCTGGAGTCCGTGACGACGACAATTTTGCGCTTCGGCAACCATCGCCGCACTTGGAGAATAGCTTGGCGTGCCCAATCGGTCAGCTTCTTGTGATGGCGCCCGCGCGCAGTGTTGTAACGTTTGGAGGGCGCCAGAATAGTCAGGAAGGGCAACGCCTAACGTCGCCGCGCCCATGGGACCGGAACCATGACCATCGCCGCGAGCCAACGCAGGCCGCTCGTCTTGACGAAATGACCGTGTGAGGAGCGCACGGGGTCGCGATAGATCCCGCGCGCGGCGATCTTGTGGCCCCAGCGACGCTCGATCGTGTCATCGATTCCGATCACGACTGGCCCGACTGGTAAAAACCCGTCCAGGATCATCGCCAGCAGCAAGCGGGCGATGGCGCGACTGTTCCATCGCGCCCGGTTGAGCACATAATGGTAAAGTGAAAAGTCGCGGGTCGCGCCAAGGCCCATGATACGCAGAGCGGCGCTCACCGTGCGCTTTCCGGGCGCGAGCACCATGCCGGTGACGAGCGCCAGCACATGTTCCCAAACCGGGGCCGAAAAGAAGCTCCGGAAAGGCGTCATCAGCGGAGTGATAATTGGCGGCAGCATCGGCGCCACGGAGGATGAAGAAGAAGAGCGATATTGGGTCATCGCAACGGTAGAATCGAGTCGCAACGAATTGTCCTTGATGTTTTTCAAACTCAGCTTGCGGCATTTTGAATCGGGATCGCCGCAAGCCTTGACGAAGACAGTTGCGCGACGATCCATCAGAATGGCGCAATGACGATGACGGACGACGACATCATTGCGTTCATCGAAAACTTCAAATTCGGCGCCGGTCCCGTGGCTGTGGAACGACGCAATCGCGGCTTCACACTCATTCATGCCGCAACCGGCTACCCGGTCGCTCGCCTGCGTCCCATCGGCCGCGATGATCTCGTCGATATTCTGTATTGGTCATTATGGAAGGAACGATGGGTTCCGTTCGGGCCGTTTGGGCGAACCGCCGCACCCGTCAAACAGGCCGTGCGCATCATCGCGGAAGCGTCGATTTTCTGGACTGGCGTCTGAACGCCCAGGCCAAAAATCCGCAAAGTCAAGCTCATGGGATATCTTCAAATTCAGCAAGTTGCCGATGTCGAACAGACAACGCCAAGTTGGAATCACAAAATCGAATCTTGCCTTCGTTATTTGCTGCCACGACAAAACATCATACACATCCCAACGGACTGCCTCGGTCAAGACCATCATCGGATAACTTGACCAAAATTAAGTAGCTTCTGATCGAGTCAGCGCGCTTGCAACCTTCCACGCTATCATTCGACCTTACCCGAAAAGACATTTCATTAGGTTCTGAATTCAATTTCAGCGCCCAGCCGTCTCCGCGGCTTCCTTCGCAACCTCGACCTCCGACAGCTTGGTCACCCAGAATGACCCGGTGTGGCCCTTCTCATACCCGTAGTCATAAAATCGGCGCATCGCGTCCGTCTCAAAGCCGGTGCCGCCACTGTCGACCAGGTCTTTGCCGAAATAGGTGAGATGGAAGCCAAAGCCTTCGCGATTGGCGGCGTTATAGGTTTCGGCAAGCACCGCTTTGGTAGCGATCCTGTTCATGGTGGTGAAGGAATGGGCGGCGATCGCTTCCACCTGATTCGGCACAATCTCGAAGCCCGGGTCGAGGCGAGCGTTTACGATGACATACATGGCCGGTCGCGGGGAATGCGAGACAATCGTCTTGCCCCCGAACAGTATCGCGTCCGGGAGGGTATAAACCGGCGTGCTTACCGTGCCGTCGACATGCATCTCCTGGAAGATACGGTCGTTCACCTCGACATCAATGAGCTGCGGCGCAAAAACGACCGGGACGCTGGCCGAGGCGGCAAGAACGTCGCGGAACAGCTTGAACGCCTTCGGCCCTCCAATCGCGGCGATGGCGCCCATATCCCAGATGACGGCTCGCTGCGCGTCAAGGTCGGTCGTGACAACCAAGAGGCGCCGTCCCTTTTTATCCTGGCGCGCGATCGCGTTGATTATATCGTCGTCGAGATAGTGCTCGACAAGTTCGCGCAGCCGCCCGCTATCGAACAGCCCGGCGCCGAAGATAGGCCCAAGGGGATTGGGCTGCCCGATCAAGTTTTCCGCCTCGCCGCTCGTATATATTTGCTTGAGCCTCTCGTCATAGTCGGGCCCGAGAAAGGCGAAGGGAGCGATCAGCGCCCCGGTCGAAACGCCGGAGACCGTTGTGAACTCTGGCCGCGCGCCAGACTGCGTCCAGCCATTGAGAATGCCGGCGCCATAGGCCCCTCCCCCGCCGCCCCCGGATAGCGCGAGATAAATGAATGGTCGCCCTTGTTGGACTATGGCGTGTCGGGCGCCTTTGTATGTGTTCGCCGGCGCGTCAGCCAAATACCGAATATTATGCGTGCCTGGCGCAACGGCCGCCATCTCGTCGACCTCGGTGAAGGGCGCGCGCGGCGTGCTCGCGCACGAGCCGAGCAAAGCTATGCAAAGCGACAGCGCGCAAACAGCCTGTATGACTTTCATCGCTCGGCGGTCCTCTGAAAGTCGCGCACGATAGCGTCAACATGCTGAAGGTCTCGGCCGAAATCGCTAGGACCGGCGCGCTTACGCGATTGCGACGGCTGCGGATCGCCGGCCCTCAATGTTCCTTCCCGGCGGCCATGGCTCGCAATACGGAGTAAATGCAGGGAGCCGAAACCTTAGCTATCTTGCTTTTCATGCACATTTTGATCCGGCCATTTCCGGGCGTAACGCCTGCGCAAAGACGCTCAACGTCTCCCGCGCATGCATGCATAATTGCCTTACGGTCCTAGGCAGACGCCGGCATTCCATAAAGCACAAAAACTGTCGTTGCGACTGCGACAAAGAATCGTTCGGCTCTCATGCGACAGGCTCTCCTGCTCGGTCTAAGCTTCAACCCACCCAATGCAGTAATATGTGAGGAATTTCTCATCATAGGCACCGTCTACGGTGATGGCCGGATCGTAGGGCGGAGCGTCCTTGACCTGCTGACGTTT
>PLAI01000028.1 GCA_003134075.1 Methylocystaceae bacterium | reverse complement strand
CGGCGCGGTGCTGCCGATCCTCCACCTGAACGGGTTCAAGATCGCCAATCCCACCGTGCTTGCCAGGATCAGCCGACAGGAGCTGACGGATCTGTTCCACGGCTATGGCTACGAACCATATTTTGTCGAGGGCGACCAGCCCGCAGCCGTGCACGAGCTGCTCGCTACTGCGCTCGATCGCGCGCTTGCGGAGATCCGCCGCATTCGAAGCGCGGCACGCTCGGCTTCAGAAGCAGAAAACCCAGAGCGTCCGCGCTGGCCGATGATCGTGTTCCAGACCCCGAAGGGCTGGACGGGCCCCAAGTTCGTCGACGGCAAGCCGGTCGAGGGGACGTGGCGCGCCCATCAGGTGCCTATTGCCGACTTCAAGAACCCCGAGCACCTCAAGCAGCTCGAAGAGTGGATGCGGAGCTACCGTCCTCAAGAGTTGTTCGATGAAAATGGCAAATTCCGGGAGGAATTCGCCGCACTTGCGCCGACGGGCCGGCGCCGCATGGGAGCCAACCCGCACGCCAACGGAGGGGAGCTTCTGGCGCCGCTGTCGATGCCGCATTTCCGGGATTACGCCGTCGAAGTCACCAGCCCGGGGGGCGTCAAGGCCGAGGACACGCGCGTTCTCGGCAAGTTTTTGCGCGATGTGATGAAGCTGAATCTGGCCTCCCGGAACTTCCGGCTATTCGGTCCGGACGAAACGGCCTCGAACCGCCTCGACGCCGTCTACGAAGCCAGCCCCAAGGAGTGGATGGCCCGGGTCGAAGACGTTGACGTCGACCTCAGCCCCACAGGCCGCGTGATGGAGGTGCTGAGCGAGCACATGTGTCAGGGTTGGCTTGAAGGGTACCTGCTCACCGGGCGTCATGGCCTGTTCTCCTGCTACGAAGCGTTCATCCATATCGTCGACTCGATGTTCAATCAGCACGCGAAATGGCTGAAGACCACCAAGGACATCCCTTGGCGGAAGCCGATCGCTTCGCTTAACTATCTGCTTACCTCGCTGGTGTGGCGGCAGGATCACAACGGGTTTTCTCATCAGGACCCAGGATTCATCGATCATGTTGCGAACAAGAGCTCCGATATTGTTCGCATCTATCTGGCGCCGGACGCCAATTGCCTGCTGTCGGTTGCCGATCACTGTCTCCGAAGCCGGGATTACGTCAACCTGATCATTGCCGGCAAGCAGATGGAATGGCAGTGGCTCGACATTGAATCGGCGGCCCGTCATTGCGCAGCGGGAGTGGGTGTCTGGCAGTGGGCGAGCAACGATGCGGGCGACCCCGATGTGGTTATGGCGTGCGCTGGCAATGTGCCCACGCTCGAGGCGCTCGCGGCGGTGACATTTTTACGGGAATATGTGCCGGACATTCGCATCCGCGTCGTCAACGTGGTCGATCTCATGACGCTGCAGCCGCAGACGGAGCATCCGCACGGTCTCGAAGACCTGGATTTCGATGAACTCTTCACTCGCGACAAGCCCGTGATATTCGCCTTTCATGGGTACCCTGGGATTATCCATCGCCTTACCTACCGGCGGCACAATCACGACAACATCCATGTGCGCGGCTACAAGGAAAAGGGGACCACGACGACGCCGTTCGACATGGTGGTGCTCAATAATCTCGACCGCTACCAGCTTGCCTTTGACGCCATCCGGCGCATCCCGCGGCTCGTCGATCAGGTGCAGAAGGCGAGCGATCGCTATTGGACCATGATGGAGCGTCATAAGCTCTATGTCGGCGAGCATGGTGACGACATGCCGGAGGTCCGCGACTGGCGCTGGAACTTGTGAGTTCGATCTTTCCACCTGGTGCGAAATGACAGACGGCGAACGAGCATTACCCATTCTCGCGCTGAACAACGGCTTGGGTCGGATCTCCAAGGGTATCTATCCGGTGTTCGCCGCAGGATAGCGCGGGCAGCTGCGCTCAGGCGGCGGCGGCTTTGATTGCGGGTTTCTGGCTGGCTTTCCAGTTCCACGGCAGGAGTTCGGCGATTTGTTTGGCCGGATGATCGGGCAATTTCGCCAGCACATGGGCGAGCCAAGCCTGCGGATCGACGTCGTTGAGTTTGCAGGTTTCGACGAGCGTAAAAACGTGTGCGGCCCTGCGCGCGCCTGCGTCCGAGCCGGCGAAGGTCCAATTGCGCCGGCCCACGGCCACGCCACGCAGCCCGCGTTCGGCGGCGTTGTTGGAAAGGCAGATGCGTCCGTCGTCGAGGAAGCGGACGAACGACGCCCAACGGTTGAGGCTGTAGTTGATCGCCTTGCCGATGTCGCTCTTCCCCGAGACGCGCGCGCGTTGTTCGCGCAGCCAAACCTCCAGCGCCTCGACCAGCGGCTTCGACTTTTCCTGGCGCGCGGCTTTGCGTTCGTCGGGCGGCTTGCCGTTGATCTCACGCTCGATGTCGAACAATTCGTCGATGCGTCGCACGGCCTCCAGCGCGATCGGCGCCTTGGTCAGTTTCGCCAGATCGAAAAATTTGCGGCGCGAATGCGCCCAGCACGACGCCTCGACGATCGGCCCCGGTTTGCGGGCGCCGTCGTAAAGTTCGTTGAAGTCGGCGAAGGCGTCGGCTTGCATGACGCCGGCCCAACCGCGAAGATGTTCGCTGGGATATTCGCCGTGGCGCGAGCGCGAATATTCGAAGAAGGCCGCCGGCGGCTCCTTGCCGCCAAAGGGCCGATCGTCGCGCAGATAGACCCAGATGCGGCCCGTCCTGGTTTTCTGCTTCGCCAGCACCGGCACGGTCGTGTCGTCGGCATGAATGCGCTCGGCGGCGAGCACGTGAGCGCGGATCAATTGCACGATCGGATCGAGCGCGACCACGCAGGCTCCAACCCAATCGGCCAGCGTCGACACGTCGATCTCGACGCCTTCTCGCGCATAGGCGGCGCTCTGCCGGTTGAGCGGCAGATGCAGCAGGAACTTCGCCGACAAAACCATGGCGAGCAGGCTCGGCCCGGCGAGGCCGCGCGGAATCGGGCGAGACGGCGCCGGCGCCTCGGTGATCGACTCGCAATCCCGGCAGGTGAACTTTTCGCGCACATGTTCGACGATTTTCCAGCGGCGCGGATCGCATTCGAGCGTCTTCGACACTTCCTCGCCGAGCTTGCGCAGTCTGACGCCGCCGCACTTGGCGCAGGCGCAAGGCGCGGGCTCGACGACGCGCTCGACGGGCAGATTGTCGGGCAGCTTGCGCGGTCCGCGCGGCGCGCGGCTGCGCCTGTCCTTGCTCGCGCCGGGCGCGGCGTTCTCGGCCTTGGCCTCTTCCTCGGCCTGCGTCTCTTCGAGATCTTCGATCGCCAGTTCGAGCTGCTCGACGAGCAGCTTGCCACGTTCCGAGGACTGACCGAACATCTCGCGACGCGCCTTGGCGAGCATCAGCTTCAGCCGCTCGATCTCCAGGGCGCGGATTTTCGCTTCGCTCGTCGCCACGATCAACATCTCGCGTTGCGCGAGGATCATCGCATGCGCGCCGGCGAGGTCGCCCGGGAGATTTTCGAAGCACGTCGTCACGCTGCGAAGTAGAACATATCGACGACGAACGATCACGCGAAATCAACAAACGGAATGCGATTTTTCACATCATCCGGCAGCCTTCGGACGCCATGTTTTCTGCGGCATTCGCCAATCGATCCCCTCCAACAAATACGAGAGTTGCGCCGCCGAAATCGTCACCACGCCATCCGCCGCCGAAGGCCATAAAAAACGACCGCGCTCCAATCGCTTCGTGAACAGACAGGCGCCTTGCCCGTCGTGCCAGATCAGTTTCACGCGGTCGCCGCGGCGTCCTCTGAATACATAGAGATCGCCCGCGTGCGGATCGCGCTTCAGCGTCTCCTGAACCAGCAGAGCCAGGGTGTCGAAGCCCTTGCGCATGTCGGTGTGGCCAGTCGCCAGCCAAACGCGCACGCCGCTCGCAAAGGCGATCATCGCCGACGCTCCGCACGCGACAGCGCGTCGATGACGCGCGTCAGTGTTCCCACGTCGGGCGCGCCCTCGACCTTCAAGCGAACACCGCCAGAAAATTCGATCGTGATCGCGGACGACGGCGACAGCTCCGCCACACGCTCCGGCGCGGCGTCGGCAATCGCCACCGGAACGAAACAAGGGGCTTCGCGCGACGCCGCCAATTGCTGACGCCAGCGATACAAGAGGCTCCGATCGACCCCGGCCGCGCGCGCGATTTCCGCAGCCACCGCTCCAGGCTCTTCCAGAGCCCCGACCCAACGTTCCTTCTCCGCCCGCGACCAGCGCCGGCGCCTCTCGACGGATGTGATGACTTCGATGCGATTCATGGCACTGTGGCTAACACCAGGGATAGTCACAGTGTCCTATGGAAAGCGCCGTTCCAAAAGGCGGTGATCATCGGGTGCATACCTCCAAGGCTCCGCCGGGTCCGCCCCACCGGGCGGCCCGACCTCTCGGCGATGTCGCCTATTGGCGCATCGCTGCCGCTTGACGGCTGATGGGCGCCGGGCTGCCCACGGTAAGAATTTTGCCATTCGAGGTCGATGTCGACATCGCTGTTCCAGCCGGTGATGACCTCGATGCGATCTTTAGCATCACGCGCCACGGAGTCGGCGACACCAGACCCAATGATTTCGCCGTGGTCGTGCGCTTGGTTAGGGCGCGCAACCATTCAAAGGCAGCGGTCACGAATCAAGGTCTTCGGGCTCTCCACTGCGACCTGGGGCCAAATATCGGAACGGCCCAATGGCACCCTTGTGCCTCGCTGGAACTCGTTTGCCAACATAATCCGCCCACACGTCCTTAGCTGGCGCGCCCACAAACCCTATTCGGTCAGGGTGATCTTCCTTCACAAATGGAAAATTTGACTTAGTGCCAACCAGCCATTTTTCGGGGCGATATGCGCCGATGACCAGGAGTCCATCATATGCAAGCACCAAAGCCCGCTTCTCAGCCTCCTTGCGTGCCATTTTCCAGATACCTCGAACCGCATCATAGGTTTCCCTGCCCTCGGCCAGTGAGCGGCTGACGCAGATTAGAATGAGCGGTTCCTTTGCGACCAGTGGCTCCGCTGCGTAGGCTGATTTTATCTGTTCCACGTGACGGCATCCTCGTTCAGTGCTGCCGTGGCCTCCAGATATGTTTGTCAGGCCGGGATAGGCATCAATCAACGCCGCTTCAACTTCATGGGCGATTTCGTCGCTTTTGATTCCGTGTCGGTGAATAACGTGAATGACGGATAGGCCTACGTGCTTAATGCCCAGGATAGTCGTGTTCTTCAAATCCATTTCGTCTTCGTCAGACACCTCTTCCTGCTTCAGAGCGCCTTGAACATGTTGGAAAATGCGATTCCCACGCCCCTTTCCCACATAGAAAGTTTGACCATTGCGAGGGTCGATGAGACGGTAAACATAGTAGCCAATCTTATCGTGAATCTCTGGCGAAAAGGTTTCCATTTTTGCCTCCCTTCAGCTCAGCCAAATGTCGCTTAAACTGCTATACTCTACTAAAGAAATGGAGTTTATCACGCCACGCAACGTGAAGAAAGATCGATCTATACTAAACGCAATTATCGTATCTGGCGGTTGACCTCGAACGCCAGGTTATCGGCACCACTATTTTCGTTTGCAAATCCAATAAGACGTAGCGTTTGGGTGGGTCGCCGGGTAGATGTTACGGCAGCCATTTTTTCTGATGATTTTATCCACGTCTAAACGCTGGGCGCATGCAAGATTGCTGGCCTGGCTGCCGCCGGGCTGGCCACGACAAACTTGGTCCAACTGATTCCACCAATCATCCAAGCTCTTGTCTAGCTTGTCCAAATAAACCTCCGCCGCTACCGCGCTTGCCGAACTCAGCGTAAGAGCAATCATGGCCGCCACAACAATCATCCTCATGTTTCGCCCTTCGCTGCCGACTATTGACGCACGCGTGCATTTCGCGAGGTATCTGCTTCGCACCAGTCTGCTTCTGATCGACGTGTTTGGCAATTACCTGCCTACAGACGCGGTTTTTGATCGGCAGCCGATGGAGAATCGGCATTGGGTCCTATCCCACTTCGATGAGCCTTGCCTATCCGGTTTTCACC
>PLAI01000361.1 GCA_003134075.1 Methylocystaceae bacterium | reverse complement strand
TTCGTTACAGGCCGCGGCGGATCAAATCGTCACCCGCGCTCCAAGCTCGACCACGCGGTCGGAGGGGATCGAGAAGAAGTCCGTCGCATTGGCGGATTGCTTGGTTAGCGCGACATAGAGCTTGTCCTGCCAGGCCGGCATTTCGGATGTGGCGCTTTCCTTGATCGAGCGCCTTCCCAGGAAGAACGAGGTGGTCATGATGTCGTATTTCAGGCCGACCTTGCGCATCGCGGCGAGCGCGGCCGGCACGCGCGGGCTTTCCATGAAGCCATAGCGCAACGTGATGCGGGTGAAATCGTCGGACAGCTTTTCGATCTCGAAGCGCCTTTCCGGGGCGATGCGCGGCAAATCCTCGCTGTTGACGCAGATCACCAGCACCCGCTCGTGCAACACCTTGTTGTGCTTGAGATTGTGCATCAAGGCGGTCGGCGCGACATTGGGGTCGCTGGTCAGGAAGATCGCCGTGCCAGGGACTCGCGTCGGCTTCGACTTCGCGAGCATCGCGATCAATTCGCGAATGGGGATGGAGTCGCGATGTGTCTTTTCCGCTAGCAGGTGCGTGCCGCGAACCCAGGTCCACATCACGATCATCGAGCATCCCGCGAGCAGCAGCGGCACCCAGCCGCCATCCTTGACCTTCATGAGATTGGCCGCGAGGAAGGATAGATCGATCGCGAGGAAGCCGGAGATCAGCAGAATCGAGGCCCATAGCGGCCAGCGCCATCGCTTCCACACGACGACGAAAGCCAGCGCCGTCGTCATCACCATCGTGCCGGTCACCGCGATGCCATAGGCCGAGGCCAGCGCCGAGGAGCTCTTGAACACAAGGACGAGAATCAGCACGCCGATCAGCAGCAGCCGATTGACGCGGCCGATGTAAATCTGGCCCTCCTGCGTCTCCGACGTATGGGTGACCTCGAGACGCGGCAGCAGGCCGAGCTGGATCGCCGAACGCGCCAGCGAAAAGGCGCCGGTGACGACCGCCTGGCTGGCGATCACCGTGGCCACCGTCGACAGAATGACCAGCGGCAGCAGCAGCCAGTCGGGGGCCAGCAGGAAGAACGGGTTTTCGATGGCCTCGGGCTTCGAAAGGATCAGCGCGCCCTGGCCGAGATAGTTCAGCAGCAGAGCCGGCAATACGAAAAAGGTCCAGGCGACCTGAATCGGGAAACGGCCGAAATGCCCCATGTCGGCGTAAAGCGCCTCGGCGCCGGTCACGCCCAGAAACACCGAGCCGAGCACGGCGAAGCCGATCCAGCCATGGTGGAGGAGAAAGCCGACGCCCGCGCGCGGATCGAAAGCGTGCAGCACTTGCGGCGCTTCGGGAATGTGCATCGCGCCGAGCGCGCCGATCGTCAGGAAAAACACGATCATGATCGGGCCGAAAAACGCCGCGACCCGCGCCGTGCCCTGGCTCTGCACCCAGAACAGCGTCACCAGGATCACGATCGTGATCGGAATGACATATTCGGTGAGCCTGCTGGTGACGAGATCGAGGCCCTCGACCGCCGAAAGCACGGAAATCGCGGGCGTGATGATGGCGTCGCCCGAGAACAACGCGGCGCCGGCGACGCCGAGCAGAAACACCATATTCGCGCGGCGTCCCACGCGGCGCCCAAGCGCCGACTGCGCCAGCGCCATCAGCGACAGAATGCCGCCCTCGCCGCGATTGTCCGCGCGCATCAGGAACACGACATATTTGGCCGTCACCGTGAAAATAAGGGCGTAGAGCAGCAGCGAAATCGCGCCGATCACCGCTTCTTCGGTCAGAATGTCGGCCTTGGCGGCGTGCGACAGCGATTCGCGCAACGCGTAAAGCGGGCTGGTGCCGATGTCGCCATAGACGACGCCGATCGAGCCGACGATCATCGCGGGAAGAGCGCCGCGGTGCGAAGCCGCCGGCGTCTCGGGCGCGCCGCCTTGAACGGCGGGGGAGGTGGTGACGGCCTTGTCGGGACGTCCGTTCGCCGGCCCGGAGGTCTCGCTCATCAGGCGGTCCTCTTCTGAGCGCGCGGCGTCGAATGAGCGGCGCGCGCGATGCGGCGCGCGGCGAAGGCGTCTTGGGCGGTCATCGAAGCTCCGTATCGCGGTCTCGTCGGAAACTGGCGGATCTGCTTAGGAAATCCCATGACGCCTTTCCAGGAGCCCGCATGGCGTATCCATGAAGTCGAGCCCGCGTCCCGGCTCCGGAATTATAAAAAGCGCTGGCGCGCCGCGCCGGCTTGGGCTGCGCCCTCGCGTCTCGGCGGCGGTCGCATATACGCTTCTTTTGCCGGCTTGAGAAGCGTCCCGCCTCGGCGCATCTGGCCAGGGCGCCAAGAGCGGATCGACGAGCGGATCGGCGAACATCGCCAAAAGCGCCGCCAAGCATTTGCAGGTTGCGCCCGCCTCATGTAAAAAGCCCCGCGCCTCGGCGCGACGCGCACCCGTAGCTCAGCTGGATAGAGCGCTGCCCTCCGAAGGCAGAGGCCAGGGGTTCGAATCCCTTCGGGTGCGCCAGTTAAACCAAACGAAATCAGTGAGTTGGCAGTTCTACAGAAACTGACTGTGGTTATTTGTTCACTCTTTGTTCTATGTACAAAAGTTACACAAAAATTGTGTCCAAACCGGACCTCGCTGATTATCCTAGACATTGGATTCAAGCGGGAGCGGGGCCTTGTCTGATTCGGACGACAGGATCGATGTCCGGGGCGACGGACGAATCATCCTCTACAAGCGGGAGGGCCTGAAACACCCGAAGTGGCAGGCGAGGATCCGTGTCCCGAACTCAAACGGCTACAAGATCGTCACCACCAAGACGGACAACCTGAAGGAGGCGGAGCGATTCGCCCTCGACGCCTACGAGGACCTCTACCTTCACGTGAAGGCGGGCGGCTCGATCAAATCCAAGACGTTCGCTCAGGTGTTCGAGGAGTGGGAGCGGGCGGTCACCACGATGGGGCCGACCNNCTGCCGGTGTTCAAGTTCGCCGTGTCGAAGGGATACATCAACGAAGTTCCCGAGACCAACCCGCCGAAGGCGGCGACGGAGCGCCGACCAACGTTCACGCTCGAGGAGTGGCGGGTCATCGTCCGGAAGGCGCGGCAGTGGGTTGCCGAGGGCAAGCAGAAAGCGGTGTTCCGCGACCGCCTCGTCTCGCAGCAGTGCTTCCTGATCCTCGCCAACACGGGCATGCGGATCGGAGAACTGCGGACGCTGCGCTGGGGCGACCTGCGAACGGTTAACACCGAGAGCGGGACCCGGTTGGTCGCCCATGTCCGGGGAAAGACCGGCGCGCGCGAGGTCGTCTTTCAGG
>PLAI01000001.1 GCA_003134075.1 Methylocystaceae bacterium | reverse complement strand
GAACGATGTATGGCCGGGCTGGGCCAGAACTTCTCCGAGCGCGCATGTTGCCTTTGTAGCGACCGGCGCAACAGTAATTGAGGCAGAACCTCCTAAACGTCAGCTGAGACAAGTCAGTGATTCCTATAACCTATTGATTCGACGCAAATCGTTGTCTCGTCGATTACGTCAATGTGACAGACCCAAACCTTACGCGTCATTGATTGGATCAATAGCGTCTGCGACGCTGTCTTTCGATTCCTGGGGAAGGCATTTCATCAAGAGAATGAATGAGGACAGCGCCAAACAAATCGCATTGGGAACGATCAGCGGCCACTCTTTCCTTAGCCAACCGAACGACGTCCAAAGGGCGAAAGCCGCGACGGTGCATACATAAGCGCCGACCGAAATTGCCTTCGTGTCACGCGTATGGATAACACGCCATGCTTGTGGCGCAAAGCTAACCGTCGATAAGACCGCAGCTGCCCAACCAATTATTGTTACAACGTCCATTGCTTCTCTCTGGCTCTTGAAACACCTGCGCGGCGCGTAAACTCGGCCCGAGCGCCGCCGAATTTTAGGACATAGCGGTCCGGCCTCCGCTGAATGAAATCGACCGCCGCCGCGCGCTCGACAAACGACCAGCTCTTCGCCACCTCAATCCCCAGACCGCGCAGCGTTTCCTGAGCAAAAGAGCGATCGTTCTCCAGCCGGTCGCCGAATGCGCTGCCGCCAACGACGTTGAACCCTTTCGCGCGAAGCCTGTCCTGAAGGTGGCCATGTCGCACGTCTTCGAAAATCACGACGCGGGCGTCGCCTGCTTCCGCGATCCATGCCAAAGCTTTGCGCCAATCGGACGCTTTCTCGACAAGCCCGTCCAATATGCCTCTGCATACCGGATTGCGGATTACGACCTTGACGTCGTGACCATGCGCCGCGAGGTCGAGATAAAGCGCGGCCAGATCGCAATTGTCGCCTACGCCAAGGAAGCGCACAACTGCCTCCTCGCGCTGGCGCGGTTATCGCGATCAAATTTGAACTCGCTTCGATATCGAATGAAGCAACGCTGTCCGTGCCAAAGACGGATCAATGCGCCCTCCGCAATGGGATGCGCGCGACGTGGATCTTCGGCGACCAACGTATGCAGCACCTCGCGATTCCACGCGGTCGCATGCTTAACGTCGAGAACGGCGTGTAAGGCGAAATAGTGGAGCTTGGCGGCGGGAACGCCGAGCCGCTTCAATCCGCGCGCGACATGCCCAGCGCGCGTTGGCGCTGTCATTTCTATGGCTCCGAGAGCGCCGACGGAATGAAAAGCGAAACAGCGGTTCTGTGCGAGCGCGATCATTGCGTTTCCAAGCGCGACAGCTTCATGAACCACTCGTCGCGGTTTGGAATTTAGCTCGAGATGGCGGGCGAGATTTTCCAGCATCGGACCATGCATGCCCTTTGGCGATCCTCTGCCCATCTCATCCCAGTAATTGCGCGCCATCTCGAGTTTCGCGCACAGCGGCATTTTCACCTGTGTCAGGGCGACAAGATCGTCAAAACCTGCTTCGCCCGACACTTCCTGTTCAAGAAACCACTTCATCTGCTCGAGGTCGCAGCTATGTTCCAGCCATGGAAACAGCGGGTCCCCCTGTCCTGGTCCATGCTCGCGCAGCGACTCGAACCACTCGACATAGGCGTCGGCCTGCCGCGGAACATCCTTTGGAGAAACGTTGATTTCCTCGCGAACCGCGTTGATATACGCGATTTCCGCTCGTCTCGCTTGGCATTCGCGAGTGGCGTCGTCGTCGCTATCGACATATGGCAAACTTGGCTGCAGTCGCGACCTGTTATATCTGCCGAGCGCGCGATGAAAGTGCTCGACTTTTTTTCCATCGAATTCGGAGCCGTCCAGGCTCCAAGACATGTTAGGCGTCATTTTTGATTCCTCACGCTGACTGTCAGCAGCACCGCGGCAAGCCGGTCGACGCGTCGATAAGCGTCGCCTTGAAGCTCTTCGCCAAAGATATCCGGATCGATTTCCTCGTAATGATGAAGAAGGCCACTCTGTTCCAACGCCGGCTTCGCCAGCCGAAAAAACAGATGCTCACCGTCAATCACCGGCGAGGCGGTGTAGAGCAGAAGCCGGCCGCCACTGTTCAAACGGCACAGACTCTCTTTCAAAATCCGCAGCGAAAGCTCCGCGCCGATATCGCCGCCTCCGTCGCGATAGGGGCGCTTCGCCGCGTCGACCATGAACGGCGGATTGCAGACAATGTAGTCGACTGGCTCGTCTATCCGCTCGAACAGGTCGCCGACCGACAAGCGCACATTTGGCACGCCATTAAGCGCCGCATTGACCGCGCAATAGCGGATCGCCTCTGGATTTATGTCGGAAAGAGTTAAGCGCCCGCGACGCGCGCCCAAAAGATGGGTCGCATATAGCCCTCCCACTCCGCAACCGCAGCCAAGATCGAGGATAGTAAGTCCGTCTTTCGGTGGAAGATTCGCGATGTCGTAACGAATGGCCCGGCAGTAGCGATAAGTGTCGGGACCGAAAAAGACCGAATCTTCGCTTTCCGTAGGGTAGGCGGAATGGACGAAGAGTTGGTCGGCCAGCGTCGAAAATCTCACCGTAACGCGAGCGAACCCGTCTTTGAACTCAACGACTTCGGCGGTCTCCAGCAACTCGAGAAGGGTTTGATCTACTTCCTCGATTCGGACCCATCTGCTCCAGCCGAATATTGACGCTAGAGTCGCTGACTTATGACCCGGCTTGCCGTTGATAAGACGATGGGTAGCGGGCGTGACCGTGACGAATTGATATCCCCTGCCTTTAAGGTACCGACCTACTTCCACTAACGCTTCACCGCCAGGTACCATTTTCGCCCCAGACGACTAGGAGAAATATCACTAACGTCAACGTTGGCGATCGGCTTTTGTTCCAGCCACATTCACGATGACGGCAACCTGATCAGTCGCCCGAGAATGTTGCGCAAGAACCCCGCGCAGCGCGTCTCGTCGGGAAAAGTCTGCTGGAATTGCGTAAGCGACCGCGCCTTGGCCATGGGGTGATCCGTCGCCACCCCTTGCGGCGGCTCAATCAGTCCCCAATACCACATTTAGCCGCACCTGGGACAACGGGATAAGTCTCCTTCGCGCCATCCTTCGTCGTTTGCAGTAGCGAATTCAAGTTCGCGATCACGTCTTGGTTGTTCATGACAAGTCTCCGATGGAGTATTTGTGCTTGATCACGGTGACCCTAGGCTTCTTAGCGGAGCGATGCATAGGATCGGAAACTACCCATCAATCGCCACAACGACTGCCATCCTCGATCTAAACCGATATTGCCCAGATGGCTGCCGAGTTCATACCCACGCCAGCGCCCTTCGCGCTAGACGTGCATTAATCAAAACAGACCGTGTGAAAAGTCACGC
>PLAI01000376.1 GCA_003134075.1 Methylocystaceae bacterium | reverse complement strand
TCGCGCCAGGGCGCGATCACCGTGATATCCGGCTCCAAGGCGTAATAGCCGAGTTCGAACCGCACCTGATCATTGCCCTTGCCGGTGGCGCCGTGACAGACCGCGTCGGCCCCCATCTTGCGGGCGATTTCGATCTGCTTCTTGGCGATCAGCGGCCGCGCGATCGAGGTGCCGAGCAAATAGAGCCCTTCATATTGGGCGTTGGCGCGAAACATCGGAAAGACATAATCGCGCACGAATTCCTCGCGCAAATCCTCGATAAAGATGTTTTCGGGCTTCACGCCGAGCAGTTCGGCCTTGGCGCGCGCGGGCGCGAGTTCCTCGCCCTGGCCGAGGTCGGCGGTGAAAGTGATGACTTCCGCGCCATAGGCCGTTTGCAGCCATTTCAAAATGATCGAGGTGTCGAGTCCTCCCGAATAGGCGAGGACGACGCGTTTAATTTCTTTCTTATGGCGGGTCATGCGCGGCTCTGGCGTTATGGGGCGTCGGATGCGGCGCGACTATAATGCGCGAGAGCGCGAGCGCAATCCCTTCCCGCGGCGCGAAGAAAAAGCCGACCGCGGCGGGCGAATCCGACCTAACAATTTGTTTCTCAACCGACTTCCACTCTCTCCGCCCACCTTGACTTCGCCGTGGCCCGACAATATGTTGCCCCCGGCTTGAATCGGCCCCGCCGCGAGGTTGGAGGTCGCTCCTGTCGGTTCCCTCCCCTGTTTGAGACCCAACAAACCCCGTCGCTGGCGTTTTCAATCCGGCCATGCGGCCATGGCGGAGCCTGTCAATGAGCGATCAAGAGCCGGACAAGGACAAGGCGGCCTTGCAGGCGCGTCTTGCAAAGCTTAATGACGCGCTGCGGGCGCGCGACGAACGGGCGGCGGCGCGAACGCCGACCGAAGCGGCGGCGAAGGGAAATTCGTTCGGACGGGCGATGAGCGCGGGGCTCAACGTCTTTTCCGAATTCGTGGCGGCGATCGTCGTCGGCGCGTTCGTCGGCTGGCAAGCGGACGCCTGGCTCGGCACGAAGCCGTGGCTGATGGTCGTGTTCCTCGGTTTGGGGACCGCGGCGGGATTTTGGAACATTTATCGTATTGCGGCGCGCAAGGCGCCGTCATATGAGGAAGACGAAACGCCGCCAGACGGCAAGGCCTAGAGAATGGCGCCGGAAGGCCGACGCCGCTAGCGACAAAGGGCCGGGCGCGCGCCGTCCGGAAAAAGCGATGAATCCTGAAACAGCGGCGAAGCCCAATCCGATCGAGCAGTTCGAACTCGTGCGCCTGTGGGAGCACGAAATCAACGGCGTCGAAGTTTCATTCACGAATGCGTCGCTTTATATGTTGCTCGCGGCGCTCGGGGTCGTGTTGCTGATGGTCTTCGCGACCTCGCGCAAGGCGCTGACGCCGGGCCGCGGGCAGGCCGCCGCCGAGATGCTCTACGAGTTCGTGGCCGGCATGGTGCGCCAGATCGCCGGCGAGGAGGGCATGCGGTTCTTTCCTTTCGTGTTCAGCCTTTTCGCCTTCGTGCTGATCGCCAATCTGATTGGTCTCTTCCCCTACACCTTCTCGGTGACGAGCCAGATCATCGTGACCTTCGGATTTGCCGTTTTTGTCATGGCGATTGTCGTGGCCTACGGCTTTTATCGCAACGGCTTTGGCTTCCTGAAGCTGTTTGTTCCGCACGGCGTTCCTGCGCTGGTGCTGGTGGTGCTGATTCCGATCGAAATCATCTCGTTCCTGTCGCGTCCGATTTCGCTGTCGGTGCGTCTCTTCGCCAATATGCTGGCGGGCCACATCACGCTCGCGGTGTTTGGCGGCTTCGTCGCGCTGCTGCTCGGCGCCGGAGCCTGGGCCGCGCTCGCGCCGGTTCCGCTGCTCGCGATCACCGCGCTTTACGCTCTCGAATTGCTGGTCGCCTGCTTGCAGGCGTTCGTCTTTTCGGTTCTCACTTGCGTCTATCTGAACGACGCAATTCACCCGGGCCACTGATAATTCATCAACAACAAATGGTCGCCCACAATCCTAGCAGGAGATGATAATGGCCTCTGAACTTCAACTCGTCGGCGCCGGCCTCGCGGCGATCGGCACCGGCGCCGCCGCGATTGGCGTCGGCATTATTTTCGGCAATTTCGTCAATGGCGCGCTGCGTAATCCGTCGGCCGCCGCCGGCCAGTTCACCAACGCCATCATCGGCGCGGCGCTTGCCGAAGGTCTGGGCATCTTCGCGTTTCTGATCGCGATCCTGCTCTATCTGAAGTGAGTCTCGCGTCCGGCCCGGCCTTTGTCGGGCCGGACGTCGAGAGTTTTCGAGAACGCGCGCGGCCAGCTGGGCCGCGCCGTGCATTGGCCGCTTAAGCTATCTGGAGCCGTCATGGCGATCATCTCTTCCGCCTACGCCGCGCAAGAAGCGTCGCAGGAAATCAATCCCGCCGAAGGCGGCGCGGAAAACGCTGGCGCCGCTGGATCGCTGGCGCATGGCGGCGTGCAAAAAGGCGCGTTTCCCCCATTCGACACATCGAATTTCGCGCCGCAGTTGGTTTGGCTCGTGCTGATTTTCGGCGTGCTGTATTTGCTGATGTCGCGCCTCGCCTTGCCGCGCGTCGCCACGATCTTGAGCACGCGCGAGACCACGATCGGCGCGGATCTCGACGCCGCGCGCGAGTCGCAGGCGAAGGCCCAAGCCGCCGACGCTCAAAACAACGCCACGCTGCGAACCAAAAAGGAAGAGGCGCAGACCATCGGCCGCGAGGCTCAACAGAAAATCGCGGCGGAAGTCGGCGCGTTGCGGTCGTCGGCGGAAAAGAAATTCGCCGAGGAAATCGCGGCCGCCGAGGCGCGCATCGCCGCCGAAAAAGCTCGGGCGATGACCAGTGTCGAAGGCATTGCGACGGAAGCCGCCGCGGCGATCGTCGCGAAATTGACCGGCGCGCAAGTCGACGGAGCGAAGCTGAGCGCCGCCTACCGCGACGCCACGACGCACTGAGGGGAATGAACAATGCATTTTGAGGCCGAAGTCTTCGTCGCCGTCGGTTTCGTGATCTTCTTGGGCGTGCTGCTCAAGGCAGGGGCCCACGTCAAAGTTTTTAGCGCCCTCGACGCGCGTATCGATCGCGTGAAGAGCGAACTCGCCGAAGCGCAAAAACTGCGCGCCGAGGCCGAGGCCTTGCTCGCCTCTTTCGAGAGCAAGCGCGCCGAGGCCGAGGCCGAGGCCGCCGCCATCGTGGCGAGCGCCAAATCCGAGGCGGACATGATCGCCGCCGAAGCGCGCAAGCGGCTCGATGAATATGTCGCTCGCGGCGACAAGCAGCTGAAGGACAAGATCGCTCAAGCCGAAGCGCAGGCCGTCGCCGAGGTTCGCGCGGCGGCCGCCGACTCCGCCGCGAAGGTCGCGGAGAGTATTTTGCGCGGCGGCGTGGCGGGCGGCAAGGATTTCGTCGCCGAAGGCATCCGGCAGTTAGGCGCGCTCGCGCACTGAAATCCCGCGGCCGTTCGTCGAGAGAATATCCGCTCAATCAAGGGCGCGCGGTTCGCGCGCCCTTGATTCATTCGGCGGCGGGCTTACGGCGTTTCTTCTCGGGCTTGGGGGTCGCCGTGTCGGCGCCGCTCTGCTTGAAGCCCACGATGACCTCGTAATCCTCCGCCGCCCTCTGGCTGATGAAAGGGGCCTCCAGCGTGTCGACCAACAGGGTGAAATCCGCGCGCGCGGCGCCGGCGGGAATGTCCGCCCCGACGCGATAGTCTTTCGCGCCAAACAATTGTTCGTCGCGTTTGCGACGAAGAGCGACGCGCAAATTGCCGTAATAGGCTCCGGGTTGTCCGACGGGACCGAGGACCGCGGAGCCCAGGATTCCGACCTTGACCGAGATATCGTTCCCTTCCAGCGCGCACTCGCGCGCCGTCCGGGTCACCGCGATTTGATAGCGCACGCTCGAAGCGTCGGCGCCAGGAGGCGCGCGAAGCTCGGCGCCGCCGCCATCGACGACGATCTCCGGACACTCCGCCAACGTGGGAGCGGGTTTCGAGCTGTCGCCGGAGCCGCGGCCAAGACCAAACATTTGCAAAACACGATTGGACGTCGATTCGGAGTCGTCCGCCCAAGCCTGGGGCGCGCCGGGAAGCAACGCGCCGACAATCATCGCGACCGCCCCGACTCGACGCCGGGCGCCAGAATCAAAAAATCGCGCGCTTCTCGTCTCGAGCGCCAGGCGGTCGCCCCGAGAGAATGGTCGTTCGCCGTGTTTCATGGCAGTTTCGCGTAGCCTTCCTTGAAACCGTTCAAAGCCAACGGCAGGCCGATCCCTTCATCGGGGGTCTGATGTATTACGAAAGTCGCGGTTTTTCCGGTTTTCAATTGCTCGACCAGCTTGTCGTCCATGACCACCTCGGCGATGCAGCCAGTGGGCAAGCATTTGACGAAACCGGCGCTGCCGATGTTGTTTTGGTCGATATGCAGGCCGAGTCCGTTCGGCAGCAGAACGCCCAACGGAGCTATGACGCGCAGCAGACGACTCTTTCCGTCGCTGGTTTTCAAGACGATCACGACCAGATTGACGTTGGCCTTGTCCTCGGCCGTGACGCTCTGAATCAGTGCGCATTGCTCCGCGCTCGCTCCCGCGGGCGTATCGCAGCGAATTTCCCAATCGCCGAACTTGGATTTGACCACGCCCTGCGCGCGGGCGGCGTTCGCCGCGAAGAAAACCGGGGCAAGAAACACCAGCAAAACGGAAAGTCTAGCAATTACCGCGAGAAGGCCCGCGACCGGTTGTCGCGGCGGGTAATTGAATATTGCGGCGCGCAAAGCCGTCATTTGACCTCCAGTTGCACTGTCGTCTCGCCGCGGCCCGCTCCAAAGCGACGCCCCGCCGACAAGCGTCCGGCCTTGGCCGCGCGAGCGCGCCGATTGGGTAACAAATAGTCATACTCTGTCAAGTTGCATCTTGGATGCGCGATCTCCCACGCCTCCCCTTGCGATCACGACTTTTTTTTTCGAGGGTGCGGCTTTTTGCCTGCATAAAGATGGCGCCGCAGCAATTGCGCCAACCGACGGATTGTGATTGAAACGGCGCGTTGTCGAACCGCCGCGCGCGGCTAGGGCGTGACGAGTTCGATTCTTGCATCAGCGCCCACGCGTGGGTAAGCGGCGATCCACGCGACCAAACGACTGACGAAAGGTTCGAAAGGCGACCTTAATGCACAACCCCAACCGACATTTTCTCCGACGCGCCGCTCTCGCGGGCGCCGCCTTTCTTCCGATCCTTCTGTTCGCGGGGCTCGCGGCCGCGCAAGTCGAAGGCCAGCCCGCTCCTGGAGGCGTGGGACTGCCGGCGACGGTGACAGAGGTTGGGCGCGAAACGCAACAGTTTTACAACGTCGTGTTGCTCCCGGTCATCAGCTTCATTGCTTTGTCGGTGCTCGGATTACTCGTTTACGTGGCGTGGCGGTTCAACGAAAGCGCCAATCCCGTGCCGTCCAAGCTGACCCATCACACGGGGCTGGAAATCGCCTGGACGCTGGTGCCGGTGCTGATCCTGGTGTTTATCGCCATCCCCTCGTTCCGCTTGCTGGCGCATCAGGTGGAGATTCCGCCGGCGAAAATCACGATCAAGGTGACCGGCAATCAATGGTATTGGTCCTATAAATACCCCGAGGACCAAGGCGGCGGCTTCGGTTTCGACCAGGTCATGAAACAGGAAGCGGACCTTCAGCCCGGCGACGTTCGCCTGCTGTCCGTGGACAACGAGGCGGTGGTTCCGGTCAACGAGGTAGTGAAGCTTCAGATCACGGCATCCGACGTCATCCACTCCTTCACGATCCCCGCTTTCAGCATTCGCATGGACGCGGTTCCCGGCCGCCTGAACGAGACCTGGTTCAAGGCGGAGAAGGAAGGGATTTATTACGGTCAATGCTCGAAAATTTGCGGCAAGGATCATGCTTTCATGCCTGCCGCGATCCGCGTGGTGAGCTGGGAAAAGTATCAGGAGTGGCTGGAGGACGCGAAAAAGAAATTCGCGGGCGCCGAATCTCGCCAGCGATTCGCCGCCGCCGCGAATCAATGATCCGTCTCTCCCGCAAGAACACCGACCAAGCATTCGAGGAACATGACCATGGCAAGTTCGACCACCGCCGATGACGGCGCGCACGGGCATCCCACGGGGTTGCGCCGCTTTCTTTTCTCGACCAACCACAAGGACATCGGCACGCTGTACATCATCCTCGCGGTGATCGGCGGCGTCGTCGGCACGATCATGTCCATCGCGATCCGCGCCGAATTGATGCATCCCGGCATCACGGTTTTCCCCGGATTGGCGCAGATGCTGCAGGGCGTCGATCCGGCGATGGCGCTGGACGGCGGCAAGAATCTTTATAACGTCTTCATCACCGCTCATGGCGTGTTGATGATTTTCTACATGGTCATGCCGGCGTTGATCGGCGGCTACGCCAACTGGTTCGTTCCGATCATGATCGGCGCGCCGGACATGGCGTTCCCCCGCCTCAACAATATTTCCTTCTGGTTCCTGGCGGTCTCGCTGGTGCTGGTGGTCCTCTCGATGTTTGTCGAAGGGGCTCCGGGCATGATGGGCTTTGGCGGCGGCTGGGTGTTTTACCCGCCATTGTCGTCCAACACCGGCCATCCCGGCCCGGCGATGGACTTCGTGATTCTGGCGCTGCATCTCGCCGGCGCCTCGTCGATCCTCGGCTCGATCAACTTCATCACGACGATCTTCAACATGCGCGCCCCCGGCATGACGCTGCACCGCATGCCGCTGTTCTGCTGGGCGATGCTGGTCACCGCTTTCTTGCTGGTGCTGACGCTGCCGGTTCTGGCGGGCGCGATCACCATGCTGCTGACCGACCGTAACTTCGGCACCATGTTCTACGATCCGGCCGGCGGCGGCGATCCGCTGCTGTTCCAGCATCTGTTCTGGTTCTTTGGCCATCCGGAAGTCTATATTCTGATCCTTCCGGCGTTCGGCCTCATCAGCCACATCGTCTCGACCTTCTCCAAGAAGCCGGTGTTCGGCTATCTCGGGATGGCCTACGCGATGGTGTCGATCGGCTTCCTCGGTTGCATCGTGTGGGCGCACCACATGTACACGGTCGGCCTTTCGCTGAACGCGCAGCGCTACTTCGTGTTCGCCACCATGGTGATCGCCGTGCCGACGGGCATCAAGATCTTCTCCTGGATCGCGACCATGTGGGGCGGCTCGATCTCATTCCGCGCGCCGATGATCTGGGCGATCGGCTTCATCTTCGTGTTCACGATGGGCGGCGTCACCGGCGTAGTGCTGGCCAATGCGAGCGCCGACCGCCAGTTGCACGAGACCTATTACGTTGTCGCCCACTTCCACTACACCATGTCGCTCGGCGCGGTGTTCGGCGTCTTCGCGGGATTCTATTACTGGTTCCCGAAGATGAGCGGCTATATGTATAACGAAACGCTGTCGAAGGTTCACTTCGCGCTGCTGTTCATCGGCGTCAACATGACGTTCTTTCCGCAACACTTCCTGGGCCTCGCCGGCATGCCGCGCCGCTACATCGACTATCCCGACGCCTTCGCCCTCTGGAACTACTGGTCGTCGATCGGCGCGTATATTGGCGGTGTCAGCCTGTTGGTGTTCTTCTACGTGGTGATCGACGCCTATCTGAAGAAGATCCCCGCCGGAGCCAATCCTTGGGGCGTTGGCGCGACGACGCTGGAATGGACCTTGCCCTCGCCGCCGCCGTTCCACCAGTTCGAGGTTCTGCCGCGCATTTCCGGCTCGGAACATTGAGTTTCGCGCTCCCGCCGAGTCTCCAAGCTCGGCGGGAGGGCGGTCTAACCCGGCGGGGCCACGCGCCCAGGCCATGGAGGCCTGGCTGGTCCGACAATAGGCGGAGCAAGAGATGAGCGACGCGACACTCAGGATCGACGATGGTCGAACCCCGCGCATTTCGATCGCGGCGCCGTCGGATTATTTCGCGTTGCTGAAGCCGCGCGTGATGTCCCTTGTCGTTTTCACGGCCTTGACGGGCGTTGTCATGGCGCCTACGCCGCCGAATCTCGTCATCGCCTTCGCGTCGCTGCTCGCGATCGCGGTCGGAGCCGGCGCCTCCGGCGCGTTGAATATGTGGTTTGAATCCGACATCGACGCGTTGATGACGCGCACCCGCAAGCGGCCAATCCCATCGGGACGCCTCGCGCGCGAGGAAGCGCTCGCGTTTGGGCTGGTTCTCGCGGGGATGTCGATCTTTACGCTCGGCCTGGTGGCCAATTGGCTCGCGGCGGGGCTGCTCGCCTTCACCATCTTCTTCTACGTCGTGATTTACACGATGTGGCTCAAGCGGGCGACGCCGCTGAACATAGTGATTGGCGGCGCGGCGGGCGCCTTGCCGCCAGTGGTCGGCTTCGCCGCGGCGTCAGGTGAACTCGGTCTTTCGAGCCTGGTGCTGTTCACGATCATCTTCGTCTGGACGCCGCCGCATTTTTGGGCTCTTGCCCTTCTCAAAAGCGACGACTACGCCCGCGCCGGCATCCCGATGCTGCCCAATGTCGCGGGCCCAGATCGCACGCGCCTTGAAATCCTCATCTATTCGGCGCTGCTGGCGCCGATAGGCGTGCTTCCATATCTGCTCGGCTATGCGTCGCCGGCCTATGGACTGGTTTCGACGCTTTGCGGCGTCGCCTTTATGTTGTTCGCATTCGCGACGTACCGAAATCGCGAAGGCGACGCGGCGAAGACCGCGGCGCGCCGACTGTTTATCTTTTCGATCGCCTACCTCTTCGCGCTCTTTCTCACTCTGGTCGTCGAGCGCATTCTTCATCTGACGGCCATCACGGGTTAGTCGGGGGAGATCGGGCGATGGCGTACTGGAGTGGCGGACTGAAAATGGTGGACGAACAGCCTAACGCGCCGCGCGAAGAGGACGGAGTCGTCCTGACCAAGGAACAGGCGCGGAGTCGCCGCGCCCGGAATATCGCGATCGGACTCGCCGTGGCCTTGTTCGCGGCGCTGTTTTACGCCGTCACCATCGCGAAATTGGGCGGCGCCGTCGCCCAATTGCCGCCGAACTGAGGCGGGGCGAATGAACACCGATAACGGCGAACCCAACCCCAGACGCACCCGGCGGATTGCCCTATCGCTCGTCGTGGGCTCCGTGGCGATGCTGATTTTGTCTTTCGCTTCCGTGCCGCTGTATCGCGTTTTCTGCGCGGCGACCGGATTCGGCGGGACGACTCAGGTCGCCAAGAAGAATTTGGGTCAGCAGGGCGAGCGCACCTTAACCGTCCGGTTCGACGCCAATGTCGCGCGCGATCTTCCCTGGCGGTTCGAGCCGGAGACAGCGAGCATCTCGCTGCGCACCGGACAAACGGCGACCGTCTTTTACAAGGTGGTCAATCTGGCCGATCACGAAACGCGCGGCGTCGCCGCCTATAACGTAAGTCCGGACCAGGCGGGCGCCTATTTCAATAAGCTCGCCTGTTTCTGTTTTTCCGAGCAGCGCCTCGACGCGCATGAAAGCGCGGAGTGGCCCGTTGTCTTCTTCCTCGATCCGGCCCTGGAGAACGAGGAATCCATGGGGCATGTCGCGGAGATCACTCTGTCTTACTCGTTCTTCGCGGTAAAAGGCCCGGCGGCTGTCGCGCCGTCGACCAAGACCAGTCTGGCGCCCGCCATAAGACCAAAAACCTGATCCCTGCCCGCCCCTCGAGGCGCGCCGGGAGCCGGAAGCGTTTCAAACATGCCGGCGCGCCCGGCGCAGTCAAAGGAAGTGACGATCATGGCCGATGGACACGCGAAACCGCAACATGACTACCATCTCGTCGATCCGAGCCCGTGGCCGCTGGTCGGCGCCCTTTCGGCGCTTGTTTTGGCGATCGGCGCGATTTCCTGGATGAAGGGGATGCCGATCTTCGGCCACAAGGTCGGGTCGTACGTGTTTTTCTCCGGCCTCATCGGCGTGCTTTTCACCATGTTCAGCTGGTGGAGCGACGTCATCAACGAAGCCGAGGTCAAGGGCGATCATACGCCAATCGTGCGGTTGCATCACCGCTACGGCATGATCCTGTTCATCGTTTCCGAGGTGATGTTCTTCGTCGCCTGGTTCTGGGCGTTCTTCAATTCGAGCCTGTTTCCCGCCGATATCGCCCAGCACGCCCGCACCGCGTTGTTCGAGGGGGTTTGGCCGCCCAAGGGCATCGAAGTGCTGAGCCCCTGGAAGCTGCCTCTGCTCAACACCCTCATTCTGTTGACCTCGGGCGCCACGCTAACCTGGGGTCATCACGGCCTGCTGCACGGCGATCGCGATCAGCTCAAGAAGGGCCTGATCGCGACCATCGCCCTCGGCGCGTTGTTCACGGCGATCCAGGCTTGGGAATACGCGCACGCGCCATTCGCCTTCAAATTCGACCCGGCCCATCCGGCCGCGACGAACTACGGCTCGACCTTCTTCATGGCGACCGGTTTTCACGGCTTCCATGTGATCATCGGCACGCTGTTCCTCGCGGTCTGCCTCATTCGCACGCTGAAGGGGCACTTCAAGCCCGATCAACACCTGGGGCTGGAATTCGCCGCCTGGTATTGGCATTTCGTCGACGTGGTCTGGCTGTTTCTGTTCTCCGCCATATATGTGTGGGGCAATTGGGGCGGCATGGCTGAATAAGGCGCGACAGCGGAGCGGGCTTGCCCCGCGCGCCGCGAGGGACTAGCCGTCCATTGGAGCACGGCGCTAGCGGTCACGGAACCTTCCGTGGCCGTTCGCGCGAGAAAGGGCCTTGATGTCGAATCCAGAACATCCTCCTCATGTCAATCCCTATTGGGCTGGCGTAACCGGCTCCTGCCCACGCTGCGGCAAGGGCAAGATGTTCGACGGCTTGCTGCGCGTCGCGCCGAAATGCGGGGCCTGCGGCCTCGACTTTTCGTTCGCGGACACGGGAGACGGCCCCGCGATCTTCGTGATGATGATCGCCGGCTTCCTGATTGTCGGCGTCGCGGCCTATGTCGAAATCGTCTATCAGCCGTCCTATTGGGTTCACGCGCTGATCTTTCTTCCCTTCTCGGCCATAGTCTGCATTGGGATGCTGCGTCCCACCAAGGGATTGCTGATCGCGCTGCAATATTACAATCGGGCCGAGGAAGGGCGGCGGATCAGGTGAAGGTGTCGTCGCGGTCGCTCGTGTGGCAAAGCTTGTTCGCGGCGCTGGCGCTGGGGCTGCTGCTGACGTTGGGCGTTTGGCAATTGCGGCGGCTGGAATGGAAAGAGTCCCTGATCGCCCGACTCGAAACGCGAACGCGCGCCGCTCCGGCCGAAATTCCGCCGCCTAGCGATTGGGCCGGGCTGCGCGGAGAAGATTACGACTATCGCCACGTTCGGGCGACGGGCCGATTCGATCTCGCCAGATCGGTGAAGGTGTTCACCCAGGCGCCCGCCGGGGCCGCCGGTGGAGGGCCGGGCTTTTTCGTTATCATGCCTTTTCGGCTCGCGGGCGGGGGCGCCCTCCTCGTTAACCGCGGCTTCGTCGCGCAATCATTGACCGCCGCTGACGCCTGGCGCCATGGGCCGAACGAGCCCACGGAGATCAAGGGATGGCTCCGAGCGCCGCAGTCGCGCAACGCGTTCACCCCGGCCGACGATCCCGGCACGGGCCTGTGGTTCACCAGCGATCCCGTCAAGATCGCCGCGACGCTTGGGCTTGTCGACGCCGCGCCGTTCGTGCTCCAGCAGGAAGATCAGGCCGGGCTGGACGACGGACTTTTTCGGACCGTCCCGGACGCGGCGGATATTCCCAATAACCACCTCTCCTACGCGGTGACGTGGATGGGCCTCGCGGCGGCGCTGCTGATCGTGTATGCCCTATACGCAAGATCGCGCGTCCGCGCGCATTGACGCGCATTGACGCGCGCCGATTCGCATGTCCTAAAACCCTCGCCCCACTCGCCAAATCGCCGCCGGGGCGCTACCATCGTCGGCGCCGCGCGCTCGCGTGGAACCGCCCGGCCAATTCATAGGTGTCGCCCATTGCATTATATTTCGACCCGCGGCGAAGCTCCCGAACTCGCCTTCGACGACGTGCTCTTGGCGGGCCTCGCCGCCGACGGGGGGCTCTATGTCCCCAAGACCTACCCCGCCGTCGCGCGCGGCGACATCGCCGCCCTCGCCGGGCTTCCCTATGACGCGGCGGCGGCGCGGCTTATCGAGCCCTTCGCCGGCGAGATCGGCGCCGGAGTCTTGCGCGACGCGACACGCGCCGCATACGCCGGCTTTTCCCATCGCGCCGTCGCGCCACTGACGCAGATCGACGACAATCTGTTCGTGCTCGAACTTTTTCACGGCCCGACGCTTGCCTTCAAAGATTTGGCGATGCAATTGCTGGGCCGGCTGATGAACCACGTGCTCGAGCAGCGCGGCCTCGGCGCCACGATCGTCGGCGCGACCTCGGGCGACACGGGCGCCGCCGCGATCGAAGCGTTTGCCGGGCAGAACCGGGTGGATGTGTTCATCCTCTATCCCGATGGGCGCGTCTCCGACGTGCAGCGCCGCCAGATGACCACGGTCGCGGACGACAATATCCACGCCATCGCCTTGCGCGGCACATTCGACGACGCGCAGTCGATTCTCAAAAGCCTGTTTCGCGACAGCGCCTATCGCAAGCGCCTCGGTCTCGCGGGCGTCAATTCGATCAACTGGGCGCGGGTCGTCGCGCAGATGGTCTATTATTTCACCAGCGCCGTTGCGCTTGGCGCGCCGTTTCGCGAGGTTTCCTTCGCCGTCCCGACCGGCAATTTCGGCGATGTGCTGGCGGGCTATGTGGCGAAGCGCATGGGCCTGCCGCTGTCGCGGCTGATCGTCGCGACCAACGCCAACGACATTCTGGCGCGCGCGCTGGCGAGCGGGCGCTACGAGCCACGCGGCGTCACGCCGACGCAGTCGCCGTCGATGGACATTCAGCTCTCATCCAACTTCGAGCGCCTGCTGTTCGACGCGCTGGGACGCGACGCCGGGGCATTGCGCGCGGCTTTCGCCAGTCTCGACCAATCCGGCGGCTTCGATATTCCGCCGGAGGCGCTGGCAGCGATCCGAGAGGATTTCGACGCGCGCGCGGTCAGCGAAGCAGAAACCAGCGCCGAGATCGCCCGCACCTATCGCGAGTCGGGCTATGTGCTCGACCCGCACACGGCGACGGGGGTTCACGCCGCGCGGGCGCGGCTCGCGGTCGATCCTTCGACGCCGGTCGTGGCGCTGGCGACCGCGCATCCGGCGAAATTTCCCGCGGCGATCGAGCGCGCCATCGGCGAGCGCATCGAGCTGCCGCCGCGTCTCGCGCCAATTCTTACCGCCGAGGAGCGGTTCTCCCGGCTCGAAAACGATGAAGGGCGCGTTCGGGCCTTCATCGAGGACCACGCGCGCGCGACGCGCCTCGCGACAAGGGTGTGATCATGGCGCTGTTTGGCGTCAGCATCGCGCGGCGCAACTTCCCTATCCACGGCGACGGAATCTATCTGCGTCCCGCCGAGATGAGCGATTTCGTCCAATGGTCTTCGCTGCGGGCGCGAAGCCGGGCCTTTCTCACGCCGTGGGAGCCCGTGTGGCCGCTCGACGATTTGACCCGATCCAGTTTTCGCTATCGCGTGCGTCGGCACGGGGAGGAGTTGGCTCGCGACGAGTCCTTCTCGTTCCTGATTTTTCGCGAACACGACGACACCTTGGTCGGCGGCCTGTCGCTCGGGCATGTGCGGCGCGGCGTCTCGCAGGCGGCGACGCTGGGCTATTGGATGGGCGAACCCCACGCCGGCAAAGGCTATATGAGCCGCGCGGTTCGCGCCGTTCTGGTCTATGCGTTCGAAAAGCAGGGGCTGCATCGGATAGAAGCCGCCTGTCTGCCCAATAACGAACCCTCGAAGCGCCTGCTGGAACGCCTGGGCTTCACGCAGGAAGGCTACGCCCGCGCCTATCTCAACATCAACGGGCAATGGCGCGACCATCTGCTATTCGCGCTGCTCGACACGGATCCCCTGCCGTTGCGCGCGCCGACACTGAAGTGAGGCGGCGCGCCGGCTCGGTTCTTTCCGCGTGAATCTTTTATTCCTCGCCGCTTCGCGCAGTTGTTCCGCGCGACTATCCGCGTCATGAGCAGGCGATCTATTTTGCATATATAAACCGTGAGCCAGTTGAATCACGCGATTGCAGAGGCGGCGTCATGAAGTCAATTCTCGCGAGATACGGATTTTTCTCCATCCTGATCCACTGGCTCCTGGCGCTCGCGACCGCGGCGCTGCTGGGGCTCGGCTGGTATCTGCGTTCTTCGCCCACCACCACCGACGAGCGGGCGTATCTAGTGGATTTCCATGTTTCCCTGGGGCTTACGACCGCGGTTCTGCTCATCCTCGCGATTTTGTCGAGGCTTTTGTTCGGCGCCCCGACCTATCCCGCGGAGACGCCGCGCTGGCGGCGATTGATTGGCGCATGGGTGAACGCGCTGATCTATCTCTCGCTCGTGGTCGTGACGGCCAGCGGCTATCTGCGCCAGATTTTCACTGCATCGCCCGCGTTGTTTTGGGGAACGCCGCTGCCCTCATGGGGAGAACCGGACGACCGTCTGGCGGACTTGTTCGCGAACACTCACGAAATCGGCGCGTTCGTGCTCGCCGGCTTTGTCGTCGTCCATATCGGACTCGTCATCGCCAACAGTTTCGCCTATCCCGGCTTCGCCAGCAGAATGCTGCCCGGAAAAAGCCCGGCGCCGGAAGCTGTCGTCCCGGCCTTGCGGATGAGCGGCCCGGCCGGCGACAAAATCGGGCTGCGTCTCGCCGGCCAAATGCGTCTCTTGGGCTGGATCAAATTCTGGATTCAGTTCGTGCTCGCCTTCCTGTCGGCCTTGCTCCTGCAATTCGCTACGTCCGGACGCGCGCTCAGCGCCGTCCAGGCGGGGATTGGCGACGCCATCTACTGGAGCGGCTGCGCGCTCGCGTTATTGTTCGTGACCTGCGCGCTGGCGTATCATTACACCCGGCGAGCCAGCAAAATCGCTTTGGCTCCCGAGCGTTACCTCGGCGGGAAACGCGGCTCCGGCCTGTGGTTTCTGCACGCTGGGATGACCTTGGGCTTTCTCGGCGTTTTTCTGTCCTTCATCGGCGTCGCGCTAAGCATATCGCTGCTGATCGCCAAAACAGTCTCGCAACCGCCGGGCATCGCGATCACCGACCCCACCAAGATCATCCGGGCGCTGGACGTGTTCGTGCTGCTGATGAGCTTTCTTCTTCTGTTGGCGCATTTCATCGGCGTCGGCATCAGCGTGTGGCTGCGTATCGCCGTCGCCAGCGCGCGGTTCCAATATCAGCCGCTGACGCAGACGGCGATTGACGAGCCGCCGCCTCCGGCTATCATATAAAGACTTGCACATATCTTTATTGCGTGGCGCGAAATCCTTTGCTATAGCCCCGGCGCGGGGACGTGGCGCGAGCCGGCCCGACATCTGGCGACATAAGCGCGAAGGGAAGATCATGACCACTCATTTCAACGATTATGTCGTCACCGACATCGGACTCGCCGATTGGGGCCGCAAGGAACTCAACATTGCCGAGACCGAAATGCCCGGTCTGATGGCGACGCGCGCCGAATACGGCGCCAGCCAGCCGCTCAAGGGCGCGCGTATCGCGGGCTCGCTCCATATGACCATTCAGACGGGCGTGCTGATCGAGACGCTGAAGGCGCTCGGCGCCGATGTTCGCTGGGCTTCCTGCAACATTTATTCGACCCAGGATCACGCCGCCGCCGCCATCGCCGCCGCCGGCACGCCGGTGTTCGCCATCAAGGGCGAGAGCCTCGAGGATTATTGGGATTACACCCATCGCATTTTCGAGTGGTCCGATGGCGGCTGCCCGAACATGATCCTCGACGATGGCGGCGACGCCACTTTGCTCATTCACCTTGGCCTGCGCGCCGAGGGCGGCGATGTCGCCTTCCTCGACAAGGCGACGAACGAGGAAGAAGAGGTCCTGTTCGCGGCGATCAAGAAGCGCCTCAAGGCCAATCCGGGTTTCTACAAGCGCAACGCCGAGTCCATCAAGGGCGTCACCGAGGAGACGACCACGGGCGTGCATCGCCTTTACATCATGCAGAAGGAGGGCAAGCTCCTTTGGCCGGCGATCAACGTCAATGATTCCGTCACCAAGTCGAAATTCGACAATCTCTACGGCTGCCGCGAGTCGCT
>PLAI01000317.1:289-9273 GCA_003134075.1 Methylocystaceae bacterium | reverse complement strand
GAGCGCGGCGGCGTCCCAAAGATTAGGAAGGCTCTTTAATCCGCTCCGAGCAAATAGAAGGGTGTTTTCTTGCGTCATGCGGCGGATCGATCCGGCTCGGTGGTCCTTGGCCGCGGGCGGGGCGAAGGCGAAAGGAGTGAAGTCGCGAAGAAACGACGGTGGAATTCCCGCCAGGCGCGCCGCAGGGGCGACGCCGGCCGGGTCATTATTCGCGCGCCATTTCGCGCCGAACCGGGCTTGGTCCGACGGGGCTTGCTCTAGCACCATGTCAGCACATGGCCAATAGATGTGACAGTCGCGTGTCGGCGGCTCCAGGCGAGCCTTTATCGAACCTCTCGGGCGCGGGCCTTCACGGCATGACCGGCGCGCGCGGGCTTGGCGATCGAGCCGACGGGCGTCGCGTCGGCGCCGGAGCGCTCCAGCCGGGCCAGCCGCGAATCGATCTCGGAAAGCTTGGCGGCGAGCGAGGCGGTCGTTTGGTCGAGCGCCTGCTCCCGCGCCTCCAAACTGGCGTCGCGCGCGGTCTCCTGCGCTCGCGCGCGGTCGGCGGTTCGCGCGGTCTCGACGCCATGGCGGAATTGTTCGATCTGCGCGCGCAAGCCGCGCACCTCGTCCAGCATGCGCGCCATTTCCGGCGTGGGATCGGATTGGGCGGCGACTTGCGCGGTTGCGGACTCACCCGGCGCCAGCATCGCCGCGTCAAAACGGGAGCCGGCCTCCAAGCCCGGTTTCACGCCGGTTTTGCCGCCCAGGATCACGCCCGCCACGCTCCCGGCGGCGATCGACAGCGTCAGCGCGACGCCAAGTTGCAGCCGCATGCCGCCGGAGCTGAACACGCCGCCCGAGAAAAAGCCGCTTCCGCCGGTCCCGATTTTGACGCTTTCGCGCTTGAATCCGCCAAGCTTTTGGGCGCGCTCGCGCCTGAAGGAGCCGTAAAGGCTGTCCCCGGTGCCGCTGAAGCCGGGAAGCGGCGGATCTTCATTGGCCATGAGCGCCTCCATGCCGTGATCGCGGGAGCCGGCTTGAGGCCGGGCGAGCCGGTCAATTTCGACACATTAGGGTTAATGCGGGGTTAAAGAGGGCGATTTTGCCGCCTCCAGAGGCCTGTCTCGCGGCGCCGCTTTGATCCCGGCGCGCAATCGTGTATCGGAATGGCGCAAAAATAACGAGGAAACGACCGATCATGTGCTGGAGTGGGGAAGCTTCGACAGTTCTGGCCGCGACCGGCATCGCCGGCGCCGCATATTCCGCGCTCAAGCGCAATCCCGAGCCCTTGGCGCTTTGGGTCTGTCTGCTCTATTTCGCCAGCATGGAGGCGCTGCAAGCCGTCAGCTATTCCGTGCTGGACCAATGCGACTCGCCGCTCAATCAGATGATGACGCTGTTTGGCTATCTGCACATAGCTTTCCAGCCCTTCTTCATCAATTCGGTGGCGCTCTACTTTATGCCGAAGGACGCCGCGCGCAAGGTCGCGCCCATAACCTACGCCGCCTGTTTCGTCGGCGCGATCGCGATGCTGGTGCAGCTCTATCCCTTCAACTGGGCCGGCCATTGCCAGATCGGGCGTCCGCTGTGCGGCGAGTTCCTGTGCACCGTGCATGGCGAATGGCATCTCGCCTGGCTCGTGCCGACCAATGGCATCGGCAACAGCATGGCCGACAACGCGTGGCTCGGACGCGGCTTCCTGTCCTATCCGCTGACCGCGTTCCTGCTGCCGGCGCTGATCGGCAGTTGGCGCTTCACGCTGTTTTCATATGTCGCGGGCCCGTTCGTCGCGGCGCTGACGACCAACAACATCAATGAATGGCCGGCGGTCTGGTGCCTGTTCAGCATCGGGCTGGTGCTGGCGATCATCAAGACGCCGCTGCGCCATCATCTGCATGTGGGCGACCCCTGGTGGGTCATGCTCGGGAAGTGGCGGGGGGCGCGAAAGCTTAGCCCCGCGCGGCCCGCCGTCCCCGAGCCCGTCGTCGAGGCGCCGCCGGCCGAATGAAAACGGCGCTCTCCTCCCCGGCTGGAGGAGAGCGTCAGGCCTTCACCCTGACATACTCACCCGGCGCGTCGCCGACCGGCGTCAACACGCCGCCGCCGGGTTCCCGCGCGGGGATTTTCCTTGGCGCCTGCTGGGTCAGCCAGGCGAGCCAGTCCGGCCACCACGAGCCCTTGATCTCCGTCGCCGATTTCACCCAATCGTCATAGGAGCCGACCGGCGGCCCGCCCACCCAATACTGGTATTTGTCCTTGTCCGGCGGATTGATGATGCCGGCGATGTGGCCGGCGCCGCCGAGCACATATTTGACCGGGCCGCCGAAATATTTCGCGCCGATGAACACCGAGCGCGCCGGCGCGATATGGTCCTCCTTGGCGGCGATCTCATAGATCGGAACCGTCACCTTTTTCAGATCGAGCTTCACGCCGTCGATCACCATCTCGCCGCGCGTGAGATTGTTCTCGAGATAGCAATTGCGCAGGTAGAATGAGTGGTTGGCGCGGGGGATGCGGGTGCTGTCCGCGTTCCAGGCCAGGAGATCGAACGCCGCCGGATCGACGCCCTTCACGTAATTGTTGACGATATAGTTCCAGACGAGCTCGTTGGGGCGCAGCATGTTGAAGGTGTTGGCCATCTTGACCCCGTCGAGATAGCCGGTCTTGGCCATGGCGTCCTCGAGCGCCGCGAGTTTCGCCTTGTCGACGAAAATCTGCATGTCGCCGGCCTCGGAGAAGTCGACCTGCGTCGCGAAGAAAGTCACGCTGTCGATGCGCTTGTCGCGCTTGGCCGCCAAATAGGCGAGGGTCGAGGCGAGCAGCGTGCCGCCGACGCAATAGCCCACCGCCGCGACTTTGCTTTCGCCGGTCACGCGCTCGATCGCGTCGAGCGCCGCGAGCACGCCCTCGTGCATGTAAGCTTCGAAGCCGAGGTCCGCCTGGCTCTCGTCGGGATTGACCCAGGAGATGATGAACACCGTCAATCCCTGAGCTGTCGCCCAGCGCACGAAGCTTTTTTCGCGGTTGAGGTCGAGCACGTAGAATTTGTTGATCCACGGCGGGACGATCAACAGCGGGCGCGCGTAAACCTCGCTCGTCGTCGGCGCATATTGAATCAGCTCCATCAATTCGTTGCGCAGGATCACCTTGCCGGGGGTCGTCGCCATGTCGACGCCAAGCTGGAATTTGCTGTCGTCGGACTGGCGGATTTTCAGCGTGCCGCCGCCCGCCAAGAGATCCTCGGCCAGCATTTCCATGCCGCGCACCAGATTGCCGCCGCGCGCCTCCAGCGTCGCGCGCAGCAACTCGGGATTGGTCGCCACGAAATTGGACGGCGACATCGCGCTGGAGATCAGGCGCGTATAGAAAGACGCCTTGGCTTTCGTCTGCGGGTCGAGGCCCTCGGCGTGTTCGACCATATCGCTCGCCCAGCGCGTGGCCAGCGTGTAGCTCTGCCGCAGACAATCGAAAAACGGATTATTGCTCCAATCGGGCGCGGAGAAGCGCTTGTCGGAGGGGTCCGGCGGCACGACCGGCGGCGCTTCCTCGCCGGAAAAGCGGTGCAGGGTCTGGCTCCAAATATCGGTGAGGCCGCTGATGAGATCGGCCTGCGCCATCGTGGCGCGTTCGGGCTGCGTCATCCAATATTCGGCGACGACGCCCAGCGTCTTGGTGGCGTCGGCGACGTTCGCAGCGAGTTCGCTGCGGGTCTCGGCGAGATCGGGGGCGCTCATCGCCGCCGCCATCACCCGGCGTCCCTGATCGACCAGCTTGGCCAAATTCTCGGCGGCGGTGTCGAATTCTCCCGTGAGCGGGGGTTCGGCCGCCTTGGCTTTGCGATGGAAGCGTTCGCGCTCCGACGCGCCCGGCGTCGCCCGGACGACGAGTTCCCTGGAGGGCGCGACGGAAGGCCGCGCCTCGACCTGGACTGCGGGCGCGACCGGGGGCTGCTTCTCCGCCTGAACCGGGGGCACGGGCGCCGCCGCGTCCTGGGGCGGCGCGAGAGGCGCCTTGGGCGCGTGCTTTTGGATCCTGTTGCTTTTGTCCTTGGCGTTGCGTTTGCTGCTCATTTTGCCTCGGTAGGCGAGGGCCGCGGCTTTGGCGTCCATCTCGTTGGCCCGCTCAGGCGCCGTTTCCGTGTCGCGATCGGCGGTCATCTTCGGTCCTGTTCTTCGTCGTCCAGCGTCAAGGCGCGGCCAGTAGCGACGCGCGCCGGAGTCTGATAGACTAGCACTATGTCTTTAGCGACGCACGCCGTCACGAACCAATCCATTGTGCGGATGCGAAGGCGTCAGCGCGCAAATCCCGAGGCGCTCCCACTCGCTGGCGCGAATGCGCGGCAATGTGACACAGGGGGCGGCGCGGCAAGGCGCCTTCGCGTCCTGATCGCGCTCGCCGCCGCTCTCGCCCTGTCGAGCCTTCCCGGCGAGGCCGCCGCGCAAGAGGCCGAGGGGCAGGAGACCGTAACCGGCGGCGCGATGGTCGGCAATGTTCTGGAGACGCTCCGTCTGCGGCAGACGCCGCCGCCCGCGCAGGATTTCGTCGTGCGTTCGCGTCCGGCCCCGGACCAGCTCCAGTACCAGCCGATGAAACCGACCGAAAAGCCGACTGGCAAGAAAACCCCGGCGCAACTCGACGCGCTGGGCGCCGAACTCCAGGGCGCGCTCGAACAAAACCGGAAGGCGGGCGCGCGGGTGGCCGTGCCCGATCCGGCGCCTCGCCCCGCGACGCCCCGGCGCGCGGCCGCGGCCAAGCCGCCGCGAGAGCAAGCCAATTGAAGCCGGCCGCGCCTCGGCCAAAGTGCTAAAAGCCGAGTCGAAACGCCCCCAAAACACCAGCGGAACTTCTAAATGTCGGATTTCTATCGTATCAAGCGCCTGCCCCCTTATGTCTTCGAGCAGGTCAATCGCCTGAAGGCCAAGGCGCGCGCCGGCGGCGCCGACATCATCGACCTCGGCATGGGCAATCCCGATCTGCCGGCGCCCAAGCATGTGATCGACAAGCTGGTCGAGACCGCGGGCCGCCCGCGCACCGACCGCTACTCCGCCTCCAAGGGCATCGCGGGGTTGCGCCGGGCCCAGGCCAATTATTATCAACGCCGCTTCGACGTCTCGCTCGACCCGGACACGCAGATCGTCGCCACGCTGGGCTCGAAGGAAGGCTTCGCCAATATGGCGCAGGCGATCACCGCGCCGGGCGACGTAATGCTGGTGCCCAACCCCTCCTATCCGATCCATGCGTTCGGTTTTCTGATGGCGGGCGGGGTCATCCGCTCCGTGCCGGCCGATCCCACGCCGAAATTCTTCGAGGCGCTGGAGCGCGCGGTGAGGCACTCGATCCCGAAGCCGATCGGCGTCGTGGTCTGTTATCCCTCCAATCCGACCGCGACGGTCGCCTCGCTCGATTTTTACAAGGATCTCGTGGCCTTCGCCAAGCGGCACGAGATATTCGTGCTCTCGGATCTCGCCTACGCCGAGGTCTATTTCGATGAGGAGCCGCCGCCGTCGGTTTTGCAGGTGCCCGGCGCGATCGACGTGACGGTGGAGTTCACCTCCATGTCGAAAACCTATTCGATGGCCGGCTGGCGCATGGGCTTCGCCGTCGGCAACGAGCGTCTTTGCGCCGCGCTGGCGCGCGTCAAGAGCTATCTCGATTACGGCGCCTTCACGCCGATTCAGGTCGCGGCGGCGACCGCGCTGAACGGCCCCGACGACTGCATCAAGGAGATGCGCGCGATCTATAAAAAGCGCCGCGACGTGATGGTCGAAAGTTTCGCTCAGGCGGGATGGCCCATTCCCTCGCCGTCGGCCTCGATGTTCGCCTGGGCGCCCGTTCCGGAGCGCTTCGCGAGCCTGAGCAGCCTCGAATTTTCGAGCCTGCTGATCGAAAAGGCCGATCTCGCGGTCGCGCCGGGCGTCGGCTTTGGCGAATATGGAGAAGGCTTCCTGCGCCTCGCGCTGGTCGAGAACGAGCAACGCATCCGACAGGCCGCGCGCAATCTGCGGCGGTTCTTCGACAGCGCCGACCATCAGTTGCACAATGTCGCGCCAAAGGCGATGCGCGCCTGACGTTTCGTCAGAGACTTTCCGTCCCCTGGCCGGCCGCGGCGCCGCGGCAATTATAAATTCCTTATGCGCGACGCCCGTTTTGCGCATTGATCTCTGGCGCGCTTCCGCCCATGTTCCGGTCCAGGAAAAACAGGAGCAGGCGGTTATGTCCGATCTCGTTTTCGTGGGTCTCGGCGTCGTACTTTTCGTCGTGATCGTCGCTTACGCGCGCCTTTGCGCCCGTCTTTGACCGGAGCCGCGCCATGCTCGAACCTCTCGTCGGATTGATCGTCGCCGCGCTGCTTGGCGTCTACCTTGTTTACACGCTGCTTCATCCCGAGGATTTCTGAGCGGGACGCTTGGCATTAGGATTTGGAGCGTTCGAATGTACATGACAGGCGTTTTGCAGATCGCGATCACGCTGCTGTTGGTTTTCGCGGCCGCCGTTCCGCTCGGCGGCTATGTTCTTCGCGTCATGGAGGGCGAACGCGTCGCCTTGTCGCGCGCCGGCGCGCCGGTGGAGCGGCTGTTCTACCGGCTTTCCGGCGTGGATCCGGCGCGCGAGCAGAGCTGGTTCGTTTACACCATGTCGATGCTGGCCTTCAGCCTCGTCGGCTTCCTCTCGCTTTACGCCTTGCAGCGGCTGCAAAATGTGCTGCCGCTGAATCCGCGGGGCTTCGACGCCGTGGCGCCCGATCTCGCCTTCAACACTTCGCTCAGCTTCATCACCAACACCAATTGGCAGAATTACAGCGGCGAGACGACAATGAGTCATCTCACGCAAATGCTGGGGCTGACCGTCCATAACTTCCTCTCCGCCGCGACCGGTCTCGCCATGGCCTTCGCGCTGGCCCGCGGCTTTTCGCGCGCGACATCGCCGACCGTGGGCAATTTCTGGGTCGATATGACGCGGGCGACGCTTTATATTCTGCTGCCGCTGGCGGTCGTCGTCGCCCTCGCGCTGGTCGCGCTCGGCGCGCCGCAGACATTGACCGGCGCTCTCGAGGCGACGACGCTGGAAGGGGCCAAGCAGGTCATTTCCATCGGTCCGGTCGCGAGCCAGGAAGCCATCAAGGAACTTGGCACCAACGGCGGCGGCTTCTTCAACGCCAATTCGGCGCATCCGTTCGAAAACCCCAACGCCTTCTCCAATATGCTGGAGATATGGGCGATTCTTGTCGTTCCGTTCGCGACGGCATTCGCGTTCGGCCGGGCGGTCGGCGACGAGCGGCAGGGGCGCGCCATCGTCGTCGCCATGTCGATCGTGCTCGGGGTCGGCATCCTCGTCGCCTATTGGGCGGAGGCGGCGGGCAATCCCTTGCTGACCGAGCTTGGCGTCGATCCGACCGCCGGCAATATGGAGGGCAAGGAAACGCGGTTCGGCGTCGCGATGAGCGCCTTTTTCGCGGCCGCCACGACCGGCACCAGCACCGGCGCCGTCAATGCGATGCACGATTCGATGACCCCGCTCGGCGGCCTGGTCCCGCTCTTCAACATGCTGCTCGGCTGCATTTCGCCCGGCGGCGTCGGCGCGGGTCTTTACGGTTTTCTCATCATCGTCGTCATCGCGGTGTTCGTCGCGGGGCTGATGGTCGGGCGCACGCCGGAATATCTCGGCAAGAAGATCGAGGCGCGCGAGATGAAGCTCGCCATGCTCGCGGTGCTGATCTATCCGCTGACCGTGCTCGGCTTCTCGGCGGCGTCGGTTTTGCTCAAGACCGCGCTCGACAGCCTTGGCAATGCCGGTCCGCACGGCCTGTCGGAAATTCTCTACGCCTTCGCCTCGACAACGGCCAATAACGGCTCCGCCTTCGGGGGCCTTAGCGGCAATACGCTCTGGTTCAACACGACGCTCGGCCTCGCGATGTTCCTCGGGCGCTTCGCCTATGTGCTGCCGGTGCTGGCGCTCGCCGGCTCCTTCGCCGGCAAGAAGAAGGCGCCGCCCTCCGCCGGCACCTTCCCGACGCATGGGCCGCTGTTCATCGGGCTGCTGCTCGGCGTGATCGTCATTCTGTATCTGCTGCAATATTTCCCGGCGCTGGCGCTCGGGCCAATCGTCGAGCATTTCCTGATGCTGGCCGGCAAGACGTTTTAGGGAGAACTCCATGTCCACCAAAGTCGCGGCGCCCGGCCTGTTCGACGGAAGCATTTTAAAGCGCGCCGCTTTCGACGCCGTGAAAAAACTCGATCCGCGCCGCCTCGCCAACAATCCGGTGATCTTCGTCACCGAGGTCGTCTCGGCCGTCGTGACCGTGTTTTTCGCGCGCGACGCGATAGCCCACACGGGCGCCGCGCCCTTCACCGGGCAGATCGCGGCGTGGCTTTGGTTCACCGTGCTGTTCGCCAACTTCGCGGAGGCGGTGGCGGAGGGACGCGGCAAGGCGCAGGCCGACGCGCTGCGCCGCACCCGGAGCGAAACCCAAGCCAAGCGCCTGATCGACCCGACCGGCAAGAGCCGGCTGAAAGAAATGGTCGTGGACGTTTCGGCGCTCGATCTCAAGATTGGCGATATCGTGCTCGTCGAAGCCGGCGACGTCGTTCCCGGCGACGGCGAGGTGATCGAGGGCGTCGCCTCGGTCAATGAATCGGCGATAACAGGCGAATCCGCGCCGGTCATCCGCGAGGCCGGCGGCGACCGCTCGGCCGTCACCGGCGGGACGACCGTGTTGTCCGACTGCATCAAGGTGCGCATCACCGCGGCGCCCGGCTCGACCTTCATCGACCGCATGATCGCGCTTGTCGAAGGCGCGCAGCGCCAGAAGACGCCCAACGAGTTGGCGCTGTCGATCCTGCTCTCTGGCCTCACGATCATTTTTCTGATTGTCTGCGTGACGCTGTGGCCGCTCGCCGGCTATTCGGGAACCACGCTATCGGTCAGCGTGCTGATCGCGCTGCTCGTATGCCTCATTCCGACGACGATCGGCGGGCTGCTGTCGGCCATCGGCATCGCCG
>PLAI01000317.1:0-259 GCA_003134075.1 Methylocystaceae bacterium | reverse complement strand
CCGACGAGACGCCGGAGGGGCGCTCGATCGTCGCGCTCGCCACGAACCGCCATGGCGTGGTCGCGCCCGCGTTGACCGCCGACATGAATGTGGTCCCCTTCTCGGCGCACACCCGCATATCCGGGCTGGATCTCGCCGGGCGCCGCCTGCGCAAGGGCGCCGTGGACTCCATTCTCGCGCAAGCGGGCCTGAAGGCGGAACATGCGCCCGACGAATTCCACAAGGCGGTCGACATGATTTCCCGCTCGGGCGGCACGCC
>PLAI01000182.1 GCA_003134075.1 Methylocystaceae bacterium | reverse complement strand
GCAGCACTTCGAGGCCGGCGATTTTGCCGGCGTCCTTGGTGGCCTGACGCTGGGCGTCATTGAAATAGGCCGGGACGGTGATGACCGCCTGCGTGACGGTTTGCCCGAGGTGCGCCTCGGCGGTCTCCTTCATCTTTTGCAGGATGAAGGCCGAAATCTGCGAAGGCGAATACTGCTTGCCGGCCGCCGCCACCCAGGCGTCGCCATTGCCGGCCCTGACGATCGAATAGGGAACGAGGCCGATGTCCTTTTTGGTCATCGGGTCTTCGAACGTGCGGCCGATCAGTCGCTTGATCGCGAAGAAGGTTTTCTCGGGATTGGTCACCGCCTGGCGCTTGGCGGGCTGGCCGACGAGACGCTCGCCGTCGTCGGTGAAAGCGACGATCGAAGGGGTCGTTCGCGCGCCTTCGGCGTTTTCGATGACCTTGGGGCTCGACCCATCCATGACGGCCACGCAGGAGTTAGTCGTGCCGAGGTCGATGCCGATAATCTTAGCCATTTTTTTCCGGTCCTTCCATTAATGTAATATTTTTGGACCCCGTAGCGGTCCGACAGGAGGCGGATTCGTCACGGCTTATGCGTAAGCCCGTTTCGAGCCTGCCTCGCCTCGTCACATGAGATTGTGTTTGGGCCGTTCCCCCGCAAGGGCGTCCTCGCATATCCGGCGCATATAAATTGAAGTGGACGCGCCGGCAAGCGGCGCCCGATAAAGCATCCGCTTGCGCAAGGGCGCGGCCGGCTTTGGCGAAGCTCGAAATTTACCCGCTTCCTTAGCCATACATGGAGTTGTCGAACCCTATTAGCAAAACAGCAAAGGTTTCGACGCATGTCTTGGCGACTCGCGAAACTCCAAGGCTTCGTCGAAGGTTGTCATGACAAGCTCCAGGCGCATAGGCTTTTCCAGAAATCGGACCATCGAGGAAAAGCGGGAGACAACCCGTCAAAAGTCTTATGCGGACATTTGGGTGGACCCCGGAGAACTCGCGACCCCGATTTTCTGCAAGGTTCTGGATATTTCCCACGGGGGCGCCAGGCTCATTGTTCAGGGCGCCTCCATTTTGCCGGATGCATTCGTCATGTGCATGGCGACTTCCAAGCGCCGCGCCGGGGTAATGTGGAGATCTGGACAGGAAGTTGGCGTCGAGTTCGAGAAACCGACGCGGAAACCCGAGGCGCGCTCGGCGCCGGCGCGCGAACCGGTCGCCCCGGCGTCCGACGCATCGAACAAGCTTTTTCCAACCGAAGCCATTGACCTCGGCGGCCAAGCGTCCGGCGACCAGCCGCCGGCGGTCGCGAACGCCGCGGCGGGGAATGAAGGCGACCAATTGAACATCGCGCTGACGCGGCTTCGTCAGCGTCTCGAAAAGATGAAGAAATGCTGATTCAGCACGGTTTCATCGGCTGAGAAGAGTTCTCGGACAGCCAAGCTGGCCTGCTTTCGCGGCAAGCGCGCCGCGATTTCGGGACGACGGCGGCGGCGAACCTCGATCCGGTTTCATGACCTAGATCAATAATCTTCGATTTTTTGCCCATTCGCGAGGCGGGTGGCAAATCGGCAATGAAATTGCTACAAGCTGCCCGCTTCAACCTGCGGACGCGGGACCCCTTCCGTTTCGAAAGCCATGAGATCCCATGCGCAGCGGCAAAATCGAGCGCAACACATCCGAGACGAAGGTTTCGGTCGCCGTCGACCTCGACGGGGCCGGAAACGCGCATATTTCGACGGGCGTCGGCTTTTTCGACCACATGCTCGACCAGATCGCCCGCCACGCGCCGCTCGATCTGGAACTGACGGCCAAGGGCGACCTCCACATCGACGCTCATCACACGGTCGAGGACGTCGGCATCGCCTTCGGCCAGGCGGTGGACCGGGCGCTCGGGGACCGCAAGGGCATCACGCGCTACGGCGACGCGCATGTGCCGCTCGACGAGGCGTTGACCCGCGTCGTCGTCGATGTTTCCGGTCGACCCTTTCTCGTTTACGAGGTCAAATTTCCGGCGCAAAAAATCGGCGATTTCGACACCGAGCTGATTCGCGAATTTTTCCAGGCCGTCGCGGTGCATGCGCGCATCGGGCTGCACATCGAGACTCTACGCGGCGTCAACAGTCACCATATCGCTGAAAGCGCGTTCAAAGGTTTCGCGCGCGCCTTCGGCAAGGCCGTGGCGATCAACCCGCGCGCGCAAAACCAGGTGCCTTCGACCAAGGGCACGCTGACCAGCTGAGGGAACAGGTCCATGGCCACTTTTACCGTGCACATTCCCGCGGCCCGCGCGGGCGAAGCGCCGTCGGCTGAAAAAATCGTCTTGCTGCGAGACAGCTTTTCGGTCCCGGCGATGCTGCTGGGTCCGTTCTGGCTTGCGTGGAACCGCGCCTGGAGCCCCGCGATCGGCTGGGCCGCGCTGCTGGTCTCGATCGTCTTCGCCGGCGTGAAACTTGGCGCTTCCTCGGAGACGCTGTCGCTGGTGAACGCCGCCCTGGCCCTCCTGCTCGGCTTCGAAGGCTCGCGTCTGGTCGCCTGGAGCCTGGCGCGGCGGCATTACAGCGAAAGTGGCGTCGTCATCGGCGAGACCGCCGACGAGGCGGAAGACATATTTTTCCATAACTGGCGCGGGGCCGGCGCGGTCGCTCCCCCGCCCCCGCCCCCGCCGCCACCCGTTGGCGCCAGCGAGGAGCCTCGCGTTTGACCACAGCCATTATCGATTACGGCTCCGGCAATCTCCACTCCGCCGTGAAAGCCTTCGAACGCGCGGCGCGCGAGTCGGGCGATGTCCGCGGCGACATTCTCGTGACCGACGATCCCGACATCGTGCGGCGCGCCGAACGCGTCGTATTGCCGGGGGTTGGAGCCTTCGCGGATTGCCGCCAGGGGCTCGCGGCCATTTCCGGCATGGACGCGGCGTTGGTCGAGGCCGTGATCAACAATGGCCGGCCGTTTCTCGGCATTTGCGTCGGCATGCAGTTGATGGCGACGCGAGGCCTCGAACATGGGGAAACCCGCGGGCTGGACTGGATCGCCGGAGACGTCGAGGCGATCGAACCCGCCGATCCTTCGTTCAAAATCCCGCATATGGGATGGAACACCCTGAACCTCGCGCGCCCGCACCCTTTGTTCGCCGGCATCAAAACGGGAGAGGAAGGGCTGCACGCCTACTTCGTGCACTCCTATCAGCTCACGCCGCGCACGCGCGCAGAACTGGTGGCTACCGCCGATTATGGCGCGCCGCTCACCGCCGCCGTGGCGCGGGAAAATCTCGTCGGCGTGCAGTTTCATCCCGAAAAGAGCCAAAGGCTCGGCCTAGCTCTCATTGCCAATTTTCTGAGGTGGCGTCCGTGATTCTGTTTCCCGCGATTGATCTAAAGGAAGGGCAATGCGTGCGGCTCGCCCAAGGCGACATGACCCGCGCCACCGTGTTCAACGACGACCCCGCCGAACAGGCGCGCGCCTTCGAGCGACAGGGGTTCGAATATCTGCACGTCGTCGATCTCGACGGCGCCTTCGCCGGAGCCCCTCGCAACGCCAGCGCGGTCGAGGCGATCCTCGCGACGCTTAAGATTCCCGTGCAGCTCGGCGGCGGCATTCGCGAAATGCGCACCATCGCCCGCTGGCTGGAAAAGGGCGTGGCGCGCGTGATCATCGGCACCGCGGCGGTGAAAGACCCCGCTCTGGTCCGCGAGGCCGCGCGGCTTTATCCCGGGCGCATCGCCGTCGGCATAGACGCCAAGGACGGCATGGTCGCGGTCGAAGGCTGGGCGCGCACGACGCGCATGTCGGCGCTCGATCTTGGCCGCAGCTTCGAGAACGCGGGCGTCGCCGCCATCGTCTATACCGACATCGCGCGCGACGGCATTCTGAAAGGCCTCAACATGGAGGCGACGCTGGCGTTGGCCGACGCGTTGACGATCCCGGTGATCGCCTCGGGCGGTCTCGCTTCGCTGGAGGACGTGGAGCGGCTGACGTGGTCCGACTGCGCGAGACTCGCCGGCGCCATCACCGGGCGGGCGCTCTACGATGGTAGGCTCGATCCGGCGCAGGCGCTGGCGCTTATTCGCGGGGCGGGTCGATCAAGCCGGGCGAGCGCCTGATGCTCAAATCCCGCCTCATCCCCTGTCTCGACGTGAAGGACGGACGCGTCGTCAAGGGCGTCAACTTCGTCGATCTGCGCGACGCCGGCGATCCCGTGCAGTGCGCCATCGCCTATGACGCCGCCGGCGCCGACGAGCTGTGCTTTCTCGACATCACCGCGAGCTTTGAGAATCGCGGCACGCTGCTCGATGTCGTGCGGCGCACGGCGGAAGCCTGTTTCATGCCGCTAACGGTCGGCGGCGGCGTGCGCGCGCTGGACGATATCCGCAATCTGTTGCTCGCCGGCGCCGATAAGGTTTCGATCAACTCCGCCGCCGTGGCGAACCGCGACTTCGTGCGCGAGGCGGCGGAGAAATTTGGCGCGCAATGCATCGTCGTGGCGATAGACGCGAAGCGGGTCGGAGAAAGCCGCTGGGAGATTTTCACCCACGGCGGACGCCGGGCGACGGGGATTGACGCCGTGGATTACGCGCGCGAAGTCGCCGCTCTCGGCGCGGGCGAAATCCTGCTCACCTCGATGGACCGCGACGGCGCCAAATGCGGTTTCGATATTGAACTCACGCGCAGCGTCGCCGACGCCGTGGGCGTCCCGGTCATCGCCTCGGGCGGCGTCGGCGAACTCGATCATTTGGTCGCCGGCATTCGGGAGGGACACGCCAGCGCGGTGCTCGCGGCGTCGATCTTTCATTTTGGCGAATATTCGATCCAGCAGGCCAAGCTCCATATGGCGCGGGCGGGCATTCCCATGCGTCTCGACGGGCTGGAGGCGGCATGAGCTTTTCGCTCGATGAGCTCGCCGAGATCATTCACGCGCGACGCGGCGCCGCGACTGAAAAATCCTACACCAAGAGTCTGTTCGAAGCCGGCGTTCCGCGCATTGCCAAGAAATTCGGCGAGGAGGCCGTTGAAACGGTCATCGCCGCGCTGGGGGATGACAAGTCCGCGCTGACGGGCGAAGTCGCCGACGTGCTCTATCATCTCCTTGTGCTGCTGGAGGCGCGCGAGATCGCGCTCTCCGAGGTGTTGAGCGAATTGCAGCGCCGCACCAGCCAGTCGGGACTTCAGGAAAAAGCCTCGCGCGGTGATCAGCGATGAATCCAAGGGAAAAGGCGGTTCCGCGAAAGCCGGACGAAGGGGGAATCGCTTCGCCGTACCGACACTTCACACGCGCGGAATGGGCGAGCCTGCGCGCCGACACGCCGCTGACCTTGACCCTCGAGGATCTCGCGCGGCTAAAATCGCTCGACGATCCGATTTCGCTCGAGGAAGTGATCGAAATCTATTTGCCGCTGTCGCGCCTCCTCGCGCTTTATGTCGCGGCGACGCAGGGGTTGTTCAAGGCGACGCAACGCTTCCTTGGGGCCGAGGATGGCAAGGTGCCCTATATCATCGGCGTCGCCGGCTCGGTCGCCGTCGGCAAATCGACCACCGCCCGCATATTGAAGGCGCTGCTGTCGCGCTGGGCCAACACGCCGAAGGTCGAACTCGTCACCACCGACGGCTTTTTACTGCCCAATAAGGTGCTTGAGCGCGAAGGGCTGATGGACAAGAAGGGCTTTCCCGAAAGTTACGACAACAAGGCGCTTCTGCGCTTTCTATCGGACGTGAAAGCCGGGCGCGGCAACGTCGAGGCGCCGGTTTATTCGCATTTGACTTATGATGTGGTCGAGGGCGAGAAGCTCGTCGTCGACCGCCCAGATATTTTGATCGTCGAAGGCGTCAACGTGCTGCTCGCGCCGCGCCCGCCGCGCGACGGGCGGGAAGTGCCCTTCGTTTCGGATTTCTTCGACTTCTCGGTCTATTTGCACGCCGACGAGACCGTGCTGGAACAATGGTATATCGACCGCTTCCAGCGACTGCGGCTGACCTCGTTTCGCGATCCGCGCGCCTACTTCCGCATTTACGCGGACCTGAGCGAGGTGGAGACGAGGCGCGTCGCCAAGGACATCTGGCAGCGCATCAACCTCCAAAACCTGCGCCAGAACATCGCTCCGACGCGCCCGCGCGCCAGCCTGATCCTGACCAAGGGCGCGGATCACCATATCGCGGAAGTGGCGCTGCGGAAGCTGTAAGGCATCCCGCGCCTTCGCGGCGATAAGCCGCCCCGGATCTTAAAGCGGGCTTGACGCCCGTCGAGCGCTTCAAATGGCGCCGGAGATCCAACGCAGCAACTCCCCCTTCGGGGCGGCGCCGACCTTTTGCGCGACGGCCTTGCCATCCTTGAAGATGATGAGCGTGGGGATCGACCGGATGCCCAGTTTGCCCGCGACATTGGGGCATTCGTCGACGTTGACTTTGGTCACCTTCACCTTGTCGCCAAGTTCGGCGGCGATTTCCTCCAGCGCCGGGGCGATCAGACGACAAGGCCCGCACCATTCGGCCCAGAAAT
>PLAI01000112.1 GCA_003134075.1 Methylocystaceae bacterium | reverse complement strand
GACGACCTCTTCAATGCCATTGAAGCGCTCTCCCAACTGAGCTATGGCCCCACATTGTTCTCGCCAGCTTTTGGGACAAGCGGGAGCTTCGCAGCGGCTCATGCCGCTGGGATGGGCGCTGTATAGTCGACGCGCGGCGAGGCCGCAAGGGCGCAATGCGATTTTGTGACGATTTTGGCGCGCATTTTCGCGCATGGGCGCGCATTCCCAGGCTTTCCCGCGCACTGGCGCGCGGGCGAGGAAAAATGTTAAGGAACCCGATCGTTCCTCGGGCGGCGCCTGGTGGCCGGCGCCTTTTTCACGGGGCGCGCCGGAGCCTCGAGCGCCGCGACTCTCTGGCGGGATATTTAAGTGACGAAGCACAGAAGCCTCTCGGACTATGCGGCGCGGCGGTTCCGTTTCGCCGGCAACGCGCTGCTCGAATTTTCGGACCCGTTCTTCGCGCAGATCGACAAATTGAAGACAGATCTCGAAAAGTCCGGCAAGCATTTCGTCAGCTTCGCCAATTACGACTATCTCGGCCTCGCGAATCACCCGCGCATTATCGACGAGGCCAAGCGCGAACTCGACAATCTCGGGGTTGGCGCGTTGGCCTCGCGGCTTGTTGGCGGCGAACGGAGCACGCATAAGCCGTTCGAGGCGGAGATCGCCAACTTTCTGGGCTTCGAGAGCGCGCTGACGCTGGTCTCGGGTTATCTCGCCAATGTCACGACCATCGCCTGGCTGATGGGCAAGCGCGACGCGATTTTCATCGACGAACTCGCGCATAACAGCATCGTCGCCGGCGCCGACGGCTCGGACGCCGAGGTCATCAAATTCCGCCACAACGACTATGACCACCTCGAACATCTGCTGCACAAGCGGCGCGAGGAGTTCCGCCATGTGCTGATCGTCGTCGAGGGCATATACAGCATGGACGGCGACACCGCCGACCTGCCGCGACTGCTAGAGATAAAGGACAAGCACCAGATCTGGCTGATGCTGGACGAGGCCCATTCGCTCGGCGTTTTGGGCGAGACAGGGCGCGGCCTGCCAGAGTTTCAGGGCGTCGATCCTTCGCGGATCGATCTCGTCGTCGGCACGATGTCGAAGACGCTGGCGTCTTGCGGCGGCTATGTTTGCGGCAGGAAGCAGGTGATCGACTGGTTCCGCTACACGCTGCCGGGCTTCGTCTACAGCGTCGGATTGTCGCCGGTGATTCTGGCCGCGGCCCGCACGGCGCTGCGGCTCATGCAAGAGGAAACCTGGCGAATAAGCAAACTCGCCAAAAACGCCGAGTTTTTCCGCGATTCCGCTCATGCCGCGGGGCTTTCCACCGGTCCGGCGATTGGCCGCGGCGTCGTGCCGATCCTGTTTCAGGACAGCGTCGAAACCATGTGGGCCTCGCAACATTTGCTGGAGCAGGGGTTTTACGTGCCGCCGATCGTGCAGATCGGCGTGCCGAAGGACCAACCGCGCCTGCGTTTCTTTATTTCCGCCAATCACACGGAGGCCGAGATTCTCGGCGTGATCGCGGCGCTGCGCGACATGCCGCCGGTTTCCGAGGAAGCGCACCGGATCGTCGCGGCGGCGATGGCCGGAGCGTGACGCCTTATTCCAAAGAGTAGCGAGGGGACGAAGCGCGCCAAAAGGCCCGACCGGTCCAGCGGTCGAAGTCTCATGTAATTGCGCGCCGCCGCTCTCGTTTTTTGAAGCAGTACAACTATAAAGGACGCTCGCCGCGTCGTTATGACGCTTTTATCGACACTGGAACAGGGTTAGGTTTCGACATGGCGCAAATCGACGTGGCCCCGGCCAAAGGCCTGTTTGGGTTTTTGACATATAAGAAGCTCCCGCGTTTGCTCTATGCGGGAATGACGGGATTCGCGCCGCCGCTCGACGTGGAGCGCTGGACCCTGCACGGCCATATGCTCAACCCGCATTTCAAGCTTGTCGAGGCTCAGGAGTTTCTGGCCCGCCGGGATGGCGAATGGGTCGGACGCATTATGGCGCAGGTCTATAAGCCCGAGTTCACCCCCGTCGGCGCCTCGCGCTTTCAGTTCGGCTCGCTCGACGCCGTTGATGACATCGAGGTCGTGCGAGCCCTGACCGGCGCGGCGGAAGACTGGCTGAAAGCGCGGGGCGCCGATCGAATCAGCGGTCCGTTCTCGCCGACGATCAACGGCGAATGCGGCATGCTCGTGCAGGCTTTCGAGTCGACGCCCGTGTTCCTGACGCCCTGGCATCCGCCTTACCTCTCCCGCCATGTCGAGGCGCTCGGCTATGTGAAGGCGCGCGATCTCGTCTCCTATCGCTTCGATCTGTCGCCGGACGACTTGAACCAGCCGGCCCGCGTCTCGAATCGGCGCGAGTGGAAAGACCGGCTGAAAATCCGCCAGATCGACTATTCCCGCATGAAACAGGGCGAGACGCAGTTGATGTCGGACCTCTTCAACGACGGCTGGCGCGACAATTGGGGTTTCGTGCCCTTCACCCTCGACGAATTCAATTCCATCGCCGACGCTCTCAGCTTCGCCACGCCGCCGGAATACACGATTGTCGTCGAACTCGACGGCAAGCCGGTGTCCTTCGCCGTCGCGCTGCCCAATCTGTTCGAGATCATCGACGATCTCGACGGGCGTCTGTTGCCGTTCGGTCTCGCTCGGCTCATTCCGCGCTTTCGCAAGCACAAATACAAGAGTGGAAAGTTGCTGCTGCTCGGCACGCGAAAGGAGCTGCAAAACAGCGCCACCGGCGGCGCGATTCTGATGGCGATCATCGAGGAGTTGCGCCGGCGCGGCCTGGAGACGAATCTCGAACATCTCGAAGCCGGCTGGGTGCTCGAAGACAACATGGCCATGCGCCGGCCGATCGAAATGTTCGGCGGCAAGCTCGAAAAAATCCACCGCATTTACGACAAGCGCCTATAGGCCGGGGCGCGAGACAGAAGGAATGAAATCCATGACCATCTCAGTCACGGCGAATGGCGCGGATCGCTCGCATATCGAAAGACGCAAGGCGATCCTGGAGAAATATCCACAGGTGCGCCAACTGTTCGGCCGCGACGAGACGACCTTCAAGATCACCGCGGCGATTTTTGTCGGACAGATGGTCGTCGCGGCGTTTCTGGGCTGGCTTGGCCTCTCGTATTGGCCGCTGACGCTGCTGCTCGCCATCGGCGTCGGCGCCTTCGCCAATCACGCCAATTTCGTGATCATCCACGACGCCATCCACAATTGCGTGTTCGAGAGCCATCTCCTCAACAAATGGACGGCGATCCTCGCCGATCTCTCCAATGGCTTTCCGACGGCGATGGGCTTTCGCTGCTACCATATCAAGCATCATTCGCATCTCTCCGCCTATGACTATGACGCCGACGTGCCGAGCCATTGGGAGGTGGAGTGGGTCGGCGACAGCGCCTGGCGCAAGGCGGCGTGGCTGTTTTTCTTCCCGGCGATTCAGCTGGCGCGTCTGTCGCGGCTGAAGGGCACGGTGCCGATCATGGGCAGATGGACCTATATCAACATCGCGGTCATCGTCGCCTTCGATATCTTCGTGCTGTGGGCCTTCGGGCCTAACGCCTTGCTCTATCTCTTCCTGTCGTTCTGGTTTTCGGTCGGCGGCCTGCACCCCCTGAGCGCGCGCTGGCTGCAGGAGCATTTCGCCTTCGGCCCGGACCAGGGAACCTTCGACTATTACGGCCCGCTCAACACGCTGGCGCTGAACATCGGCTATCACAACGAGCATCACGACTTCCACGAAATCCCGTGGACGCGGCTGCCGAAGCTCAAGGCGATGGCGCCGGAGTTTTACGACACGCTCGGCTGTCACCGCTCCTGGGTGGCGCTGCTCGTCACCTTTATTTTCGATCCCCGATATTCCCTGAACACGCGTTCGGAGAATGTCGAACATGCGGCGCATGCGGCGGATGGCGCCGCGCAGCCGGCGGAGTGAGGTCATGACCTTCGAAACAAAAAACATCGGCGGCGAGACGCCGGAGCAACTCAGCGCTTCGCCGCGTCTGTTCGAGAGCGACCTGCTCGACAAACTCTCGCGCGTGCATCATCTGACGCCGGTGATCATCTACACGCCGATCATTCTAGGGCTGACAATCTATTCGCTGACGCTGCAAGGCGCCGCCACTGTCGCGCTTGGCCTTTTTGTCGGCTACATCGCCTGGACGCTGACCGAATATTTCGGCCATCGCTATCTGTTCCATACGGTGTTCGCGCTGCCGCTCGGACTCGGGCCGCGCTTCCAGTTTCTCATCCATGGCGTCCATCACATCTACCCGAGCGATCCGCTGCGCCTCGTGATGCCGCCGCTGCTGTCGGCGCCGATCATGCTGCTGGCGCTCGCCGTCATTCGCTTGCTGTTCGGCGGCGTGTTCGGCTGGCCGGTGCTGGCGGGATTCATCGGCGGCTATGTGATCTATGATTGCGTGCATTTCTGGACGCATCACGGCCAGCCGAAATCGAAGCTCGGCCATCTCGTGCGCCGCCTGCACATGCTGCATCACTTCCGCGACGCGACCAAGGGTTTTGGCGTGCATGCGATCTGGTGGGATTACTTGTTCGGCACGGCTTATCGCAAGGGCGACACGCCGGGCGCGAAGGCGGTATGAGGTCACCCTTGTCCGGTGCGGGCGAACCATTCGTCTTCGGAAATCACTTCGATTCCAAGTTCGCGCGCTTTCGTGAGCTTTGAGCCGGCGCCCGGCCCGGCGACGACGAGATCCGTCTTCTTCGACACGGAGCCCGCGATCTTCGCGCCGAAGCGTTCGGCCTGCGCCTTGGCCTCGTCGCGCGTCAGCCGCTCCAGCGCGCCGGTGAAGACGACGGTCTTGCCGGCGACCGGCGAGGAGTATTCAATCTCCGGCATCGGCTCCAGCGTCACTTCGCGCAGCAGCGCGTCGATCTCGCGCTCATTGTGCGGCTCGGCGAAAAAATCATGCAGCGCCTCGACCACGACGGGGCCGAGCCCGTCGATGGCGTCGAAGACCGCATAGGCCTCGCCGCCAGGCTCGGCCGCGCTGGCGGCGGCGCGCAGTTGCTCGAAGTCGACAAAATGCCGGGCGAGGCGGCGCGCATTGGTCTCGCCGACGTGACGCACGCCAAGCGCATAGATGAAGCGATTGATCGGAACGCGCCGTCGCTCGTCAATGGCTTTGAAGAGATTCCTTACCGAGGTCTCGCCAAAACCCTCGCGGTTCTTGAGCTTGGTCAGGCTCGCCGCGTCACGCCGTTCAAGCGTGAAAATATCGCTGGCGGTCTTGATCAGTCCCTGCTCGTAAAAATATTCGATCTGCTTGTCGCCGAGTCCCTCTATGTCCATCGCATTGCGCGAGGCGAAGTGCTTTAGGCGCTCGACCGCTTGCGCCGGGCAAATAAGCGATCCCGTGCAGCGGCGCGCGACATCGGCCTCGCCGGTTTTTTCGTCGATCTCGCGCAGCGCCGCCGAGCCGCAACGCGGGCAGACATGCGGAAACTCATACGGCTTCGCGCCATGCGGCCGCTTGTCCGCGACTACCTCGACGATCTGCGGAATCACGTCGCCCGCGCGCTGCACGATCACGGTGTCGCCGATGCGAACATCCTTGCGGGCGATTTCGTCTTCATTGTGCAGCGTGGCGTTGGACACGACGACGCCGCCGACCGTGACCGGCTCCAGCCGCGCCACGGGAGTGAGCACGCCGGTGCGCCCGACCTGAATCTCAATGCCCCGCAGAATCGTCATCGCGCGTTCGGCGGGAAATTTATGCGCCACGGCCCAGCGCGGCGCGCGCGAGACGAAGCCGAGCCGCGTCTGCAAACCGATGTCGTCGACCTTATAGACCACGCCGTCGATGTCGTAGCCGAGCGTCGCCCGCTGGGCTTCAATGTCGCGATAATGGGCCAGCATTTCATCGGCGCTAGCACATAGGCGCGTCAGCGGATTGACGGGCAGGCCGAAGCGGGCGAAAGCCTTGATGACGCCCATTTGCGTCGAGGCTGGAACCTCGCTCGCCTCGCCCCAGGCATATGCGAAAAAGCGCAAGGGACGCCCGGCCGTTATGCTCGCGTCGAGCTGACGCAGCGAGCCGGCGGCGGCGTTGCGGGGATTGGCGAAGATCGGCTTTTTCGCCAGCGCCTGTCGCTCGTTGAGCGCGGCGAAATCCGCATGCGCCATGTAGACTTCGCCGCGCGCCTCGATCACCTCGGGCGCGTCGCCCTTCAGCCGGTGCGGGATTTCGCCGATCGTGCGGATGTTAGCGGTCACGTCCTCGCCTTCGAAACCGTCGCCGCGCGTCGCCGCGCTGACGAGCCGGCCCTTTTCGTAGCGCAGCGAACAGGAGAGGCCGTCGATTTTCGGCTCCGCCGTGAAGGCGAGCGGCGCGTCTTCGGCAAGGCCCAGAAATCGCCGCACGCGCGCGACGAACTCGTGAACTTCCTCCTCGGAAAACACATTGCCGAGCGAGAGCATCGGCACGGCGTGTTTCAGCTTGGCGAATTTTTCCGCCGGCGCGGCGCCGACTTTGCCGGTGAGCGACTCCTTCGTCGCCAGCCGCGGAAATTCGGCCTCCAGCGCCTCGTAGCGGCGGCGCAAGGCGTCGTAATCGGCGTCGGAAATGGTTGGCGCGTCGTCTTGATAGTACCGGCGGTCGTGCGCGGCGATCTCTTCGCCGAGCCGGGCGTGCTCGGCGCGGGCTTCGTGAGCGGATAAGATCGCAACGGGCTGGGATTTTTTCATCGCGAGCCGCCCCCCCCCGCTACGCCGCCTCGGGCGCGGCGCCCACCAGCCGGCGCGCTTCCTGCGCGCTGATTGGGCGGCCGAAGGCGTAACCCTGCGCATAGCCGCAACCGAGCTGATAAAGCTCGATCGCGTCGGACTCGGTCTCGGCGCCTTCGGCGATCACGTCGAGGCCCAGCTCCTGCGCCAGCGAAATGATCGAGCGCAAGATCGCCGCGCGCGACGGCTTGCCGGTCTGCCTGACGAAGGAGCGGTCGATCTTGAGCNNTTGCGCATCAGCGCGCTTTTGACGTCGCGCAGCAGATCGTGACGCAGCAATTGGCGCGAGGACATATTGACCGACGCGAAGATAGGCGGGTCGACCGCGAGCGCGCGCTGCCAAGCGGCGAGTTCGCGCGCGGTGCGCTCCAG
>PLAI01000111.1 GCA_003134075.1 Methylocystaceae bacterium | reverse complement strand
GGCCCGGGGGACGGCGCAGCAGCAGCGACATCTGGCGATAGGCGACGGCCTGCTTGGACAGATCGTCGTAAATGATCACGGCGTGGCTGCCGTTGTCGCGGAAGAATTCGCCCATCGCGCAGCCCGAAAACGGCGCGAGGAACTGCATCGGCGCGGGGTCGGAAGCGGTGGCGGCGACGACGATCGAATATTCCAGCGCGCCGCGCTCTTCGAGCACCTTCACGAATTGCGCGACGGTCGAGCGCTTCTGGCCGATGGCGACGTAGACGCAGTAAAGCTTGGACTTCTCGTCGTCGCCGTCGTTCAGGGATTTCTGATTCAGGATCGTGTCGAGCGCGATCGCGGTCTTGCCGGTCTGGCGGTCGCCGATGATAAGTTCGCGTTGGCCGCGTCCGATCGGGATCAGCGCATCGACGGCCTTGAGGCCGGTCGCCATCGGCTCATGCACCGATTTGCGCGGAATAATGCCGGGCGCCTTGACGTCGACGCGGGAACGCTTCGTGGCGTTGATCGGCCCCTTGCCGTCGATCGGATTGCCGAGCGCGTCGACGACGCGGCCGAGCAGTTCGCGGCCGACAGGCACTTCGACGATGGCGCCGGTGCGCTTGACCGTCTGGCCTTCCATGATGTCGCGGTCCGCGCCGAAAATCACGACGCCGACGTTGTCGGTCTCGAGGTTGAGGGCCATGCCCTGCACGCCGTTCTCGAATTCGACCGTCTCGCCGGCCTGAACATTGTCGAGACCATAAACGCGGGCGATGCCGTCGCCGACCGACAGCACCTGACCGACCTCGCTCACCTGGGCTTCATTGCCGAAATTAGCGATCTCATTCTTGAGTATCGCCGAAATTTCTGCGGCGCGGATATCCACCATCAGCCGACCTCTTTCATGCGTGTGCGAATAGAATTGAGCTTGGTCTTCAAGGAGGAGTCGACCATGCGCGAACCGAGTTTGACGATGATGCCGCCGATGATCGAGGCGTCCGTCTTCACGTTGAGACTGACTGTCTTGCCGCCTGTCGTCGCGGCGAGAGACTGCCGCAGCGCGGCTTCTTGATCGGGGCTCATCGGCGCGGCGACGGTCGCCTCCGCGCGCACGACGCCCTTAGCCTTTTCTTCGAGGCGTTGGAAGGCGGAGATGATCCCCGGGAGCGCGAAGAGGCGACGTTTTGTCGCGACCAGGCGGATGAAATTGGCGGTGATTCCGCCGATCCGCGCCGCGGAAAGCACCGCGTCCAGCGCCTTCACCTGCTCGGCCGCGGAAAACACCGGGCTCTCCACCAGACGGCGCAGATCCGCGCTCTCGCTCAGCAATCGCTGAAAGGCGGCGAGCGCTTGCGTGACTTCTCCGGTCGCGTTTCGCTCGGACGCCAACTCGTGGAGGGCAAAGGCGTAACGTCCCGCTACGCCGGAAAGGTCGACTCCGTCTTGAGCCACTTGGTTTTGCTCTTTAAGATCGGGGCCGCTTTAAACGCTCCCGGTCGCGCCGTTAGCGCGGCGGCGGAATTTGGAGCGTTCAAGCGACGATAAGGTCAGGGTGAGGAACCAAGGCCGCAACGCCCTCGCTCCAATGCGAGCGTCCCCTAACACAGGCCATTTTGTGGCGCAACCCTATCGGTGCGGCCGAGGCGCGGCGTGGAGACGGAAAAGCTGGCGACTTGTTCGCTTTTGCGCGATATACGCGCGGAGCGCACAAAAAATGCGCGATAACGCGGGGGCGGACATGACTGCGGCGGTCGTTGGCGTCATCGGCGGATCGGGAGTCTACGATCTGCCGGGGCTGGAAAATATACGCGAAGAGAGGTTCGAGACTCCCTGGGGCGCCCCTTCCGACGCTTTGCGTTTTGGGACGATCGGCGAAACCCGCGTGGTGTTTCTGGCGCGTCATGGCCGCGGACATTGGTTTTCGCCCTCGGGCATAAATTACCGCGCCAATATCGACGCCCTGAAACGGGCGGGAGTCACCGACATCGTGTCGGTTTCGGCCTGCGGCTCGTTCAAATCCGAACTCTATCCCGGACTCTTCGTGGCCGTGGATCAATTCGTCGATCGCACCTTTTCGCGAGACTCCTCGTTTTTTGGCAATGGATGCGTCGCCCATGTCTCGATGGCGCATCCAGTCGCGCCGAAACTTTCCGAGCGCATTCTGGCCGCCGCCAGGGCCGAGCAAATCGCTTGCGCGCCAGGGGGAACCTATGTCTGCATCGAGGGTCCGCAGTTTTCCACTTACGCCGAATCGTTAACCTATAAGGCCGCCGGTTACGACGTGATCGGCATGACCGCTCTGCCGGAGGCGAAACTCGCGCGCGAAGCGGAGATCTCCTACGCGACCATCGCCATGGTGACGGATTTCGATTGCTGGCACCCCGAACACGACGACGTCGACGTGGCGGCGGTGATCGAGGTCGTGCGGGCCAATGCGCAGGCCGCGAGCCGATTGCTGGCGCGCTTGCTGCGCGATTTTCCGGCGGAGCATGAAGCCTGTCCCAACGGCTCGGATCGCGCGCTCGACAATGCGATTTTGACGGTGCCCGAGGCGCGCGCCCCCGCGCTGCTGAGAAAGCTCGACGCGGTGATGGGCCGGCTGAACGGGAAGCAAGCGCGAACTTGATTTCCAGCGCCGCTCCAGGAGCGTGGATCTTCGCGCCGGATCGCGGAAAAATGCGCGAGCGTTTTTTAGTTATCGTGGCTCTTCAGGGCTTCGTTCCGATAAAAACATAACCGATCCCCGGCGCCGTCATGAGCATTCGGGGTTCGGATGGATCGTCCTCGATCTTCAAACGCAATTGCCGGACGACGACCCGGAGGTGTCCCACGTCCTCCGGACGCCGCGCGCCCCATAGGGCCTTCAGAATTTCCTCATGACCGAGCGGCTGTCCGGCTTGGCGCGCGAGCGCGACAAGAAGCTTATATTCCGTTCGCGTCAGCTTGACCGCGGCGCCGTCTTTTTCCACGGAGCGCGTTTTCGTGTCTATGACAAGGCCGCCCGCCTGGATCATCCGGTCCTGCGCCACATTGCGCAGCGCCGAGCGCACGCGCGCCAGAAACTCGCCTATGACAAACGGCTTCTCCAGATAATCATTGGCGCCCGTATCGAGCGTCAGGATTTTTTCCGCCTCGCTGTCGCGCGCCGATACGACAATGATCGGGACTGGCGAACTCGCGCGAATTTTGCGGATGAGCTTTTTGCCGTCCATGTCGGGCAGCCCAAGATCGAGAACGACAATGTCGGGCGCCCATTCGGCGACAAGAACGAGGGCTTCCTTTCCAGTCGCGGAATCAAGAACCTCGTACCCGCTCGCCGTCAATGCGGCCCGCAGGAATCTTTGCGTGTGAGGCTCGTCTTCGACCACCAGAATGCGCATGCCAACAGGTCCAATTTCCCGTCTCGATGCGGAAACATTGCGGCTGGTTCGTGTAAGGGCGCTATTGCGAATATTTCTTCGCGCATTAGGAAAGTCATAAATATTCGAGCTTGAAACGATGATGAAAGGGCGCGGGCGTAATCCACCCGTCCATAAAACTCGGGGCCTGGCTGCGAACCAGGCCCCGAGGCTTCAAAAGACGACCACCTCAGTAATGCCAGAGCAAGTCGGCCGAGAAGACCGCGATGTGGCTCTTCGTGCCGACGCCGCCGAGCAAGGGCGCCGAGGTCTGGAAGGCGGGCGCGTTCAGCGAATTGTACCACGCGATCTCGGGCCGGATCTCGACCGTCGGCGAGAACCAGTGCTGCCAGCCCATCGCATAGTTGAAGTAGGAGGTTTTCGTTCCCGTGCGCTGTCCGTTGATGTCGTCGAAATATTCCGCGCGCCAGGAGATGTTGTCCATCGGCGAGAGTCTGTAGTTCAAGTAGGCGACGGTCGACCACTCGCGCGCGGTGCAGGTCGAGTTGAGATTGCCGGGGCACTGCGCCAGGGCCGGCGCATTGGCCATATAATAGAAGGGATTGGGAGTGGTCAGCCCCCCGGCCACTTGGTTCACGAAGCTGTTGAGGTTCGGCACATTGTTCTCATGCATGTGCCAGAACTCGATGGCGATGTGCCAGAGCTCGTCGAACTTGTGGTAGTAGGTGAAGCCATACCACTGCAGGTTGTTGTATCCATAGGTTCCGGTGTTGAGGCCGTTGGCGCACACATACAGATTGTCGTAGGCGCTGTCGGTCTGATAGCGTCCACATGCCGTGAACGTCGGCTTGACGCCCGGATCGACCTGGCCCTGATAATAGGACTGCGCCGTCGTCGTGGCGAAGACGCCGGGCACCGGCTGGTAGAGAGTGCCGCCCTGCACCGGCGGATAGAATTGCTGCCGCGCGTTCCAGAACGTCGCCTCCGTGCCGTTCGACACTCCGAATTGGACCATCACGTTCTTGTTGACCTGCTGCGAGATGACGACGCCGGTGTTGGTGTAATTGTCAAAGCCGTACGTCATCGAGTGCGAATACATATAGTTGTTCGGCGCGAGCTGCGCCTCGATGTCGGGCAGCGAGATATAGCGGCCGAAGCGGATGTTCGTCCCCTCTAGGAGCCAGGGAAGATACAGCTCGCCATAGACCATCGGCACGTCGAAGCCCGCGAACTTGTTCCACTTTTGCAACTGGTCGCTGAAGATGCCGAAAGCGGTGGTGTAACGATAGGTTTCGCCAAAGAGTGGCGAGAGGCGGAAGCCCCAGTCCCAGTGATCCTTCTGCACCTCGTCGGGCAGGCGCTCGATGATCGTGACGACCTGATCGAGCTGGAGAACATTGGGCTGGTAGGAATAGGTCACGGGATTGTTGCCCCCGATCAGCGCGCCGGGCAGCGACTGGGCCGTGCTGATGTTGAAGCCCGGATTGACCCAGCCGTAAATCTGCACGTGGTTGTCTTCGAGGAACTTGCCCGGAGCCGTCGGGCTCAGCGCCTTCATGAGCGGCGAGTCGATCGAGTTCGGCAGCGTGCCGCCGATCAACTGTGAGCCGCCGAACGACCACTCCGTGAAGGGATAGGGCGGCTGCGTCTCGGGCGCCGGCGGGAAATAGGGGCGGCGGCTGGGCGGAGAGTTGGGAGGCGAATATGAAGCGCTGTAGCCCCATTCGTCCGCATAGGCGTGGTAGAGACGACCAATGAAAGTCGGATCATCTGGCGGAGGAGCGGGCGCCGTCGTCACGGGCGCCGGAGTCCAGTTCGAAGTCGACGTCGACGGCAGCTCAAGCAGGAAAAGGGGCAGGCCGGTGTGATAGTTGATTCCGAGCCGGACGGTGTCTTCGTAAGACCGTTCGCGGAAGGTCAGGCCCGGGAATTGGTTCGAATAGACGGTGGCCGTGCCGAAGTCGTTATGGCGATATTCGACATTCGCCGACCATTTGTCGGTGAAGGCGTATTCGATGCCGGCGCCGACGGTCCAACCGAAGCGTTCGATGTTGAACGAGCCGCTGTTGTTGTTGGTGCTCGTGTTGACGACGCTGGACGGCGTTTGGTTGAGATCGGTGCCGGGCGTGTAAGGCGTCGCGCCAGGAAGGCTCGAGTAATAATGCTTCAGGCTGTATCCGCCGTCGACCATGCCGCCGGTGACGTAATAGAGCGCGCGGCCATCGGCATAGCCGGCGCGCGCGCGCGTCGACCAGCGGAAGGTGTCCCCGATGTTGGTTTGGACGGGACCACCCGTCGCCAGGCCAAGCGTGCCGAACGTCGTCGGGCTGGTGTTCTGGCCCGCATATTCGACATCCCACTCGCCGCCCAGCACGAAATTCCCGAACTGCTTATTGTACCCGATCTGAAAGCCGGTCAGGGGGCCTCGCGCCGAATAGTTCTGTGAGTCGCCAACGGGATTTCCAAGGCCGGCGTAGCCAGGAACCAGATCGGTCGCCTGTTCCGAGATCGTATTCAGACCATATCCGACATGCGCTCCCAGATAGACGCCCTCCCAAGAGAAGATCGGCGGCGGCGGGGCGGGCGGCGCTTTCAGCGACGGAAGATCGGCGGCGCTCGCCGCGCCTGGAAACGCCAGCAGCGTCAGCAGGGAAGTTGAAATTCGTTTGGACATGAGAGGGCTCCTTCGAGCGAATCAGCGAGCAGTTGCGTCATCGCGCAGTGGTCGAATGTTATTCGGTCGCTATTCGCGCTCAATTCGCTTTTCTTTATGGGCAGTAACAATTTCCTTATATTCGCGATGCGATGTCTCATGCGTTCCGCCCATGGAATAAGCAGTCGCGCCTCGATCGAATCGGTCGCGGACAGTTCTCGCATGTTTTCGTGTCAATCATATACGACTGTTATTGTTGAATTAATTCCCCGCTTCGTGGCGTGGTCCGCGGGACTGAGCGACAGGCGCGGCAAGTGGCGCGACATCGGGCGCGTGCATGATTCCGCGGCGCCTTCACCACGAGTTACTTCCCAAGTGGAATGAAATAGTTGACCAGTGTTGCAACTTGGTCACACTGGCGACGCGCGCTATTTCTCGAACGAAACATCCACCGCCGGGCGCAAGACAAAACCATGTCTTCATCCGCGACCGCCTGTAAAAGGCCGCGCGCCGCGGCGCCGGCCAAAACCTCGGCGCTGCGTTTTTCTCGCGGATGCGTTATGAAGCCTCTACGCCAACATTTCCCATGGGATTCGCAAATGCCGCTCGCCGCCGCCATCCGCACCATTCCAGACTATCCCAAGAAAGGGATTCTGTTTCGCGACATCACGACTCTGCTCGGCGACGCGCGGGCGTTCCGCCGCGCGGTCGATGAGCTGGTGCAGCCCTGGTCTGGGTCTAAAATGGATAAGGTGGCGGGCATGGAAGCGCGCGGATTCATTCTCGGCGGCGCCGTGGCCCATCAATTGTCGGCGGGTTTTATCCCCATCCGCAAGAAGGGGAAATTGCCATACAAGACCGTGGCGATCAGCTATGAGCTCGAATATGGCTTTGATGAAATGGAGATGCACGAAGACGCCGTGGCCGCCGGCGAACGGGTCATTCTCGTCGACGACCTCATCGCCACTGGCGGCACGGCGGCGGGAGCCATAGGACTTTTGCGGAAAATGGGGGCGGAAGTTGTCGCCGCCTGCTTCGTGATCGACCTGCCGGATCTCGGCGGGGCGAAAAAGATCGAGGCGCTTGGCGTCCCGACGCGCAGTCTGGTTTCCTTCGAAGGGCATTGATTCGAAAGAGTCTGGGTCTTCCAGGGGGTGGCGGCCGCCTGGAGGAGCTTTGACGGCTGCTCTTGGTTTGCCTTAAGGGCGTCGTATCGTTAGGCTTGACCGCCACGGGGCTTGAGGCTGGTCTGGATGACGCCGCGTCGAACACACATTACGGTGGCCGCGCTCGCGATAGCGTCGCTTGTGATCGGGGTCGTCGCCCTGCGGTCGCTGTCGGACGTCCCCGAGCGCTCAGCGGTCACTCCGACATCGCGAGATATCCGCGTCGCCAACGGTCCCGTCGCGTCGCCCGCCGCGACCGGCGGCGCCAGCGGTCTGGCCGCGCCCTTCCTGCCGGGGCTGCGTGGACATATTACGCCCGAATCCGAACCGTCGCCGCCCGCCGGGACCATGGCGCTGGTCGAGAATCCGCAATCCTGGTCGAGCCCGAATGGCGCGCCGGCTCAAGCGCAAGCCGATGCGCCGCTGCCCCCAAAACGTCCCGCCGATCTCGCCAACCGGGAAGCGTCTCCCGCGACTCCCTTGCCGCCGCCACGCCCAGCCGGCCTCACGAAGGACGGCGAAGCCGCGCCGCCGAGAGAGCAGGCCGTCGCTTCGCCGCTCGCGCAACTACCCGCCGCGGTCGCCGCGCCAGCGGAGACCGCCGTCGCGAATGTTCCGCTGCCCCCGAGCCGTCCTCGCGCTCTCGCCGCATTGACGCCCCCGTCATCCGCTTCCGCTCCGGAATCTCCTCCCGTCCCGCCGGCGCCCGTCCCGGTCGCTCCCGACCTCGCCGCTCCGGCCCCGGCCCCTCCCGCCGCCCCGGCCGCGCAACAACTCGCGGCGCACACGACGGAGCCCGTGTTGCGCCCGGCGCCTCCCGAGGTCTTCAACGAACCCGAGCGGCCGGCGCGTTTCAATATGGGCGCGCCAGCCTATGTGCGGATATTCAAGAAAGAGGGAGAACTCGAACTCTGGCTCAAGGTAAACGGGCGTTATTCGCTCTATCGCACCTTCCCGATCTGCAAATGGTCTGGTCGGCTGGGCCCAAAGGTGAAGGAGGCGGACTATCAATCGCCGGAGGGTTTCTACTCGGTCTCGGCGCGCCAGCTCAACCCGCATTCAAATTATCACTTGGCCTTTAACGTCGGCTATCCCAATGCATTCGACCGCCAAAACGGACACACCGGCGGCTTGGTGATGGTGCATGGCGCCTGCAAATCGGTCGGCTGTTTCGCCATGACCGACAAGGGCATCGAGGAGATTTACGGCTTTGTCGCCGCGGCCCTCTCCGCTGGTCAGCGGGAGGTGCCTGTGCATATTTTTCCCTTCCGCATGACCGACGCGGCGATCGCGCGCGAGACCAGCGGCGGCGGCTTAATGTCCTTTTTCGCCACTGACGGCAATGGCGCGCAATGGGCCGGTTTTTGGCATAATCTGAAGGAAGGTTACGATCTGTTCCAACAGACCGGCGAACCGCCCACCGCCTATGCGTGCGGTGATCGTTATGCTTTTGGCGCGCTGGACGCGTCGTGCAAACGGGTCGCCGGTTGGTGAAAGCCGGATGCGCGAACCGGACGCCCCCGATTCGCGCGCTTCCTAACCCGGCTCGGATTAAGCCAATATTCCACCGAGTTCCCTGACGATGGCGTCGCCCATCTCGCTGGTCGAAACCGTGGACGCCGCCGAGCCCTTGATATCAGCCGTGCGCAGTCCTTGCGCCAGCACCGCCGAAATCGCGGCGTCGATCGCGTCCGCCGCCTTGGGCAGATCGAAAGAATAGCGCATGGCCATGCCCAGCGAGCCGATCATCGCGATCGGATTGGCGATTCCCTTGCCGGCGATATCGGGCGCCGAGCCGTGGCACGGCTCGTACATCGCCTTGCGCTTGCCCTGCGCGTCCGGCGCGCCGAGCGAGGCCGACGGCAACATGCCGAGCGACCCGGTGAGCATCGCGGCTTCGTCCGACAGCATGTCGCCGAAGAGATTGTCGGTGACGATCACGTCGAATTGTTTCGGCCAACGCACCAACTGCATGCCCAGCGCGTCGGCGAGCATATGTTCGAGCTTCACGTCCGAATATTCGCGCTTATGCAGCGCGGTGATGACCTCGCGCCACAACAGGCCGGATTTCATGACATTGGCTTTATCGGACGACGTGACCTTGTTGCCGCGCTTGCGCGCGAGTTCGAAGGCGACCCGCCCAATGCGCTCGATCTCATAAGTTTCGTAGACCTGCGTGTCCACGCCGCGCTTCTGGCCGTTGCCGAGATCGATAATTTCCTTGGGTTCGCCGAAATAGACGCCGCCCGTCAGTTCGCGCACGATCATGATGTCGAGCCCGTCGACCAGTTCGCGCTTCAACGAGGAAGCCTCGGCGAGCGCCGGATAGCAAATCGCCGGACGCAGATTGGCGAAGAGGCCCAGATCCTTGCGCAGCCGCAACAGGCCCGCTTCGGGGCGGACCTCATAAGGGACGCCGTCCCACTTGGGGCCGCCGACGGCGGCGAGCAGCACGGCGTCCGCCGCTTGCGCCAGTTCCATGTCGGCTTCGCTGATCGCCTGTTTATGAACGTCGTAAGCCGCTCCGCCCACCAGGCCGGTCTGGGTCTCGAACCGAGCCGCGCCCGTCTCGTTTAGAAACGCCAGAACCTTTTTCGCCTCGGCGGTGATTTCCGGGCCGATGCCGTCGCCGGGGAGGAGTAGAAGCTTATGGACGGACATTTATGACCCTCTCGCGGTTTGTGTGATTCGACGGCCCGCCGCCGATGTCTCGAATTATCGCCTCGCGCGTCAATAAGGCGCGGGGATTTCCGAAGCAACCTCGGGCGCCCTCTCGGGGCCGCGAGGGCTTGATGCGACAATTAGTCCCTTGTCGCGCTCTTGCGGCGGATCAAGCGGGCGTGCAGCTTGAGGACTGCAGCAAAAGAAATGAGACATTCATCTCGGCGTCCGTCACCTTGGCGCCGGTCCATGGAAAAAAGCCGCTGCACGTAAAAAGCAGGAGACGCACCCATGAGCAAACCGAGAATCCTCGCGTTGGCGGCTTTCGCCATCGTCCTGGCCGCGAACGCGCCAGCCAAGGCATTCTGCCTCTTAAATTGCGAGCCCACCGAGGATCAGGCCAAGAAAGTGTTTGAAAATCTCGTCAAGGCGAAATTCGATCCCGACGCCAAACTTGTCGACTTCAAGGTGGACCGTTTCTGGCAGCTCGATGTCGAGGGCGCCGGTCATAAGGGCGTTGAGTTTTATTTCACCGCCAAGGTCGAATTCCCGAAGGGCGCCCATCTCGAATGCAAGCCAACGGAAGCAGCCGATGGCGCCAAGACCGTCGCGCCGGGATGCTCGCCGAGCACCTATTATTCGACGACGGTCCAGAATCAGATGATCAAGGACAAGCAGTATATCGAGCCGGGCAAGGTCGTCGATTTCAAGGACGAGACCCGCTTCGACCAGACCTCGGACGGCTGGAAAGGCCAGGACGGCAAGATTTATTGATTGGGGTGTCGTGCTCCAATGTGGCGGACCCGCGTCTCGCGGATCCGCCTTTTGTTTTGGCGCTTGACGTCGCGTGTCGCTTTACTGTCCGCCGTCGATCTTCTGGCCGATAAGCGCGATGGCCCGCTCGTAGACGGTCGCGGCGTTCCAGGCTTCGATCGCCGCGAAATTCGGTTCGCCGGGCTGGTATCCCGCGCCGGCCTGCCAGCCATGCGCATGAAGGAAATTCGCCGTCGCGTTCAGCGCGCCGCTCGGGGTTTCGAGACTGCCGCCCGCGCCGTATTCGAGGATATTCTTGGGCAGGAACTGCGTCTGGCCGATCTCGCCGTGCATCGAGCCGCGCGTGCTCGCCGTAAGCATCCCGCGATCGACTAGCGTCAGCGCCGCGTAAAGCTGGTCGGTGAAATAGGCCGAGCGGCGGCAGTCGTAGGCGAGAGTGGCTATGGCCGACAGAGCATTCTGATTGCCTTGCACGGCGCCGAAACCAGTCTCCATGCCCCAAATGGCCAGCAGCGGCCCCGGCGGGACGCCGTAGCGTTGCTGGATCGACGCGAACAGCGCCGCATGGCTCTGCTTGAGCGAGCGCCCGCGTGAGATGATGATCGAGCCGCCGCGCTTGGCCATGAACTGGTCGAGCGACAGATGGAAGCTCTTCTGGCCGCGGTCGGCGCCGATTGTCGCGCTGTTATAATTCGTCGTCATCAGCGCGGCGATGCCCGAGGCGCCGACGCGTCCTCTCGCCTCCTCGGCGAATTGCCGCTTCCAATTCTCGAAGCCGGCCGGGCCGCTGCCGCACTGCGCGGCGTCCGCGTTGCCGGTCATCAACGTCAACGCGGTCAACGCCGCCGCCGCGATTGTCCTGAACTGCCAGCCCTTAGTCATGTAAAGCACCTTTCCAAGCCTTTGGGGACGAAACACCCGCTCTCCCGCGCCGCGATGTCCACGCCCTTCATACCGAAATATGGCCGCGTCGGCCAGTCAAGCCATCGGCGCGCGAACGATCTGGATTTTGGAGCGGCCGAACGTCATCTCGCATCGCCGCTCGCGAAAAAGGCCTCCGGACTCGGGGCAAAACTCAAACCTACGCCGCCTCGGCCAGCGCCGCCTCGAAGGCCTCCATGTCGATCACTGGTCTATGCAAAGCCGGGGCGAATTCGGGTTTGGCGAGCAGGGGCGCTTCCTGGCGGGCCTGTTCCAGCGCCGCCTCCATTTCGAAGCGGCGCAGCAGCGCCATCAGCCGGTCGAGTTCGCCGCCGTTCAGTTCCTCGCAAGCGGTCAACACCCGCTCGATCATGATCAGCGACAGCCGCGCCTCGCCGCTCTCGTCGTGCAAATCGGCGAAGTCGCGCTGCGCCTCCAGCGCCGCCCGGAAGGCCGGCAGAAATTTGGCCGGCAGGGCCGCCTTGGCGTAAAGCGCCGCGAAGCCGGCACCGCGAAAATCGCGCAACTGGCCGGCGACACGATCCTCACGCAGGCCCGACAGTTCGGCGAGCGCCGCCTCGAACAGATCACGGCGGCCCGACAGCAGCGCGCGCAGCACGAGGCTGGGGGTCAGTTGGCCGGAATCGCGCAAGTGCGCGGCCAGTTCGCGCAGCCCCGCGCGCCCGTCGCGCGCCGCCGTCTCGGCGACGATAATCACATTGGCCTTTTCACGGGCTTCGCGGGACAGGCGTTCGGCGCGCTCCGGCGAAAGCCACGCGCAATCGACCACGAAGGCGGTGAGGCTCGCCGCCGCCGCCGCGACCAATTGGCTGCGGATCGTCGCCGGCAGCCAGGGACGCGATAGCAGCGCCTCGCGCATTTCGCCGTCGTCGCCGAACCGCTCGATCATGCGACGCATCGAAAATTCGGCCAGTTCCGCGCCGGGATTGACGGCGAGCGAAATCGCCGCCTCGCGCGCGCCGACTTCGGCGAGCGCCGCCGCGACGCTGACGGGAACGCGTGCGCGCAGGGCGATGGCGCTTTGGGCGAACGCGTCGCCTATCGCCGCGCAGTCGACCAATTCCGCCTCGGAGAGTATCGGCGAGCGCGACAGAACCGGCGCCGCTATGTCGGATTGATCGTCGGCGAGCGCGGAAATCAATGAACGCGGCGCATCGGCGGCGCTGGCGAAATTATCGGCGAGCGCGCGGCGCACCAGAGGCGAGGGATCGTCGAGCAGCGACATCATGGCGATTTCGGCGTCGCGTCGGGTGCGCGCGTCCAGCTCCGAGTAAAGATAGGCGCGAGCCAGCGCGCCGGCCCCCTCGGAACGTTGCGCGGCCGAAGCGGTTATTGCCCACTGCAAGAAGTTACGAACGATCATGGGCGACTGCATCCTTTTCACGCCGGCCGCGAAAACTTGGTTTCACTAAACAGAGTGTGACGTTTTATGGTAAATTCCCCCTTAATGAGGCGACCAAGCTCGAACGGCGCGAGAGGAAAAGACGTGGCGACGCCATCCTGCCTGATTTTGCCCGACGACCTGCGGCTTGAAGCCAAGTCCTGGCTCGCTTGCGGCGCTTCGGCCTTGCTGCTCGATTTGCGCGAGCCGCGCGCCGGCGCGGTGGCGTTTCTGCGGCAAGCCCGCGAATTCGCCCCGCGCCCCGCGCTTTACGCGCGGCTCGGGCCGCTCGAGCATCCTGGCTTCGACCTCGCGCTCGAATCGATGCTTGAGGCGCCGCCCGACGGGATTTTTCTGGACGGGGCCGAGGGCGGCGCCAGCGTCCAGCACCTCTCGGCCAAACTAGCCATTTTCGAGGCGCGGGCCGGGCTGGCGGACGGCGCCATGACCATTATCGCCGGCGCCGCCGGGACACCCGCCGCGATTTTCACGCTTCAAAGCTATAAAGGCTGCTCGCCGCGACTGGCGGGGCTATTTTGGGAGGGCGCCGCCTTGGCGCGAGCGCTTGGGCTGGATGGCTGGCCGGGCGTGGTCCCGGCCCCGCTCGCCGTCGCGCGCGGCTCGCTGGTTTTGGGCGCGGCGGCGGCGGGGCTGCCCGCCCTCGACGCGCCCAGCCGTCACCCAAACGAGGCCGCCGAGTTCCGCGAGGAGTGCCTCGTGGCGCGCGCCGACGGGTTCAAAGGCAAGCTGGCGACCAGGCGGGAACAAATCCCGATTATCGAAGAAATCTTCGCGGCGAAATGATGATCCTTTTCCAACGTCGACAAAACGCCCCATTCGGCGCCATATGTGCGGAGATGCCAATGGCTTTCGCAAGATCTCTCTCCCGCGCGCTGCTGCTGGTCGGCCTCCTTGGCGCTTCGGCCGCCTCGGCGCAGACGCAGCCGAAGGGCGCCCACGCGCCAAAAGGCGGGTCCGAAACGGCGCCGACCGGCGCGGTGCGGCTCTTCGCCTCGCTGGCGCCCGCCGATACACAGGGCGTCAAGGCCGGCATCGTCTGGCGTGTTTTCGACGAGCAGCTTGAGTCCGACGGGAGGCATACACTGGTCGCCGAGTCGCATGAGGCCGCGCCAACCATCAGCCTCCCGGACGGGACTTATATCGTTCATGCGGCCTTCGGCCTCGCCGCGGCCACCCGCCGGGTCGTCATCGACGGCCGAACCGTCAACGAACGCGTGACGCTGAACGCCGGCGGGCTGAAACTCGTCGACAAGCTTGGCGAGGCGACGATACCGCCGCAGAGGCTCTCTATCTCGATATACGTGCCGGAGCGCGGCAATTCGGAAGCCAAGCTGGTGCTCGCGAACGCGCGCGGCGGCGACACGATTTGCCTGCCGGAAGGAGCCTATCACATCGTCTCGACCTTGCTCGACGCCAGCCAGGGCTCGCAGGGCGACAACAACGCCACCAACTCCGTCGTGACCGCCGATCTGCGCGTGCCCGCCGGCAAGCTGATCGAAGCCACGCTACGCCACCGCGCCGCCACCATCACGCTGAAACTGGTCAACGCGGCGGGGGGCGAGGCGCTCGCNNCGCGAATTGATCGGCGCCTTTCCGTCGCTGATGCTGGCGGAAGGCGAATATGTGGCCATCGCCCGCCACGATGGAAAAACCTATCAGAACGTTTTCAAGGTGCAGTCGACCAAGGACGCCGACGTGGAGATTCTCGCCAAGGGAACGCCGCAATCCGAGGCCCCGCCGACCGACGCGCCTCCCATCGTGTCGGAGTGAAGAGCCGCGGAAAATAACGCCGCTTCCGCCCCAGCCCCCGTCGTGGTAGCTGCTTGCACTTCAATTTTCTCAGCCCGAGCCAAGGCCATGCAAGCGCAGCCTCTCGAAACACATCCCTCCGACACGCAAAGCCTCATGGCCGAAATCGGCCGCGCGGCGCGGCGTGGCGCGCGGGCCG
>PLAI01000276.1 GCA_003134075.1 Methylocystaceae bacterium | reverse complement strand
ATAATATCGATTATAGACATTTAGGTCAAGGTGAAGATCGAGCCTGTTTGCTTAAACACCCAAAAGCATAACCCCTTGTGCAGATTTCAACATTTCCGCAACGAAAATTATGTGGATACATATCAAATGGTGAGCTTGCGCAAAACTTATGTGCGGAATTCCCAGTGATTTCCGCCTCCAGCGCCAAGCGGTCGAAATTTACCCCATATCTCGAATGCGCTTGCGGAACGCAGCGCGAACAATTATGCTGACGTTCATGATTTGTTTATGAGCGGCGGCCACATTCGCCGTCAGTGGTTGGAGCCCTATTCGATAGGGCTCCCGGGAGATTTCTGGCGATGCTGACGAAAAAACAAAGCGATCTCTTGCGCTTCATTCATGAGAGGCTGAAGGAGACCGGCGTGCCGCCCTCCTTCGACGAGATGAAGGACGCGCTCGATTTGCGCTCGAAATCCGGGATTCACCGGCTGATTCTGGCGCTCGAGGAGCGCGGCTTCATCCGCCGCCTCCCCAATCGGGCCCGCGCACTCGAAGTGCTGCGCCTGCCCGAATCCTCGACCCCGCCCAGCGCCAACCGCGCCCGCAAATTCTCGCCCAGCGTCATCGAGGGCAATCTCGGCCGCGTGCGTCCATTGCACGAACGCCAGGAGGAACTGGAGGATCAGCAGGTCGCGATCCCTGTAATGGGGCGCATCGCCGCCGGCACGCCGATCTCGGCGATCCAGTCGCGCAGCCACACCATCAGCCTGCCGCCCGACCTCTTGTCCAACGGCGAACATTTCGCGCTCGAGGTGCGCGGCGATTCGATGATCGAGGCCGGCATTCTCGATGGCGACACCGTGGTGATCAAGAAGCAGGATCAGGCCGAGACCGGCGATATCGTCGTCGCCTTGATCGACGACGAGGAAGCGACCCTGAAGCGCCTGCGCAAGCGCGGCGCCTCGATCGCGCTGGAGGCCGCCAATCCCGCCTATGAAACCCGCATCTTCGGACCCGACCGCATCCGCATCCAGGGCAAGCTGATTAGTTTGCTGCGGAAATATTGACGACGGGCGGGGCGACCTTACGGCTCGGCTTGCGCGGAAATTTCCTCGGCGCTCGCGTCATGCTCCGTCTCGTCGCCGGGCGAAAGCCCCGGGCGCGGGCGCGGCGCGCGCGACCAGGGCCGATCCTCGCCGCGCGACCGGGCCGTCGTCCATTCGACGCGCGCGGCCGTCAGCCGCAGCGTGACCGCGCCTGTCTCCTCCAGTTTGCGCCGGTCGATCACAATCGGCGCGCCGCAGCCTTGCGGCGCGAACAGCGGGGTCACAACGATCGCGGCGCGGGCGCAATCCTCGATCAGCGCCTCCNNCCAGCTTTCCGTCGATCGCGCGGGCGACGCAGCCCAATTCATCGCAAGCGACGCCGCCCGCCGCATCGCGCGGCGAATGCGAATCGGCGTCGGCGCGCAGCCACTGTTCCGCCGCGAAGCCGTCGGGCTTGCGGCCAAGCAACGCAAGACCGCCGCCGACCTGCCGCACCGCCGCGGAATCTCCGTTCGCGCCCACGGCGAGGTCGAAGCCCGAAAAGGACGAGGCGCCGATCAAACCGATTACGAGTAAAGGAATGGCCGTCGCCCGCAACATCAGGCTGCGCCAAAGAACAACTGATAGCAACGCCAGCGCGAGNNGCGCTGGCGATCAGCTTCGCGAGGTAAGTAATGAGGTCGATGCCGAGCCCAAGATAGCGCCACACGAATGCGTCGAGCCCGAGCGGATACAGCGCCGCGCCGAGCAGCGCGCAGCGAAGAATTCGATGATGGCCAGGGTCAAGGGGTTGCCGATCAGCACATAGGGGCTGAGTTCATGGAAGTCATTGGCCATGAAGGAGGCGGTGGCCGAAGTCGCGCAGAAGGTGGCGAACAGCGCCGCCCCCGGTCCGGCCGAGACTCCGCGCCAAAAACGCGCAAAAACGCGCATCGCCGAGCCATCCGCGCGCGTAATCCGCGGCGCGTCGCGCATCGCGGCGCGGCTTTCACCCCGGGCCTCGAACACGGCGATCAGCGCGGCGACGGCGGCGAAGGAAAGTTGGAAACTCGCGCCCAGCAAAGCTTCGGGCTCGAACGCCAAAACGAAAAACGCCGCCCAGGCGAGATTGCGCATCGACAAGGCGGGGCGGTTGAACAACACTGCGACGAGCATCACCAACGTCATCACCAATGCCCGCTCCGCGCCAACGCGCGAGCCCGTGCCAAGATCGTAAAGAATCGCGGCGAAAATCGCCAACGCCGCCGCCCATTTTTTGATCGGATAATTGAGCGCCAAAGTTCGCGAACAGGCGAACAGCTGGCGCAGGCCCACGAAAAAAATTCCGGCCACCAAGCTCATTTGGACGCCGGAAATTGTCACGACATGAAAAATGCCGGCGCGGCGGATCAGATCCTTAGCGTTTTCAGATAAAAAGTCGCGCTTGCCAGTCACCATGGCGGCGGCGATGGCGCCCGCGTCGCCCTGCAACTCGTTGTAAACGCGGAAGGCGAGCGCGTTGCGGGCGTGGTCGACCGCGGCGAAAAAGCGCAACGACAGCGGCGCCGGATCGGGCGGCGGCATCACTTCGACCCGGCCCAGCGCGCTGCCCACCGCGCCAAGCCCTAAAAAGAAGGCGTCGCGGGCGAAATCATAACCGCCGGGCAGCGAGGCGTGGGCGGGCGGCAGCAGGCGCGCCTTCAGCGCGATGAAATCGCCCGCCTTGAAATTGGGCTCGCCGCGCGTCGTGAGGCGCACGCGCGCCGGCGCCGAATCGCCCGGCAACCCCTCGGCGCTGGCGACGCGCAGCACGAAACGCGCGCCGGCGCGGCGCAAATCCACCTCCTCGACGAAGCCGGTCAGAAATCCGATTCCCATGCGCGGCAGGGTCGGCGCGTCGACCCGCGCCGCGCGCCAGCAGGCCGAGAAAAAGCCGCCGCTGACGCAGGCCAAAACCAGCAGCGGCGCGAAAAAGCGCGGGGTTTCGCGGGCGCGGTAGGCGCCGATGGCGAAAGCCGCGAACAGCGCCAGGGCAAAGGCAAGCGAGGGCTCGTGGTCGGCGGAAAAATACAGCAGCGCCCCCGCGCCGGCCGCGACCGGCGTCCACAAAAAGGGGCGCCGCAGCGCTACCTCCTTCTCGACCGCCGCCGCGAAGACAGCGCGAAACCTAAGGCCCAACGCCCCGAAAAAGGGCGCGCGGCCCTGGTCGGAGTGGAGAGCTTCTTGCGCGCTCCGCGCGACGTCCTGCAATTGCGTTCAGCCTCAAATCCACGTCGCCGCGAAGGAAAGCAGTCTATCGCGCGCGAAAGAGTCTGTCACCGCGGGGCGCTTTTGGGAAGCGGACGAAATGGATTTTTGATGGGGGCGCGAAGCGGTGGTTCCCTCGGTCTCGGCCAAGCCGCGAAATCAGCGAGAAATTCCGCGCCGGAGTTTTGCGCAGAAAATACTTCGATTTTTTAACCTCTTGAATTTGGAACGATATCCTCGATTTATGGGCGTTACTGGGTCTTAACAGGCGGAGCAGTCATGGTGGAGCGCTCGGCCTGGGGCATGGCCCGCCTCAAGCGCTGCCACAGGCGGAGCGCCCCCGCCGTGTCTCATTAGGCTTTAGATTACGCCATGAGAGGATTCGCAAAAGCTACCCCCCTATTGACGCGCCGAAAGTCTCTCATCGACCCGTAACGCTTGGGTATAGCGAAGCGGAAGCGCGGCCCATGCCGCGCTGTCGGCGTTGCAATCGGCGTGGTAGGCGGCCTCTAAACTGCTATTGCCCAAATTTCAGATGGCGACAACGGTTTGCTTTCTTCCGTCAATACGTTTTCGCAAGTTAAATCTGGATCGATCTACGATTACAGCAACGCTGACCTGATAATAGTTGACAATGCTCCATGTAAATACATTATATTTTCAGCCTTCATCAGAGATCCACCAAGCCTCGGGTTAATTTCAAATATTATAAAGTTTCCGCTCACAATTTTATAATTTACGTTACATGGCCCTGTATACGATATACCAGAAAGAATCGATTTAAGCGTATTTAGAATGAATGGCGCGGTTTCAACAGCTTCAAGTGTAAAATTAGAATGCGGTCCTCTTATCGGATTCGGATCGTTCATTTTATATAAAAAACTGCATTGCCAAAGCAAGCGCCCATTCTTGAACACGCAGTGAGTTACATATTCTTGCTCTCCTGGAATAAACTGTTGTAGGACAATGTCCTTCCCAAGCCAAAGCGGATGTAATAATAACTTATCGAGATATTGGCGTGAGTCTACGACAGCAATTCCGACGCCTGCGTTACAATCTAAGCGCTTAAGTACGCATGGGTAAGCAGCCTCTTCTTTCGTTTCATAATGAATCGGAATAATATCATCGTAGTTACGCTCGCGCATAAACTCTGCAAAAAGACGCTTGTTGGATAGTAAATCAATACAGAAATGATCTGGGACTAGTGATGCAATATCCCGTGGAACAGCTTTTGCATGAGTTTCCATCAAAGGAATGATAACGCTGCATTTCTTGGATTCGTCTATGTAACTTAGACGAGAATCTGTCGCATCTGCAATAATTATTATCTCTTTAGCCTCAGCTATTGTGTTCCAAACAGGCGCGTCAGGTCCCAAAGCCTCCATCCAATCTTCACTGTGAATGCCGAAAATTATTACCCAAACATCAGAGACTGCCGCCGAGTTGTGAATTTCAGTTTCTCTCATTTTAGCTGACGCTCCCCCTATGGCGGCCGACCGCGCGGAAAATATCCAGCAATCTGGCGTTTCTGACAAGTCCGGGCGGTTGCGGTGACGGCATGGCGAGACGCTTCCGTGCATTTTGGGCATACCGACGCGAGACAGCGTGAGCGGGGCCGCGACCCGCTCGAAGGGGCTTCGACGGGCCGGGGTGACGCGATGCGCCGACGCCAGCCCCGGCCCTCGCCGCAGGAGCGACGGAGGGGCGGGACGCGGGAAAAATGCGCGTTTTCTCCGGGTAGCCCTTGCGACTCCGCGCGTTTCATAATTGTTGCAGACCGTGTGAAAAGTCA
>PLAI01000048.1:6538-8104 GCA_003134075.1 Methylocystaceae bacterium | reverse complement strand
GCGGCAATCATAAGATATTGCTCGCCGTTCGACACGCGGCGATGATCTTCGCGCCAAGCGATCTCGCGGGAATAGGCCGTGAGATACGCGCCAGCGATATGATGATGCTGGCCAACTTCGGCGCGGCGCAAGAAAGCAGGCGGCGCGCACCACGCGCCACCCCGCAGAGCTTCTCAGTAGCCCCGGCCTGTCTGCCCGTTGTGGGGGTTGAGATTGCCTTGAGCGCCGTAGTTGTCGCTCGGATTGCCGTTCGGGTTTGTCTGATAATGCGGCGCGACGTAGGTTCCGCTGCTGGTTGTGTGGCCCTGAACATATTGATCGCTGGGGTTTGATCCCGTCCCGTAGTTTTGGGCCGACGCGGCAGTGACGGAGAACCGCCGATGAAAAGTGCCACGAAAAGATAGCGCATAATGACTTCCTTATGCCGCAGTTCGAATGATTCGGAGCACGGCTGTGCCGAATGTCAGCGAGCATATGCGCATCACGGCGGATCGCGAAAAAGCCGATGGAGCGCATCAGGCTCGCGCATCGTCATGAGGCTGGCGGGCGGACTGATGACTGTCGCCGAAAATCTGACGCCGCCGGATTTGCGCCGATGACCGTCTATCAACCACGACATAAGGCGACGCTCTTGCGCGCGCGAGTCGCGTCGCCTATTCTTTGAGCAAGCGAACGGTTGCACAACCTGACGCCACGAAGCGGACCGCCCCAACCACTAAGATGAAGTTGGGGCGAAGAAGCGTCGACGGCGTTATTACCAATGGCGGTGATGCCAGTGATGCCAGTGGTGCCAGTGGCGGTGATGCCACCAAGCCTTTTCGACATGGCTAAGGGTATCGGTTTGGGCAACGGTCGGATCGAGTTGCGGCGTTGCCGATGCCAAAGTGATTGGCAATGCCGTCACAGCGACGATCACCGCGCCAGCTAAGAGAGAGGCTTTGAATTTCATCATGTCCTTGCTTTCTATAATCCGCGCCGGCTGTTTCAACAGAGGCTGCCAACACCGCCAGGCCGCTATCGGAGCGCTTTCAGAAACTAGAGCTAGCGCTCCGCAACAACAAGACAATTGCAATGTTTAAGGCCGTTATCCTTTATGGGTAGCCATTAAGGTGCTGGACGTTTGCAACGATCGGCGTCCCATTCCGCCGCCCTATGCTCGCGCCAGTTTGGCGACGCGTCGACGCGCTGGAGCCGCACTCCGAGCAGATGGAACGGCCTGAGCGCGGATGTAGCGACGGGCCGTTTTTGCGTCTGAAAACTCTTAGGGGTGACGCTGGCCCTAGGGCTCGTCGGTATTTGCTTTCTGCTTTTTTTTCTTGAGGACGATGGTGAGCTTGTCGCCATCCTTAGACTCTTCGATGGATTTTAACGCGCTCAATCCCAAGAATATATTGCCGCCGACGGCCTCCATCCAGTGACGCAGGCGCTCAATATCCGTCAAGTCGTCAGGCTTCTCTTTTGACACGTTATTCTCCCTGCTTTGCGCCACGCATGCCGCGCAAGATCGTAGCGACGCGAGTGGCCGCGGCGGTCGGCATGATTTTACGGCGTTGCCGATCACGTCGG
>PLAI01000048.1:0-6532 GCA_003134075.1 Methylocystaceae bacterium | reverse complement strand
GTTCGACCGTGAAAAACTCGAATACGTAAACCATCGACACCTCCTGTTTTGTGTCAAGCATATTACGGAGATGCAACCAGCGTGTGACATTTTAGGCACCCGCGCTGCCGCCGCCCATGTAACCACGCCGGCGCGGCCCGGCTAAACGGCCCGCACGCACAAGGAGTAGACGAAACGGTGCGCCCGCGCGATGGCCGGCAAGGGCTTTTCAGGATCGGGAGCGAGCGCAGCGAACGACGCGGACCCTTATTCACAGTCTGTCGGGCGAGCAGACGCCGGATATTCCGAAATGAACGCGCGTAAGACGACAGACAAATCCGCCGCGTGCATCGACGCGCCGAGGTCGAGAGACGCGTTGATATCGGCAACGATCATGTCATGCACGACTTTCTGGCCATGCCTCAAATTCAGCCGATAGCTTGAGAGGAGAGAACCGTGCTTGGGGGACAGAACTTTGCCCGAGCCAATTTCGCCTGAAACAAGCCCGGCAAACTCAGCGTCCTGCCTGACCTTAACCATTGCGCGAAATTCTCAGATGTTGAAACCCCTGCTATTCGAGGTTTGGCATCGCTGAATAGCGTTAAGTGATTGCAAGCGAATGACATGGGAACGCCGGATTGAGCGTAGACAATTCGGATTGCCACACGTCACCCACGCGCCGGCGACGCCTTGGGATTNNGGGATTGGGGGCGGGGTGGTTTTGCGTTTTAGTGGGCCGTCGCGGTGGCGCGACGTTTTAGGCAATCTGCAGTATCAGCGCCACACACCACACCGACGCGGCGCTCATGCCGACGATGACCAGAACAGCCCAAACCTCAAGCATTCGCGCAACCATGCCCTGTCCTCCTGTAGCGAAACCAGAGCGAGGGTAGACGATATGCCGATTGCATTAACGGCGAGTGAAACCGGCGATCTCCAGGCTCGACGTGGTGAGCTCGATTTCTGCGATTGCGTTTCAACGTGCCGTCGCGCCGCCCTCGAATCGGCCGGCGTGATCTTCGTTGACGAAAATGGCGAAGGCCCGGGTGTGCGGCTGCGGAAAGCTCCACATGGAGCGGGAGGTCTCGGGAAATGACAGACGCTCAGCCCTCAATCGACGAAGCCGACTGGAACGATACCGACGCCCCCGCCGAAGGGCAGTTAGTCCAAGTCCGCGCGCAAGACGGTCACGGGTTCTATGTGCTGCCCTTCGCCGTCGAATTTAGAGACGACGGATGGTTCAATCCGGAAACAGGTGAGGAACTGGATTGTTTTGTCGCCGCGTGGAGGCCTTTGAAGGGCTCACCGGCGGATGCGCCATGACCCGCAGCGTCTTGAACCGGCCGGCGCCACAGCCGCGTCTATCCCGCTTGAAGACTTGAACGCCGAGAGTGACGATTAGCGCGGATGAGACTCACTGCAATTGCACACGCATTCGCCAAAAAAAAAAGCACGGTTGTCGACGGCGTGTTAACCAACCTCAGCGAACGTCACTCAAAGTAGCTTCGAGTGAGTTTCGTCGCATGATCAGCCGTCGTTTATTTTCCCTAGGAGGCGGTGCCGCGATCGCTTCCACCCTCTCGGCCTGCGCGGGTGTGGGCCCTTGGAACGATCTGGGCGACGGCCGCGCCCGGCGGCAGTTCGCGGGACGCACACTCGATCGTCCTAATTACCGAGCTGTTTACGCCGACTGGGGCGGCGAATCCTTTCCGATCGGTGCTTTCGACTATAGGCAGGTCGATCCGCAATTCCTGCGTCAGACCGTCGAATATCATGGGTCTCAGCCTGCAGGAACGATCATCGTCGATCCGGTCACGAAGCATCTCTATTTCACTGAATCGCCAAGCCGCGCGACGCGCTACGGCGTGGGCGTCGGCCGTGAAGGGTTCGCATGGTCGGGCGAGGCGCACGTCAACATGAAGCGGAATTGGCCCGATTGGGTTCCCCCGCATGAAATGATCGAGCGGAGCCCCGAGATCGTCGCGCAATTGGAACGCACCTCGCGCGGATTGGGGGTTCCAGGAGGGCAGCGCAGCCCACTCGGCGCCCGAGCGATGTATCTCTTCGGGGATGGACGCGATCTCGGCTACCGCATCCACGGCACGACCGAACCCGAAACCGTTGGCACGAATGTTTCGTCTGGCTGCATCAGGATGATCAATCAGGACATTGCGCATGTTTATACGCGTGCGGCGATCGGAACGCGGGTTATCGTCCTGAGTTGATCGACCAGGCGTTCCTCGAATCCGCTGGCGTCGACTTCATCGCCGAGAACGGCGGCGGGGCCGGCGTGAGGTTACGGAAGGGCACAAGCCCCTCGGGCGCATAAAAAGGGCACTCGAAAACGCGATTCTATCCAACCGACCGGAGCTCGGTTTCAGTGGGCATCACCCAAGAGCTCACGCGCCAAGTCCGCGATCCGCGTCGCCGCCGGATGCTCAAAGCGACGCATCGTCTCAGCGGCGGTCGTCAGCATATCTGCCGCCTCCAACGTCGCGCCGGATTGCGCCAAGCCCCCGGCGCGCAGAAGCATTGCCGAGTATATCGGAACAACGACCGCCGCGCTCGACCAGCCCGTAGCGTTTAGTGCCTCTGCCATGAGTGGATCCTCAGCAAGAATACTCACGTTCATAAGCCGCCACTCTCCAATAAAAGGTCCCGCAGAAATCTAAAATTTTATCGAAAAGACGATTTGACTGCACGATCACACCTATTGCGTAGCGCCTCGTGCGAGAGCGGCGCGGCGACGGAACAACCGATCATTGGCAAGCCTTACCCGCCACGCGCCAATCTTGCCATATGCGCCGGCGCGAGCGGCGAGCGGACTAGGTTCTCGTCAATCTTCGCAAGCTCGGCAATAATCTTGCGGCCAAACATCGCAGGCCCTCACTTGCCACTTGGCAAGCGAATTGCTCGCGCTCATCTGTTGTTATTATCGCGACGCTCGCGGATTTCCGCGCTCAAGGGTCGCGCTTTAGCAGCAAAGGATGACTAAATGCTGAGCCCGGAATCTTATTACGCGCTCATGTCGATCATGAAATATGGATCGTTGGCGCTCGCCATCGTCTTTGCTGGGAGGATCGCCGCGTTCGCCGCGACGCATATGTGAGGCCAGCATGTCTCGCGCATCGCCGCGCGCGGCGATTTCCGCACTTAGGCGTCCACCATCGCCCGCAAAATCGCCTCGCAAGCCTCGCGCGCTTCCCGGCCGCCGTCCGCATTACCCGCCCCACCGTTGAATGGGACGCGACCAGGGCCGATCTGGACAGCCCAGAACCATCGCCCATCGTGCGGGCCGCCGCGCACGCGATAGATGCGCGCTGCTGACATGCCGGCTCAAGCATCTGCGATCGGGTCGATAAGCGCCGGATGGTCGTCGCCAGCGCCGGCCCTGTTCACGCGCGTCGAGACGATCCACTCTTGCAAGGCGTCAAAGGGCGCCGGGCGAAGCAGCGCGCCGGGGCTCTCGCCCGTCATCCACGCGCCGGCGTCGTGCCAATCGAGAATGATCGGCATTCGGTCGTGAAAGCGCAGCATCCAACGATTCGCCTCGCCGACGATGATCGTCGCGTTCGGAAGGTCGTCGCCGCCATCGAGTCCGCTCCAATGGTCCCATATACCGGCGAACGCGAGCGGGCGGCCGTCGCGCGCCGTGAAATAGCGCGGCGTCTTCGCCCCTTTCGCGCCGGTCCATTCGTAAAAGCCCGAAGCCGGAATGATGCAGCGACGGTATTTGAACGCGCCGCGAAACATCGGCCGCTCGGCAAGCGTCTCGGCCCGGGCGTTGAAGGTTGAGGGAAGTTCGGCGAGCGGCTTTTTCCACCATGAGGGAATGAGGCCCCAATACATGGGGACAAGCTCGTTGCCGGCGGCCGCAGCGCGAATAACCTCTATCGGCGTTGCGGGCGCGATGTTGAATCGCGGCGCCAGATTGCGCGGCTGGCCGATCAAATCGGCGAGGCGATGGATTTCCGCCCATGAGAGATTTTGTGTGAAACGTCCGCACATGGCGGAGACAGTAACGCGTGCTCCTCCAAACTCGAAAGCAGGCCGTCTCTCCATTCCCTCCCGCTACGCCGAGAGGGAGTTGAAAAATCAGACATCCTCGGCCCCGCATGCCCGTTACCCCCCCCTCCCACAATCGCCTGTCTTCAATCCCAAGGCGTCGCCGGCGCATAGGTGACGTGCTGCAATCCTGTCTGCCTGCGGTCGACGCCCTTGCCTTTGCGGCGATCGATCTCGCGCCAGAGACTCCCTCTCCCGCCATCGCAGCGGCGCGGCGCTTCGTCTGCTCGGCGTCCGTGACACGGCGCGCTGACGTGTCGCCGGACTGTCGCGAACATAGAGCGGCGGGGATGGGGCGATGATCGCGAAAAAACCGGCTTTCGATGATTGGTGTCGCGGACGCTTTTCGAGGGTGACCGGACTCACTCTGAGTAAGGCCGGACGGGCGAAGATGACCCTGAGCGGACAAGCAGGGTCGAACTGTCGATCAGCGGTCCGAGAAAGGACTGAATTGGGGAGAAGTTCGAGGCTCTGCGCGTAATGCGCCAACTCGCTGGCAGGAAGCCCGGGTGCTATGTTACGCTAGTTCGGCTAAGGCGGTCAAACTCATCCGGGGTAAAAAAATGCCATCGAAGAGCATCAAAAGCATGATCGCCGATATCAACAACGAAGATGCGGATGGAGGCGGTTTGTGGCTACCCAATATCCAACGTTTGTTCGTTTGGGACGAGGATCAAATAGAGAGACTTTTTGATTCTATCATGCGCCAGTATCCGCTACCTTCAATGATGCTTTGGAAGACCAAGGCAGAGCTACGAAATCGTAATTTCATTAGGGAGTATTATGAAAATACGGACTTAAAGACCCTTTACCGAGTCATAAATAAGAACACAAAGAAACTTGTGCTCGACGGCCAGCAGCGGCTGCAAAGCTTTTACCTTGGCCTGAAAGGTTCATACAAAGGAGGGGTTCTGCACATCAATGTTTTAAGCGGCGCACCGCGAGCACCTGAGGATGTGCGCTATCGGTTCTCTTTTATTGATCCCAAGAAGGCGAAATGGCCATGGGTCCCGCTCGGGGATATCGTCTACTCGAAGAAGTTGGCTGGGCAGATCGCATTGCAAATAATGTCCGATGCCGGTCAAGAGATTTCCGAAACTGATAAAGAAACGGCAAGCCGCGTAATCGAACGTGCGAAACGCGAAATTGAGGTAACAGAAGCATTGCTGTATCAAGAGATCGACGGAACCGATGAGGATAACCATTTTGCTTTTGACGATATCGTCGAAATTTTTATACGCGCAAATTCGGGCGGGACGCAGCTAAGCAAGTCTGATCTTATGTTCACGCTCCTGATCTCCGATTGGAGAATGGCCGATATCGAAATGCAGGAGCTTCTCAGCGAGCTAAACGGGGATGACCAGTTTGAATTCAGCCGCGATTTCGTGCTGAAATGCGCTCTCTCCGTTTTGGGGCTTGGCGCTCAATATGAGGTCGAGAAACTCAGAGACGACAGCTTAAGGCAAAAAATTTCTAGTAACTGGGAAAACATTTCTAATTCGATAAAATTCGTTAGAGACATTATAGCCAGCAAAACATATATAAGAAGCGCTAAGGCCCTCACATCATACAATGCGCTAATACCAATTATATATTTTCATTTTCATTTTCCCGGCGAACTTGGTAATGTTCGGCCAATTAGAGACTATTTTCTTCGTGTATTGCTTGCTGGCGCTTTTTCTGGCCGTCCAGATGGTTTAATTGATAAGATAACCGCCAATATTAGCGAGCGGAAGGCTTTCGACAAAAGAGCGATATTCCGTGTGATTGAAGAGGATGGGCGGAGCCTTAAAATATCGAGCGACCATCTTTTTTGGATGGGATATGGTTCCAAGCAAATACATACACTCTTCAATATTTGGTATGACTTTGATTATCGCCCGTCGTTCGACGGGCACTTGCCACAGGTTGATCACATATTTCCTCAATCCTTGCTTAAATCCGTCAAGGATGTGAATCCGGAAACAGGGCGTCGTGTGCAACACTATACGGCTGCGGAGATCAATCAATTGGCCAACTGCATGTTGCTCACGGCCAAAGAGAATGGTGCTGGAGGTAAGGCAGATACACCCCCCGACGAGTGGTTCCCAGCGCAGATCAAGCAGAATCCGGATTACCTGGAACTGCACTGTATTCCGTCGGATAAGAAGCTTTGGAAGCTTGAAAATGTGGAAAAGTTCCTTGCAGTTAGACAGGGAATGATTAAAGAGAAATTTTCAGAGCTTCTACGTGCTTATGATGAATAGAATATGGCTGATCGCAGGGTTATGAAGCGTCTTTCTTGTTCGTTGCCGGCTACTAAGGTGCGGTCGAAAGGTCAACCCCGCGATTCCGTTTCTGGCGCACTCCTGCCGTGGCGTCCGTCGGAACATGCGTCCGTTCGCCGAGGAACTGCGGCCGCTGCCAGCCCATGGCGACAACAACGCCGGCTATGTCGACGCCCCCTCGCGTTCGCTATCCCGCGCCCTCACATCGCCAATGACGGCCT
>PLAI01000190.1 GCA_003134075.1 Methylocystaceae bacterium | reverse complement strand
CGGGCCAAGGTGTTCTCCATCGTCACGCAGGTCAAAAATCTCTTGAAGGAGAGCAAGGGCGTCGTGCCCGGCGAGGCCGAGCTGGAAATTTCGCATCACTTCGGTCTGGAGCGGTTCGATCAATATGGCATCACCATGGTGACGGTGGTCAACCGCGGCTATTGCAAGAAGCTGATCGTCGTATTGCCGGGCCAGAAGCATCCGGAGCAATTCCACCGCTGCAAGGAAGAAACCTTCCATGTGCTGCACGGCGAATTGCGTCTGCGCCTCGACGACGAGGAGCGGATTTGCGGGCCGGGATCGGTCGTCACCATCGCGCCGGGCGTGCGCCACGCGTTCGAGAGCGCGACAGGCGCCGTGTTCGAGGAAATATCCTCGACGCATTTCGCCAACGACTCCTTTTACACCGACGAAAGCATCACCAAGAACCAGAATCGCAAGACGCTGCTTCGTTACTGGATCGGTTGAGCGGCGCGCCATCAAGGAAACGTGTTTCATGTCGTCAAACCCCGTTCGTCTCGCCGATTATGTCGCCGAATTCGTCGCCGACCAGGGCGTCGGTTGCGTGTTCCTCGTGCCCGGCGGCGGGTCCATGTATCTCGTGGACGCGTTCGGCGCGCAGCCTCGTCTGACCTATGTCGCCAACCATCACGAGCAGGCCTCCTCCATCGCGGCGGAGGCCTATTCGCGCATCAACGGAAGGCTGGGCGTCGCGCTGGTGACGACAGGCCCCGGCGGCACCAACGCGGTGACGGGCTGCGCCGGCGCCTGGATCGAATCCGTGCCGCTGTTGATCATTTCAGGTCAGGTGAAGCGCGCCGATCTCATTGGCGACAGCGGCGTTCGCCAGATGGGGCCGCAAGAGGTCGACATCGTCTCGATCGCGCGTCCCATCACCAAATATGCCGTCACCGTGCTCGATCCCGCCGACATAAGATTTCATCTCGAACAGGCCGTGCATCTCGCGACGACGGGGCGGCGCGGGCCGGTGTGGATCGACATTCNNGGATCGACATTCCGCTCGACGTGCAGAACAGCGTGATCGACACTGACGCGCTGCGCGGCTGTGCGCCGCCGGCCGCCGACGCTGGCAAGGCGTCCGAACTCGCGGCGGATTGCGCCCGCGTGATCGACATGATCGCGGCGGCCGAACGTCCCGTCATCCTCGCCGGTCATGGCGTGCGGCTGGCCGAGGCCGCCGCGAAATTCAGATCGCTCTACGAGGCGTTGGGCGTTCCCGTCGTCACCACCTGGAACGCCGCCGATCTCATTCCGGCGGATCACCCCTTAAGCGTCGGCAAGCCGGGCGTCGTCGCCCTTCGCGCGCCCAATTTCGCGGTTCAGAACGCAGATCTCCTGATCGCGATCGGCGCGCGCCTCGACAACGTCGTGACCGCGTACAACCCCGAGAAATTTGGCCGCTGCGCGCGTAAGATCGTTGTCGACGTGGACCCGGCCGAACTCGCGAAATTCGATGGCATGGACGGTTTCGACATGCGCGTCGAGGCCGACGCCAAGGCGTTCATCGACGCTCTTCTGCCGCTCGCGCAAGCGGCCGCTCCACAGGGCCGCGGGGCGTGGCTCGCCCGCTGCGCCGACTGGAAACGCCGCTATCCCGTCAATGACGGCGCGCCTTTTCCGAGCCACGGCCCGATCGGCCATTTCCATCTGACGCAGACGCTGTCCGACGAATTGCCGGCCAATTCGCTGATCGTGACCGGCAGTTCGGGCCTCGCCGTCGAATTTTTCTACACCGGCTTCCAGAACAAGGAGGGGCAGAGGGTGTTCCTCACCTCCGGCCTCGGCGCCATGGGCTATGGCCTGCCGGCGATGATCGGCGCCTACATGGCCTCGGACGGGCGTCCCTTCGTCGGGTTGGAGAGCGACGGCTCGCTGATGATGAATCTGCAGGAGTTGCAAACGATCGCCAGTCTGCGCCTGCCGCTGCGCCTCATCGTCTTCAACAATGGCGGCTACGCCTCGATCCGCAATACGCAGCGCAACTACTTCGAGGGGCGTTATGTCGGCAGCGGCCCGACCTCGAAACTCGAAATGCCCGATTTCGTGGCGCTCGCCAAGACGTTCGGCTGGGACGCCTTCCGCATCGAGGACGCGGCCGATCTACGCGACGGCTTGCAGCGCGCGCTGACGCATGAAGGCCCGCTTCTCGTCGATGTGCGGCTCGTCGCCGACGAGGCGTTGTTCCCGAAGTCGGCGGCGCTGCCGCAGGCCGACGGCTCGATGCGCTCGATGCCGCTCGAGGATATGTCGCCGCTGCTGCCGCGCGACGAGTTTAAGGCGAACATGATCGTGCCGCTCGATCCCGCCTCTGAATCGGTCCCCGAGCACCTCGCCCCGCGCCAGGACAGAACGCGCGAACCGGCGTGAGGGCCGGGGCGGCGAAATAAGCGCGCCAATACCGGGGCGTTGCGCGCTGTCCCGTAACATCGGGGAGAGCGCGCCGAGGTTAAAAACGCGGGGCCAAGGGCGCTTGGTCCGCGCGTCAATTGTCGCCGGGGGCCAATCGAGGTCGAGGGGGGCCGTTAAAGACAAAACGCTGGTTCAATAGGTAGGATAAGGCGACCGAACCCGGGAGGAGCACGAGGCCGCCCAGCCAAGGTCGGATCCCCATGTTTTCGAGAACCGCCAGACCGATCGCGTTATAGACAAAGGCGACGGCGTAAACCACGAAGAAGCGGGGAAGCAGCCGCGGATCGCGCGCTCCGAACACAAGCGATCCAGTCGTGACGAAGTTGAACAGGATGGCCAGAATATTGGCCGTGACAAGCGCGGCGAGGGTCGTCGGCATGATCGCCAGCGCGACCAGAAACAGACTATAGCCAACAGCCGTATTGACCCCGCCGACCAGGATGAAGCGCAAGAACCGGCGCTCGCATAGAATGCGCGCGGCCGCGGCCACGGGCCCCGCCGCGAGCAGACTCCGGCGGCCCTCTTCAATGCGCGTAGGCTCCGCGGGTGACGTCATACGGCGATCCTGACTCTCCCAGAGAAAAACTGATGGTGTGATCGAGCGCGACTTTCATCCAAACCGGATTCGAAGCGGCTATCAAAGCTATGGGGCGCAACAGCTAACACTTCGTAAATCGCCAACACCGAAGGCGCGCGGGCGCCTTGGTTAGGCTTTTCCTAACGGACGGGCGATAGACTTTCATACGCGTAAGTCAGCATTCGCCCGGAGGGTTGGCCAAACGCCGAATCTCCAATCGTTGACGCAGGGACAAAAGAGTTAGCCTCGATGGACAAGATTTCGTACGGCAAACTGCGCGAAGCGCCCCGGACGCTCTTGCGGGACGCGGTCCCACTCCTCGCGCCTTTCACGATCTATGTGGAGCCAACCAACATCTGTAATTTCAAATGCGTCTATTGTCCGGAATCCTTTGAGGATTTCGAGCAGCGCAGCGGCGGCCTGACGCGGATGGATTTACAAGGTTTCGAGTGCGTCAGCGATCAAATCAAGGCGATGGGAGGGATCAAAACCCTTAATTTTTACATGATGGGTGAGCCACTGGTAAATCGCGACCTGCCTCAATTTGTCAGCATTGCGCGGCAAAAACAAATCGCCGATCGCATTATCCTCACGAGCAACGGCTCGCTGCTCGGCGAAGACGCGGCCCGGCGGCTTATCGAGGCCGGGCTCGATTATTTGCGCATTTCCATCTATGGCGGAAACGCAAGCGCCCACGCGCGCAAAACCCAATCCAAAGTGCCGCTGGACCGCGTGCAAAGCAATGTCGCGAAATTTCGCGAATTGCGGGACGACCTACGAGGCGCCACTTTCATCTACGCCAAAATGATCGACTCGGGCGATCCGGTGGAAAACGCGGAGTTCCTGGAGAGGTTCGCGCCAATCGTCGACGAGGCGGCGATCGAACCGGTGATGAACTGGAACGACCCGAGCGAAGGCAATCTGGCGCAGGTCGACGCCGAGACGCTGTTGCAACGCCCCAATTTTCAAAACCGCAAGACGGTTTGCCCCCAGCCGTTTTATACGCTTGTGGTCCATGCGGACTTGCGGGTCAGCGTATGCTGCGTCGATTGGGCCAAGGAGGCCGTGGTCGGCGACCTCAAGATCGAGACGCTCGCGGAAGTCTGGCGGGGCGCGGCGTTGCGCGATTTCCAACTCGCCCATCTCGAGGGGCGGAAATCCGAGCTGGCGGCGTGCAAAAACTGCACGTTCCTTAACACCATGCCGGATAATCTCGACGATCTCAGCCCCGATGAATATCGCGATCGCGCGGAGACCGTCGAATTCGCCTAGACCCCGCGGCACGCTCGCCGCTTGCTCGTCATGAACCCAGCAGTTCGCTAATGCTCACGACGCGAGCGACCCGCGCGGTGTGATTTGCCGCGATTTCGGCGCGAATCGCGCACTCCATTTCGAGCGAATTGACGAGCACGGTCCAATTGGCGCCTTGCGCGAGGGCGTCCGGCCCCCGCACCGGGGCGCCGAAGCGGATCGTTCCATGTTTGCGCTCGTCCTTATCAATAAAAAAGGCGATACGGGCCAGGTCGAAATAGTGCTCAAGCATTTCTTCCACCATCCGGCCGGCGCCCCAAACGACGACTTTATCGACGCCCGCCAGCGATGGGTGGTCGGAAAGCAGGGGCGCTTCAACGCCGAGAGTCGCGCGAGCCCGCGCGAGCGCGCGCAGCGAGTCGGAGTACCGCGCATCTAGCCGCGCTCCCGTCTCCGCCGCGATCGTTTCGAGACCGTGACGCGCGAGCAGGCGCGTCAGCGATAAAACGCCGAAGAAGTGAATATGCGAGCGATTGTCGTCGAAAGGCAGCCGTGCATGGCCGGAGCGGTTTGGCGTTTCGATGAACAGTAGACCGTCGGGCTTGAGCGCCCGTCGCATCGCCGCGATCATCGCCGAAGGATCGTCGAGATGTTCGAGGCAATGCGACGAAAGAACCACGTCGTAGCTCGCCTCCTCGATCGCGCCCGAACTGAGCAAGTTTTCAAGCGGAGCGTCGAAAACGCGATCGAGGCGTTTGGCAGCGCGTTCGCGGGCTGGCGAAAACTCGACGCCGTCGTAGGTTGCGAATGAACGGCGTTCGCGCAGCGCCTGCGCGAGGTCGCCAGCGGCGCAGCCGACCTCGAGAGCTCGGGCGCCGTCGCCAAGCCGCGTGGCGATGAAGTCGGCCTGAGCTTTAAGTCGTTCCGGCGCGATGCCGGTGCTCCCCATCGCGAAGTGGGTGTAGTCGAACGGCTCGATGTCGACGCGTTGCGAGTGGTGACAATGAGGACAAGATGTGCGTCGCAACCCACCAATTTCGACGATTTCCGGATCGGCGGCCTCGCAGGCGGCGCAAATTATTTGTCTGGTCATGATGGTCGCCTTGCGGAATCTTGGTTTAGCAAGTCTGCCCGAAATCGGCGCGTCCGAGGGTTCGCGCCGCAGAATCGCCTAACATAACGGTTTTGCAATCCAAAGGTTAATTAGCCCTATCCTACATTTACCGGATGAGCCAGCTTCCGCGATCAGCGCCTTTTTCGCGCCCGCGAGTCTTTCCATGAGGATGTTCTGCCTTCTTTTGGCGACGTGACTTGGTTTTCATTCTCGCCGCGACAAGCAGCTTGGCAAGGAAATTGCTTCCCTCCCAGCGGGAAGCGCACGCGCTTGTCGCCCCGGCCGCGCCGCGAGGATTTGATGCCACTGTACGATTATGTCTGCCAGACTTGCAACGCCGAGTTCGAGCTGCTGGTTCGCTCGTCGGACATCCCGACCTGCCCGTCCTGCGGTGGCGTCGATTTGCAAAAGCAGGTCGCCAAGATAGCCTCGGAGATAAAATATTCCGCCATCGCCAAGTCCTGGCGCCGGGCGGCGGCGCTGTCGGGTGATTTGTCCAATTTCAGCCAGGCCGAGCGGCAAACCAAGAAGAGCTAGCGCGCCGGTTCCCCTGGTCCGCTTAACGCGAACCGGCATCCACTTCGCTCGAAAACGCTCTAAATGTGAATCGCCCGCTTGTCGACCGCCAGCGCCGCCTCCTTGACCGCCTCGGACAGGGTCGGATGCGCGTGGCAGATGCGCGCCAGATCCTCGGCCGAGCCTGAGAAGGCCATCAAGACGCAGGCTTCGGCGATCTGTTCCCCGGCGCCGGCGCCGAGAATATGCACGCCCAGCACGCGGTCGGTGGCGGCGTCGGCGATGATCTTCACGAAGCCCTCGGTCTCGCGCATCGCGCGGGCGCGGCCATTGGCGGTGAAGGGGAATTTGCCGATATTGACCGCCCCGTGCTTGGCGCGCGCCTCCTCCTCCGTGAGGCCGACGCTGGCGATTTCCGGCATGGTGTAGACGACGCCGGGAATGACGCCGTAATCGACATGACCGTGCTGGCCAGCAAGAATTTCCGCGACGGCGACGCCCTCTTCCTCGGCCTTATGCGCGAGCATGGGCCCGCGCACGACGTCGCCGATCGCGTAAACGCCGGCGACATTGGTCGCGAAATTGTCGTCGATGACCACGCGCCCGCGCTCCAGCGCGACGCCGGCCTCGGCGAGGCCGAGTCCCTCCGTATAGGGGACGCGCCCGGTGGCGATCAGCACCGCGTCGGCGCCGATCATCCCGTCGCCGGAGCCGTCGACGGCGGCGAAGGAGACGGTCGCGCCGGCCTCGGTCTTTGCTACTTGCGTGACCTTGGTTTTGAGGCGAAAAACAAAGCCCTGCTTTTCGAGAATTTTCTGGAAGCGCGCGGCGATCTCGATATCGAAGCCGGGCAGGATTCGATCGAGAAATTCGATCACCGTGACCTTGGCGCCAAGCCTGCGCCACAGCGATCCCAGCTCCAATCCGATCACGCCGGCGCCGACGATGACCAGGCTTTCGGGAACCTTGGGCAGTTCCAGCGCGCCCGTGGAGGACAGCACGACTTTCTCGTCGATCTCGATCGGCGCGCCCGCGGCGTCACGCAGCGGCGCGACCGCGGAGCCGGTGGCGATGACCACGCTTTTGGCTGAGAGAATCTGCTTGGCTCCATCAGCCGCGGCGACTTCCACCTGATGCGGACCGGCGCTCGGCGCCAGCAGCCTGCCGGCGCCGATAAAGGCGTCGATCTTGTGCTTCTTGAGCAGGAAGGCGACGCCGTTCACATTGGCGGCGACGGTGTCGTCCTTATGCTTCATCATCGCGGGAAGATCGAGGCGCGGCGGGTCGACGACCACCCCGAGCGCCGCGAGACCATGCGCCGCCTCGCCAAACATATGCGAAGCGTGCAGCAGCGCCTTGGACGGGATGCAGCCGACGTTGAGGCATGTTCCGCCGAAAGTCGCTCGTTTTTCGACGACCGCGGTCTTTAACCCGAGCTGCGCCGCGCGAATGGCGCATACATAGCCTCCGGGACCGGTTCCGATCACGATGAGATCATAAGTCATCTAGCCTGGCCTCCTTGTCGCGCCCGATGGCTCAGCCCGCCGCCCAGAGATAGACCAGAACCGCGAGCAGGCCGATGCCGGTTTGACCAAGCTCCAACAGGCCCCACAGCTTGATGACGCCGCGCGCCTCATGCGCCGCTTCACCGTCGATCAGCGCCAGGATGCGGTTGTTGAGCGGCACGATCGTGAAATAGGTGTACGGCCAGCTGGCGATGATCACGAGCGCGCCAAGCAGCCAACGCACGTCGTCGAGTTCGCGAAAGGCGATGAAGCCGAATATCGCCGACACCAAGGCGAGACCGGCGAGCACGACGAAACCGCGATGGTCCGAAGGCTCCCACTCCTTCGCCAGAGCGGCGTCGTCCAGCGCCATGCGGGCGGGCTGTTCGACATAATTGACATAGAGCGACGCGCCGACGAAGCCGCCAGCGGCGGCGAGCGCGAGGGAACCGATGACCATTGATTGCATCCTTTTTGGGTGAAGCGGGCGGTTGGTCGGAAAAGGCCGGTTTCTACGCCGATTCGATCGCCTCTTCGTCGCAGACGACCCTTGCGTTGCTTTTGGCCTCCGCCGCGACATCGAGTTGAAGCGCCTGAAAGGCGCCTTGCTGGTCCGTGGGCCGCGACGTGAAATGATCGAAGAACATTCTCATCGTGCGGTCTATACCGAAGGAATTGATTCTGCGCGTGTCGTCTCCGTAAAAACGCGCGGCGTTGGGCGCCGCCGTCACGAGATCGTAAGACGGAAAATAGGCGATGTTCTCGCGCGAACGCACGACCTCGTCCGCCGCCGCGCGAAGAATAGCCTTGGACGCGGAGTTGGAGACAAGCACATGCCGGTCTTCGCTGGTCGCGATGATCGACACCGGGGAGACCGAAAGAATCATGCGCGCGTTGGGGTTTTTCGCCTGTATCAGATCGGCCGAGGCGAGAAAATCCCGAACCACCTCGCCGACGGTCATGTTCCAGAATTCATAGGATCGCGGGTCATAATCGCCGCCGGCGACGCCGGGCGCGAGCTGCAAAACCGCGCCGTCGGACTTATGGCGCCAGCACTCCGTTAGCCCGAAGGTGAAGACGAAAACATCCATCGTCTCGATCATTTCGCGCACGGCGGCGAAATGCCGGACGCGATCGGCCCGCATCTCCTCGGCGCTCGCATAGCCGTCGGGCTCGATGCGCGGACGGAAGGGATCGACGACGCGGCCGTCGTCCGTCGTCCAGACGTCGAGATCCGGCGTGAAATCGCCGTAGGCGCGCTGGATCAGCTGCAAGAGTTGCGTCGTGGTGTACAAATTGCCGTAGCGACAGGAATACATCGAGTAATTGCGCCGCTCGGCCTCCGCCGCGGACATGCCTTCCGGCGGCCGTTCCGGCAAATAATAGTGATAGCCGCTTTGCTGGAGGCGGTGCGCGATTTCCTGCGCGAAGCAGCTTCCAGCGGTCGCCACCTTGTCGCGCGGGGAAATTTTGAAGGGCGTGGCGATAATCGGATCCAAAGCGAAGGGCGGCAGCGACGCCACCGCCTTGCGCCAGAAGCGATGGTCGGGTAGGGAGCTATAGGGATTGTCCGCCAATAGTCGATCTCCTCTGGGACGATCCAAACAATCTTTTGTTTGGCGTTGTCCTTGATCGTGCCGGGAACATAAACTCCGCCCGGCCGCTTGTCATCCGTCGGCGCCGTCCCGATTTCGGGGCCCTCGCGCGCCGGCGCGCTCACGGCGCCTCGCACGCATGATTTCGCAGATCGACAAACAGATAATACGGACCTGGAGCGCCGCTCTCACGGGGCGGCGGAACGCGAACGGTCCGCGCGTCGCGGTTATCGGCAATTGCCAGAGTTACGGCGTCGCCTATGCGATGAAGCTGCTCGACCCCACCGCGCGGGTCGACCATTATTCCGCCGTCGCCAAATCGCAGGCGAACATCGGGCTGCTCGCGAGGACGCTCGCGACCTATGATTACGTGTTTTCGCAGGATTTTCCCGCCAATATCGTCAGGGGTGGCGATTCGCAGGAATTGTTTGGGCGGTTGAACAACGTCACGCCGTTCCCGACCATCAGTTTCGCGGCCTTTCAACCCGATCTCGTTTATCTTCTCGACGCCGCCCGAGGCAACGAGGCGCTGGCCGGCCCGCTGCGGCCCTATCATTCGGCGCTGGCGGCGTTCGCGTTCCGAGTCGGCCTCTCGCTCGAGGAGGCCAATGCGCTGTTCAACCGCGACGTGTTCGGAGCGGTCGGCTATTTCGACGTTTGGAACGCCGCGGCGCGAGAATTTCTGGAGAATGCGAAGCGATATGACCTCGATCTGTCCTCCGAACTCACGAACTGGTCGCGGCGCGGCGTGTTCATGTATTCGATCGTGCATCCCAAACCCTACGTGCTCGCCGACATCGCGCGGCGGCTGTTCGTCAAGACGGGGCTCGCCATTCGCAACGAGAATTTCGACGACTACGCCATCGACGATCTCTCCCGCTCCGAGATTTTCCCGGTCTATCCGGAGATCGCGGAATTATTCGGGGTTCGCGGAGGTTATCTGTTTAAGCGCGGCAATTTCCATATTTCCCGCGGCGTCGGAGAATTTTTGACGCTGCCGCAATATTTGTCAGGTTGTTACGAGGTCTATAAGCGCGCGCGACCCAGTCAAATTTCCCATCCGCGCGTCGACGGCTGGCTGCGGGACGGAGCGTTCTCGCGTCAGCTTGTCGCCCTGGCGCGGGAAACCCTGGCCGCCGGCGCGACGCCCGTGCTGTGACCCAGGTCCGCTCCCGCCGCCTTGGCGGAACGCGCGGCCGCTCATTCAGCGGCGGCCGCCTGAGTCTTCTCCATCGCGCCGAAGAAATCGCGGATGCGCGGCGCGATCTCCTGGCGGAAGCGCGAGCCGTTGAAGACGCCGTAATGGCCGACGCCTTCCTGCACATAATGCAGGCGCCGCGCCGCGGGAATCTTGGCGCACAACTCCTGCGCCGCATATGTCTGGCCCACTCCCGAAATATCGTCCTTTTCACCCTCCACCGTGAAAATCGCCGTCCGATGGATCGCGTGCAGGTCGATCACCGCGCCGCGGTGACGGTACAGCCCCAGCGGAATCGCGTGCTTGACGAACACTTCTTCCACGGTTTGGAGATAGAACTCCGCCGTCAGGTCCATCACCGCGAGATATTCGTCGTAGAAGTCGCGGTGTCTTTCGGCGCTATCGCCGTCGCCTTCCACGAGATGGTTGAACATCTCGAAATGCGCGGAGACGTGGCGTTCGATGTTCATGGCCATGAAGCCCGACAACTGCAAAAAGCCGGGATAGACCTTGCGCCCCATGCCCGGATTGGGAAAGGGCACGCTGTGGATGCAGTGCTGCTTGAACCAGCCGATGCCGCGCTCCTGCGCGAGGCGATTGACCATCGTCGGATTTACCCGCGGGTCGATCGGGCCGCCCATCAACACCATCGATTCCGGCGTGTGCGGATCGTCCTTGGCCTCCATCGAGGCGATGGCGCAAATGAGCGGGACCGACGCCTGGCACACGCCCAAGGTATGGAGCGGCGCGCCATCGTTCAGCTTGGATAGATGGGTCATGATCTCGATGAGATAGTCAATATAGTCGTCGAGATCGAAATGCCCGTCGGACATTGGCACGGCGCGCGCATCGGTCCAGTCGGTGACGTAGACGTCGTGGCTGGGCAGGAAGGCTTCGACCGTGCCGCGCAACAGCGTCGCATAATGGCCGGACATCGGCGCGATGATGAGCAGCTTGGATTGCTGCGGCGCAACACCCGAAAACTCCCGCTTGAAGCGCAGTAGTTTGCAGAAGGGGCGCGTCCAGACATATTCCTCGGAGATCGGGACTTCTTCCCCGCCGATCGAGGTCGTGTGAAGGCCGAACACCGGCTTGCCGTAGCGGCGAGTCATGCGCTCGAAAAGCTCGGCCGAGGCTGAAAGATTGCGGGCGAGCGTCGTGTTGGCGAATGGGTGGAAGGGACTCTTGAGGAGCTGCATGGTGGCGTCCGTCAGCGCGCGCGCCGGGGCGAACGCCAGATGCAGCATCTCGTATATCTGATAGGAAATCCTATCCATTTGACGCTTCTCCAGGGATGGCTTCGCAGTTTGACTGCCACCGCCGCCGCCAGATTCATGGTGCGATGCACAAACTCCTTATACAATAGTCAAAATAGCGGGAAATGGAAGCGCCGCGCGTCCGATTTGTAACAATGGACGCAAAACCTCGCCAATCAGCTTAGAAAAACGCACGTGGAAAGGGCCTCGCGGTTTGGCTGGCTTTCGGTTAAGGTGGGAGCAATCAATAATAGGGCAGGCGATCATGCCTTAGCCTGAGCGGAGGGACCGATGTCTGATGTCACCGAGATTCTTTCGTCCGCCCAGGGCGGCCAGCTGATCGAAAATCTCGCGCGGAGCCTCGGGCTCTCGACCGAGCAGACCCGAACCGCTGTCGAGGCGCTGACTCCGGCTTTGGAGCTCGGCCTGCGTAATGCCGCGACCAACCCCGCCGTGCTCGAGCATGTTGTCGCGGGCGTGGTCCACCCCACCCATCTCGCGGCCTACGACGACCCCGCCGTCGCGCATGGTGAAGAAGCGCGCGAACTGGGCCAGGGCGCGATAGCGCAACTGTTTGGATCTGGCTCCGCCGCCGGTCAGGTGGCGCAAATCGCCGCGCGCGACGCCGGTCTTCGCTCCGACATTCTGGCGCGCATGCTGCCCCTGCTCGCCTCGGTCGTGCTTGGAGGGCTTTCTAAGTCATTCAATAATCAGGGGCTTGGCTCGATACTCGAACAAATCGCCCGGGGCGGCGGGCTGGGCTCGATTCTCGGTCAATCCGGCGGCGCGACGACCGCCCCTTCCGCCCCTTCCGGGCAGGCGCGGCAGAGCGGTGGGGGTCTTGGAGGACTGCTCGGCGCGCTGCTCGGCGCGCTGCTCGGCGGCGGGGCTCCGGCGGCGCCCGGCGGAGCGGGTCAAACAAGCTTGCCTGGTGGTCTCGATCCCGCGACATTGCAGGCGGCGCTCGAGCAAATCAAGAAATCCTTGAATCCTGGCGGCGCGATCGCCGCGAGTCCAGGCCAAAACGCCGAGCTGCAGGACGTGCTCGACAAGGTGTTCCCGAAAGGCTGAGTTCAGCTGCTAATGTTGCCGGCGGCCGCCCAGTACCAATTTTCCATTTTCGTCTCGATGAGATCGAAGGCCGCGATCGCCGCTATCGAAATCAGCGAAGCGATCCATGCGTATTCCAGGACGGTCGCGCCGCTCTCGTCCCGGCAAAAGTTCAACCACATCCGTCGCATGACGCCCCCTTCATTCGCCGGACAGTGGTAGCAGCCGGAAATGCAAAAATCGTTAATTGGATCGACACAACATGTTTACGACAATTACAGGTTAACATTCGTGTTCTAAACTGTTGGAGCAGGTCGTTACTTTGCTTTAGTCAAGTAACGGGGCTTTTCACCGCCGCGGCGGCGGTGTATTAAGTCGGCGCGTCCGCGCGCGGCCCAAAATTGCAGTCTAACGTCGCGCCAAGAAGAAATCCCGCAGCAGCCGCGCGGCTTCGCTCGCGCGCAGCCCCCCGTAGACATCCGGCGCATGGTGGCAGGTCGGCTGCGAGAAGAAGCGCGGGCCGTGTTCGACGCCGCCCCCCTTTTCGTCCTCCGCTCCGAAATATAGTCGGCGAATGCGCGCCAGCGAGATCGCTCCGGCGCACATGGCGCAAGGCTCCAGCGTGACGTAGAGGTCGCAATCGACGAGTCGTTCTTGTCCGAGTTCCTTGCACGCCGCGCGAATCGCCAGAATTTCGGCGTGAGCGGTCGGATCGCGGTCGCGCAGCACGCGGTTGCCGGCGACCGCGACGACTCGCCCCGCCCGCGCCACGCTCGCGCCGACTGGAACCTCGCCGGCTTCCGCGGCTTGTCGCGCGGCGTCGAAGGCGGCGGTTAGGGGATCCGCGCTTAAGGGATCTCTATGCATCGGCTTCCGTTGCTTGGTTCGACGCCATGGAGCGGCCTGGCGATCAAAAATCGCGAAGGCGCGCTTCTCTTATTTCATTCGCGGCGCTTTGCCTGCTATCAAAGCGCATGAGCGATGAAAAACCAAGACGGCCCCGCCCGCCCGTGAAGGGCGGCGAGCGGCCGATGCGCCGGCGAACCGGCGACGCCCCCGCGCCAACACGCGGTCGTGACGAACCCAACAAGACGCCGCGCGAAAACAAGCCGCGTTTCGAAAAGGCCGCCGCCGACAAACCGCGCGCCGTCAAGCCCAAGCGGGCCGCCCCGGTTGAGTCGGGCGAAAAGGCCTTCGAGGGCGAGCGCGTCGCCAAGGCGATGGCGCGGGCCGGCGCCTGTTCTCGGCGCGACGCCGAGCAATGGATCGCGGAAGGCCGCGTCGCCGTCAACGGGCGCGTGCTCGCGAGCCCCGCCTTCAACGTGCGCGAGGGCGATGCAATAACCGTGGACGGCGCGCCGCTGGCCGAGCGCGAGCGCACGCGGCTGTTTCTGTTTCATAAGCCGGCCGGCCTCGTCACCAGCGCCAGGGATCCCGAAGAGCGCGAGACGGTGTTCGCTCATATCGAGCGACATCATCCCGATCTGCCGCGCGTCGTCAGCGTTGGACGACTCGACATCAATACGGAAGGACTGCTGCTGCTGACCAACGACGGCGGATTGGCGCGTGTGCTCGAATTGCCGGCGACCGGTTGGACGCGGCGCTACCGCGTGCGCGCGCATGGCGAGGTCGATCAGGCGATGCTGGACACGCTCGCGAAAGGCGTCACGGTGGAGGGCGTGAATTACGCGCCGATCGAGGCGCGCCTCGATCGAGTGCAAGGCGCCAACGCCTGGATCTCGATGACCCTGACCGAAGGCAAGAACCGCGAGATCAAGCGCGTGCTGGAGCATCTGCGGCTGGATGTGACTCGCCTCATCCGCATCTCCTTTGGGCCGTTCCAGCTTGGCGACATCGCCGAGGGCGCGGTCGAGGAGGTGAAGCTGAAAGTGCTGCGTGACCAGTTGGGCAAGGGACTCGCCGAACTCGCGAATGTCGATTTCGCGGCCTCGGTGCGGGAGGCGCCTTCCGCCAAGGAGCAGCAGGAAAGGCGCGAGCAGGCGCAAAACCGACCGCGCAAGCATGTGTCGGCGCTGCGCAAGCAACGCGAGGAGGTCGCCGAAAAAGGCCCGCGCGCGCGGATTGAGCGGGCGATCACCGCCGACCGCAAGGGCCGCGCCGTGGCCGTGGAGCGCGTCATCGTCAAGGGCGCGACGCCCTTGGCCGACAGTCGCAACGCCCGCCGCTTCGACAAGCTGCGCCGCGACGGCGCGGAGGGCGACGAAAGAGCGAAGGCGCCGCGTGAGGGCGGCGGGTTCAAGAGCGCCCGCCCTTCGCGCGCCGAAGGCGGCGCGAGGTTCGAGCGCAAGGACTCGAGACCGCCGCGCGAGCGGAAATTCGAAGGCGGCGAGGGTCCCGCGAGGGGACCGCGTCCGCCGCGCGCCGAGGTCGGAAAGCCGCCTCGCGCCCGCGGCTTCACGCCGCGCGAGGGCGCCGCGTCCAGGGAAGCCCGCGCGCCGCGCGCCGAGGGGGCAGGGCGTTTCGAACGAACCGACGCGCGTGCTTCGCGCGCCGCCGCGCCGCGCGAACGCGCCGAATATAAGGGGGCCCGCGCGCCCCGCGAAAACGCCCCGCGCGAGCGGAATTTCGAACGTGGCGAAGGCCCCGCGAGAGGGCCGCGTCCGCCGCGCGCCGAAGGCGGCGCGAAAGCCCCGCGCGCTCGGGCCTTCGCGCCGCGCGAGGGCACAGACTTCAAGGGCGCTAGGCCTGCGCGCGGCAAGGAACAGGCCGGCGGCCCAAGACCGCCTCGCGGCGAGAGCGCAAGACCNNAGCGCAAGACCGCCGCGCGGCGATGGCGACAAAAAATTCGATGGGCCGCGCAAACCCAGCGGTTCTGGCGGAAAGCCTCGCGGCCCCGGCGGCTCCGGCAAGCCGCCCAGAAGCAGCGGACCACGTGGCCCGCGCGGTCCGCGCTAAACCATGCGCATCGTCGGCGGCGCCCTGCGCGGGCGCTCCCTCGCGAGCCCAAAATCGCAAAGCGTGCGCCCCACCACGGACCGGCTGCGCGAGTCGATCTTCGACATTCTCGCGCATGCTTTCGATAATGCGTGCGAGGGCGCGCTCGTCGTCGATCTCTTCGCCGGCACGGGGGCGCTCGGGATCGAGGCCCTTTCGCGCGGCGCCGCGCGCGCGCTGTTCGTCGACGACGGCGTCGAGGCGCGCGCGCTTCTGCGCGAAAATATCGAGGCGCTCGGGCTTGGCGGCGTCACGCGGGTGTTTCGCCGCGACGCGACGAAGATTGGCCTCGCGCCGCCCGGCGAAGCCTTCACGCTCGCCTTTCTCGATCCGCCCTATGGCAAGCTGCTGGCGCCGCTGGCGCTGAACGACTTGCTGCGGGGCGGTTGGCTCGCGCCGGGCGCGCTCGTCGTGATCGAGGAGGCGGCGGGCGCGGCGCTGAATTTACCCGTGGGGCTCGTGCGCGAAGACGCGCGCCGCTATGGCGACACGCAAATCATCTTCGCCCGGCGCGAGTCGTGAGCGGGCGGCCCATGCTCGGTCGCGAGGCCAACGCGATTATCGACTTGCCGCGGATATGCCCGCCACTGGCAGGAATCGCCATTTCAGCAGCGGTTCCGTGTCGAAATTGCAAGGCTTTTGCGCGAGGACGCCCGCGTCGCCAGTCATGGCCTCGAGGCAACGCCCGTCCATTTGGCTGGTGCTCGGCTCGATCGCCAAGTTGATGGCCACCGGCGATTTATATTTCACATAGTCCGCGAGCACGGTCTCAAGCTCGGACCGACTCAGATAGGCCGATGTATCGGCTGAGTTGGCGTTTTTGCCGAGCGCCCCGCGTAGCTCGCCGAGTTTTTCGTTCAGCGAAATCACCATCTTTGTCAGGCATTCGATTCTGGCGTTCGCATGTCCGGCTTTTGGATTGCAAGCTGGCGGGGTTTCTTGCGCGCGCGCCTGCCCCGCGGCGGCGAACAGAGCGGCAAGCGCCATGACCGCGGTGAGATTTCTTGACATATTGGCCTCCTTCATCGCCCGAGCGCTTTCGGAGTTTGGATCTGGCCGCGCGCCGCGCGTCGAAAAACCATCGTTTTTCGCTTTGCTCGCCCCGGACCCAATCGAAACGCCGCGAGGACTTCGGCGGGAAGCCGAGCCTTGGCCCGGAAAGCGGCGTTCACTTCCCGAGCTGCTAGCTATGCGCGGCGGCGAACTTTTCCAGCTTGACCGCGTACAGGCCAAGTTCCCGAACCGCTTCAAACACGCGCGCGGCGGGCGATAATCACGATTTTGTCGGCACCGGCCGCTGATATAGGGTCGCCGCCGCGACAAAGGATTTTTGGAGTCTTACATGTCAGAGGAAGCGCCCACCGAACATTTCGAACACGCCGAGCACGCCGAACACGCGGCGCATCAGGGCACGCCATTTCTTTTGACGGTCTCCGTCACGATCGCCATTCTGGCGGTGATCGCCGCCAGCGTCGGCAGTCTCGAAACGATCGAAACGGCGGCGACGCTCACCGAGCAGAACGCGGCGTCCTTGCTGCAAAACAAAACAAGCGACCAATGGGCCTTTTTCCAGGCCAAGAGCATCAAGAAAAACGCGTACGACATCGCGGCGCAGCAAGGCGGTCCATTATCCGATGAGTTCGCCGGGGAAGCGCGACGCTACGGAACGGAGTCGGGCGAGATCCAGGACAAGGCGGAAGCGCTCGAACATCAGGTCGAACAGCGCCTGCACGAGGCGGAGCGGCACGAGCATCGCCACCACATCCTGACAACTGCGGTCACATTCCTGCATGTCGCGATCGCCATCACCACCATCGCCATCATCACAAAGGGGCGGCGCTGGCCTTGGCATATGGGTCTGGCGCTGGGCGCCGCGGGCGTCGCCCTGGCCGGCTACGCCTATTTGTGATCACGCGTTTCGCTCGCCAGCAGCGCGACCGCGCAGGCCGGCGCGCAATCGCTGGCGGCGGCTCTCGCCTCCGGCGTCGTCGGGATAAACTCGTCGAAGTCGTGAAACTCGCGGCCTGTTCTCCGCGCCCAGGCGGCGATGACGCCGCGCCCGACGCCGGCGCCGACGATCGGCGCGCGCGAAACGAACGCGTCGCGCGAGGCGATCAGCGCGATTTGGTCCTCGATCCGCCGCATTTGCGCCCGGGCGAAAAAAGCCGCGAGCGCATCCCACTGTCCTTCCGCGCCGTCGCGCGCGTCGCGGCCGACGATGCGGGCCAATCGCGCGCGGCTCGCGTCGCGTGTCCTGGCGCGGCCGTCGACGGACGGCGCGACGTCGGCGCCGGGCGGAATATTATCGAGGATGCGGTGCACGTCGGCCATGGTCGCGAATTGCTCGTCGACCAACGCCGTCCATTGCCCATCGACAGGCGCCAAGGGGAGGCCCGCCGCCGGCGCACCGCGCAGCAGACCCGTGTAAACCAGTTCGCCACAAGCGAGACGAGCCGCGTCGTCTTCGCCAAACGCCGCGACGACCCCGCCGCGAATCGGAACGATGTCGGTCGTCGTCGAGCCCATGTCCATGAACAGCGCTTCCGCTCGGCCTCGCGCGACCAGCGCGGCGCTGGCGCGCCAATTGGCCGAGGCGATCGCGGGCGCCGCTCGCGCTACGTCGGCCTTGCCGACAAAGCCGGCGGCGCCGGCGTAAAAGACGATGTCAGGCGCGTCGATTTCATGCGTAAAGATCGCGGCGATGGAAGCGACGCCGCGCAAGCGATCCTCGAATGCGTCGGAAAGCTCCGCCGTCATCGTGACGGCGTGAATATCCGCCGGCCCCATGATCGCGTTCGCCGCGCGAATCGCTTGCTCGACATTGGCCAAGCCGAGATGCGGCGCGCAGGGTTGCTGGGTCACGGCGACGATCCGACCGTCCTCGGCGCGCGCCGCCTTGAGATTCGCGCCGCCAATGTCCCAGCCGACGACGCTGGTCATCGCGCCGCCAGCTCGGACGACGTTGACTCGTTTCCGCTTTGCAGTTTGATAAGATTCAGCAAATTTTCGAGGATCAGGACCGATGTGAGCGGTCCGACGCCGCCGGGAACCGGAGTGACGCCAACGTCTAGCTCGGCCAGGGCGGAGATGTCGACGTCTCCGGTCAATTGGCCATCGATAAACCCTATCCCCGCGTCGACGATCACCTGTCCGTCCCTAAAATACTTTTTTCCAAAATGACGCGGCGTTCCCGTGGCGACGAAGACGACTTCCGCCGATTGGCTTATTCGCGGAATATCCGTCGTTTCGGAGTGACAAACGGCGACCGTCGCTCCGGTGCTTATCAGCATGTTCGCGAGCGGCCTCCCGACGGTTCGACCTCTGCCGATCACGACGACTTGTTTGCCCCTGAGTTCGGTTTCGGACTCGGCGAGGACGATACAGGCTTGCGGCGTGGCGGGCGCGGTGAAAAATTGACGCGGGTCGTTCTGCAAGAGCATTCCGAGATTAGCCGCCGATAGTCCATCGACGTCCTTGTTCGCGGGGATGAGATTCGTCAGCTCGATCTCGTCGATCTCCGGCTTGGACGACATGACCACGATGACGCCATGAACGTCCGGTCGAACGCATAGCGCCTTCATGCGGCTTCCGGCTTCGGCGGCGCCTGACGTGGAAAGATCGACAACCTCGAAGACGCCGCCGATCTCTTCGGTGTGTTTCCGTTTCACCGAAACGTAGCTCGCGGCGGCGGGATCGGCGGCGCAGATCACGGCCGCGAGTTTCGGGGTGATTCCGCGTTGCTTCACCGCCCCGAAGGCGTCGATCAAGCGCGCCTTTCTCGCCGCGACAATGTCCTTGCTGTAGATAGGCTTCATCTTGCCTCACCCGAGTCTTCTTGAATCGACGGGCCCGCGCGAAACCCTTCGCGGCCGTTTTCGCGACATGAAATCCACGAACAAAAAAGGGAGCCGCGCGCGGCTCCCTCAAAGCATTGCAAGCCGGCGCGCGCCTTAGTGAGCGGCGAAGGGGT
>PLAI01000233.1 GCA_003134075.1 Methylocystaceae bacterium | reverse complement strand
TGAAGCGACGACGGTCGCCGAGCTCGCCGAGCGCGCCGAGGCGGACAAGATCGCCCTCGTCGTCGTCGATGCGGCGCTGTCGCCGGTGCAGCAGCGCAATCTCGAGAAGGCGTTCAAGGCCAAGGTGATCGACCGCACCGGGCTGATCCTCGAAATCTTCGGGCGCCGCGCGCGCACCAGGGAGGGCGCGCTGCAGGTTGAGCTGGCGCATCTCGAATATCAAAAATCGCGGCTGGTGCGCAGTTGGACCCATCTTGAACGCCAGCGCGGCGGCTTCGGCTTCCTCGGCGGCCCCGGCGAAACGCAGATCGAAACCGACCGCCGCTTGATCGAGGAGCGGATGCGCCGCATCGAGACCGAGCTCGATAAGGTCAAGCGCACGCGCGGGCTGCATCGCAAGACGCGGCGCGACGTGCCCTATCCGGTGATCGCGCTGGTCGCCTACACCAACGCCGGCAAATCGACGCTGTTCAACCGCCTCACCAAGGCGAGCGTCTTCGCCGAAAATCTGTTGTTCGCGACGCTCGACCCGACTTTGCGCGAAATCCGGCTGCCGCATGGGGGCAGGGCGCTGCTGTCCGACACGGTGGGCTTTATCTCCGACCTGCCGACCATGCTGATTTCCGCGTTCCGCGCGACGCTCGAGGAGGTGACGCAGGCCGACGTGGTGCTGCATGTGCGCGACGTCTCCCATGAAGACTGGGAGGCGCAGGGGCGCGACGTCGAGAAGATCATCGAGGAGCTCGGCCTCGCGGGCGAAAACCGCAAGCCGACCATCGAAGTGTGGAACAAGATCGACGCGCTCGACCCGGAGCGGCTGGAGGGAATGCGGCTCTCGGCGCGGCGGGACGACGACGCCGAACGCCCCATGCTGGTCTCGGCGCTGACCGGGGAGGGGATCGAGGCGCTGTTGCTGCGGGTCGAGACGCTGCTCGCCGCCGGCCGCGTGACGCTGGCGCTGACGCTAGACCGCGCCGATGGCGAAGGCCTCGCCTGGGCCTACAGCCACGCCGAGGTGCTGGAGCGCGAGCCCCTGCCGGAGGGCGACGTGCGGCTGTTGCTGCGCGTCGCGCCGGAGCGCTTTGGCGAACTGGCGCGGCGGTTTCCGGCGGCGGCGCGGGTGGCCTAGGGAACTCTCGCGCAATCGCCACCCGCCCGAGCGCCGCTTCACTCCGCGATCCATCGCGGCAGCATCCGCTTCAGTACGTCGTCACGCAGCCGGAAGTGATGCGCGAGCGCCGCGCTTGCGTGAAGCGCGGCGAGGACGATCAGCCCATTGGCCAACCACTCGTGGATTTCCTTGGCGGAATGTTCGAGCGCCTTGTCCTTGACCCAAGGGGAAGCGATTTCGCCTAAACCGAACAACCGCATCGGTTTGCCATCCGCGAACAGCGTGACCACTCCCGCCGCTGGCGCGGCGATCAAGAGGACATAAAGAAGGATATGCGCGAATTTCGCGGCGCGATCGGCCCAAGGGCCGGCCGGGCTCGCCTCTGGCGACGGTGGAGCGATAAAGCGCCATATGATGCGCAACGCCAGCAGAGCGACGATCAATTGGCCGGACGACACATGGACAAAATCGACGATCCGGCGCGGCTCGCCGCGCTCGAAATCCTCGCGCAACTGGCCTAGAAGCCAGGCGACCCCAACCAGAAGCGCCGACAGCCAGTGAAAAAATTGCGCGCTGGCGCTGTAACGGCCGCGCATATGTTCCGGTTTCATGAATGCAACCCTCGCTTTATGGGGCAAAGCCCCTACTTCCCCTCCAACCCCTTCGCCTCGACCCACAGCGCCTCCATCTCGTCCAGCGTAGCGCCAGCTGGCGCCGAGCCCTTCTGCGCCAGCCTCGCCTCGATGTGATGAAACCGCCGCTCGAATTTGGTGTTGGCGGCGCGCAGGGCCTGTTCGGGGTCTACTTTGGCGTGGCGCGCGAGATTGGCGACGACGAATAACAGATCGCCGATTTCCTCGCTGAGCGCCTTCGTCGGCGCCGCGCCCGGTTCGTTTGACAGTTCCGCCTCGACCTCCAGCGTCTCCTCGCGGAGCTTTTCGAGCACCAGACGCGCGTCCGCCCAGTCGAACCCGACCTTGGCGGCTTTTTCCTGCAGTTTTATCGCGCGCGTCAGCGCGGGCAGGGGCTTTGGCACGCCGTCCAGCACGCTTTCGCGCGGCGGCGCCTCGCCAACCGCCGCCCGCCGCGCCGCGCGCGCGGCTTTCTCGCGGGCTTTAATCTCGCTCCACTGCGCCGCGACGCCGTCGGGGCTGAGTTCGTTCGCCTCCCCGAAAACATGAGGGTGGCGCCGGATCAGCTTGTCGCAGATCGCTCCAGCCACGTCGTCGAAGGCGAAGGCTTCCGCCTCGTCAGCCATTTGCGCGTGAAACACCACCTGAAGCAGCAGATCGCCCAATTCGTCCTTGAGATCCTCCAGATCGCCGCGCTCGATCGCGTCGGCAACCTCATAGGCTTCCTCGATCGTGTAGGCTGCGATCGAGCGGAAATCCTGCTCCAAATCCCAGGGGCAGCCGGTTCCGGGTGTGCGCAAGGCCGCCATGATCTCGATCAACCGCGCGATGTTCATCGGGAAGTCGCCCCAGGTTTGCCGCGGAAAGCGGACGCGCCAATAAAAAACGCCGCGAGGCTCTTCGCGGAGCGTCGCGGCGCTGAATTGTGGCGTCGAGGATTAGTCGAGCGTGATCGACAGCGCCTCGCGCCCCTTTTGCGTGTCGACGACCTGCATCGTCACCGGTTGGCCTTCGGCGAGACGGCTGACGCCGGAAGGCGACAGAATGGAAATATGGACGAATACGTCCTTGCCGCCATCGTTGGATTGCACGAAGCCAAAGCCTTTGGTCTCGTCAAACCATTTGACCTTACCGTTCACGGTCACCGCGGTGGACGGGTCGGGAGCGGCGCGGCGCGGACGCGGACTGTCGAAGCCGCCGCCGCCAAAGCCGCCGCTACGGGGCGGGGGCGGGGGCGCGCGTTCGGCGGCGCCCGCCAGATCGACTTCAAGAACGCGCGCGACCTGCTGACCCTTGACCGAATTGGTCACCTGGACCTTCAGTTTCGCGCCCGGCGGGAGCGTCTCGTATCCCGCCGCCTGCACGGCGCCGATATGCAGAAAAGCGTCGCCGGTGCCATTGCCGAGTTCGACAAAGCCGAAGCCCTTGTCGTTCTTGAACCATTTCACGACGGCGTCGATCGAGGGCTCGTTCGAGGACATGGGAGGCGCCTCGGGAAATCCGCCCCCTCCGAAGGGTGTTCGCGGCGGCCGGCTGGGTCGCTGGGAATCGTAATTGTAGGGACCGTCGTCATCGAACCCACGCTTCCTGGGCCCCCGGAAATCCTTACCTTTGCTCATGTTACCTGCTCGTCTCCGCCATAAACGGCAAGACCGCTATGCCATACGCAATGCGCCCAAACATACCAATACCGGCTGGATGAAGCCGCCGGCTGGTATGAAAGGGGATGTGCCAGTTGAATGCCATATAGTCCCGCGCCGTTACAGGTTTAGCAGATATCCGCCTGGGTTGGCCAGAGTTTTTCGCGGCAATATCCCGCTCCGAGCGAAAAAACCCAGCCTTCGCGCCGCTTGGTGGCGGCGAGCCCGGTTGCGCGCGGGATCGCGCGTCCCGCCGCTAACGCGGACTGAATTCGCATAATCTGTATTATGGAACTGAATGGCTCGATATTGGCGCTGGCGCGGAATTCGCGCTAAGCTGCGGTTCGCATTTGCGTTTGGCGCTTTCGGACGCGGCGTGAAGGCTATCACGTCGATGGTGGCGGACGCCGAAGAGTTCCTCGGCGTGGCTAACGGACGACTTAAATTCTCGGCTAGGAAAGCGTCAAACGGTGAGCCGCATCCCGTCGAAGGCCGGCGTCACGTTGGGCGGACAAAGCGCCGCCAGCGCCGCGTAATCGAGATCGACATGGAGGTCGGTCAACACCGCGCGGCGCGGTTTCAAACGCTCGATCCATTCGAACGCCTGGCCGACCGAGAAATGCGAACCGTGCCGCTGGTGGCGCAGCGCGTCGACGATCCACAGATCGAGACCTTCGAGATATTGAACGCTCTCGGCCGGGATCGCGTTGAGATCGGGCGTATAGGCCAGGGACCCGCTTGGACCGTCGATGCGAAAACCGAGCGCGTCCATGTCGCCGTGGTCCAGCCGAAACGGCGTCGCGCGGATCGGGCCGCCCGGCCCCTCCAGCGACACGGTGACGCCCGTCTCAAGGCGATGCGCGGTCAACAGCGGTGGGTAAAAACTGCCCGGCGGCGTCGCGAAAATATAGTCGAACTTGGCCGTCACGACCCGCGCCGTCGCGTCGTCCATATAGGCCGGAATGCGCCGACCGTTCATAATCACGAGCCCGCGCACGTCATCGACGCCATGGGTGTGGTCGGCATGCGGATGGGTGTAGAGGATGGCGTCGAGCCGCTTGACGTCGGCGTCGATGAGTTGCTCGCGCAGGTCCGGCGATGTGTCGATCAGCACATTGGTCGCGCTGGCGCCTTCGCCTTGGCTAAGCAGCAGCGAACAGCGCCGCCGGCGGTTCTTGGGGTTCGTCGGATCGCATTTTCCCCAGCCCTGCCCGACGCGCGGCACGCCGCCCGAGGAGCTACAGCCGAGAATCGTGACGTGGAGCGTCACGCGGCGCGTTCCTTTTCGCGCAGCGGCGGCATTTTGGAGAACAGCCGCAGCGCATTGGCGGTCGTCGCGGCGGCGAAGTCCGCGTCGGACATCCCCTTGAGGCGCGCCAAAGCGGCCGCGGTCTCGGCGACGTATGCCGGCTCGTTGCGCTTGCCGCGGTGCGGCGTCGGGGCCAGAAACGGCGCGTCGGTCTCGACCAGCATGCGCTCCAGCGGCAGGCTGGCGGCCACGTCGCGCAGTGCCTGCGAGTTCTTGAAAGTCACGACGCCGGAGAAGGAAATATAGAGCCCCAGTTCCACGGCCGCGTCGGCCAGCGCTTGCGAGGCCGTGAAGCAGTGGAGCAGGGCGGTGAACGCCCCCTGCCCCATTTCCTCGCGCAGGATTTTCGCGCAATCCTCGTCGGCGTCGCGGGTGTGAATGACCAGCGGCAGTCCGGCCATGCGCGCGGCGGCGATGTGCTTGCGAAACACCCGCGCCGCCGTGTCCCTCGGCGCGTGATTGTAATGATAGTCGAGCCCCGCCTCGCCGAAAGCCACGCATTTGGGGTGACGCGCCAGCGCGACGAGTTGCTCCGGGCTGGCTTCCGGCTCGTCGAGCGCGTGATTGGGATGCGTGCCGACGGTGCAGAACACGTCTTCGTAACGCTCCGCTATGGCGGCGATGGAAGCGAATTTGGTCACATGGGTGGAGATGGTGATCATCCGCCCGACGCCGCGAGCTTGCGCCCGCGCGACGATGTCAGCCTGTTCCGGCGCGAAATCGGGGAAATCGAGGTGGCAGTGGGTGTCGATGAGCATGGGTGCGGTTTACTCCGAGACCACGGCAAAAGGAATAGCGCGTCGGATCATGCGGGCCACGGGCGGCGCGCGGCGTGACGCACATGCGCGATTTCAATTGCTCCGCCGCGAAGGCGATAGAAGATTTTATAGGGATAGTCGGACACGATTTTCACGAACAGCGTCGGGTTTCGCGTCCGCTTTCCACCCAGGGGATATTCGGCGATGAAGTTCAAGCTCGCCTGTAAAGACGCCACGACATGCTCGGAGCCGGCCGGCGATCGGCCTTCAAGATAGGTGAGGATTTGAGAGATGTCGCGCTGCGCTCGCCGCGTGTAGCGCAGCCTCAATTCCCCTGTCGCCGCCATAGCGCGGCGATTTCGTCGTCGGAGGCAAATTCCCCGCGATCCGCCTGCGCCAATCCCTCTTCGACAGCCGATTCTTCCTCGGGCGTCATGACGTAGACGCCGGTGCGCTCTGCCTCAATCTCTCGCGCGGCTTCCGCGAGAGCCTGCTGATCCTCGGGGGGCCAGCTTTCGATTGTCTGGAGCATTTGCTTGAGCGCCAAAATCATTGCGAGATTATAGCGCGTTTCCGAGTCTTTCCAAGCCGCGAGCCGAATTTAGGCCCCTTCCGCCTCATCCTCCACAAACCGCGGAAACACCGGCGCCGGCGCCGGCAGCTTCGCGCCCGAAACCAGCGCGTGATCGGCGCTGGCGTGGAAGAAGTCACGCGCGTCCGTCGGCACGGCCAAGAGATCCAGCAAAGCCCCGGCGCCCGCCGGGATGAAGGCTTGTAGCGGGATGGCCAGCCGGCGCAGCGTTTCGGCGGTCACGTAAAGAACCGTCTCCATGCGCTCCGGGTCGGTCTTCTTCTTGGCCCAGGGCTCCTGCCCCGCGAAATAGCGATTCGCCTCGGCGACGACGCGAAAAATCTCCGCCAGCGCCAAATGCGGCTGATAGGCGTCCATCGCCCGCCGCGCGATGTCGATGATCGCGCCGGATTCATTGAGGATTTTGGCGTCTTCGTCCAGCACGGCGCCCATGCGCGGGACCGCGCCGCCGCAATTCTTGTTGATCATCGACAGCGACCGCTGCGCCAGGTTGCCGAGGTCATTGGCGAGATCGGCGTTGATGCGATTGACGATCGCCTCATGCGAATAATTGCCGTCCTGACCAAATGGGATTTCGCGCAGGAAGAAATAGCGGAGCTGGTCGACACCATAACGCTCGGCGAGTTCGATGGGATCGACGACATTGCCCACCGACTTCGACATTTTTTCGCCGCGGCTGAACAAGAAGCCGTGCACGACGATGCGCTTGGGCAAGGGCGCGCCCGCCGACATCAGAAAGGCCGGCCAAAAGATTGCGTGGAAGCGGGTAATGTCCTTGCCGATCACATGGGCGTCGGCGGGCCAGAAATGGACGCGCTCGCCCTGCCCCGTCAAAAAGCCCGTCGCGGTTATGTAATTCGTTAGCGCGTCGACCCAGACATACATCACATGGCCGGCGCTGGTATGCGGGCTTTGCGGGATCTCTATGCCCCAGTCGAAGGTGGTGCGGGAGATAGAGAGATCCGCGAGCCCGCGCTTCACGAAAGCGACGATCTCGTTCTTATAATGCTCGGGCGTGACGAAGCCGGGGTTCTCCTCGTAGAACGCCAGCAGCCGGTCGCCATAGGCGGAGAGCCTGAAAAACCAGCTTTCCTCTTCCACCCATTCGACCGGCGTTCCCGTCGGCGCGTATTTCTTGCCGTCGCGCTCGGTCAGTTCGCCCTCGTCGTAATAGGCCTCGTCGCGAACGGAATACCAGCCGGCGTATTTGGACAGGAAAATATCGCCGTTTTGCTCCATGCGCCGCCAGATTTCGAGCGCCGCCTCCTTATGGCGCGCCTGCGTCGTGCGGATAATATCGTCGGCGCGGGCGTTCAGCGCCTCGCCCATGCGCTCGAACTGCGCGGCGGTCCGGTCGGCGAGCTGTTGCGGAGTCATGCCCTCGCGCTCGGCGGTGCGCTGCATCTTTTGGCCGTGCTCGTCCATGCCGGTGATGAACAGCACGTCGAAGCCGTCGAACCGCTTCCAGCGCGCGAAGGCGTCGACGGCGATGCGCTCATAGGCGTGGCCGATGTGGGGCGCGCCATTCGCGTAAGGAATGGCCGTGGTGATCATGTAGGTGGGGCGCTGCGACATGCGCCGGGTTTACCGTGGTTTCGCGGCGCGGGAAAGCGGAGTTTGAGGCGGCGCGGCTATCGCTCCCTAGCCTTGGCCAGCACCCTGCTCCAGGCTTCGAATTTTTGCTCGAAGCCGAGGCTCGCATGCGCCGGGCTGGTGGAGGGGAGTCGCAACGTGGGGAGCGGCGCTTGCAAGGTGGGGGACATATGGCGCTCGAACAGCCGCTCGGCGGCGGCGCCGTTAAAGCAGATCAGGCCAATGCCCCGATGCGCTTGAAAAAAGCCCGCGAAATCATTCGGCGCGACAGTCAAAGCCTCGATTTTCGCGTCGAGACTGCCGGGCCTCCGCGCGCTGGCGCAGACATCCCACAGCGCGACGCCGCTCTCGGTCAACCGGCGCAGCCGGTCTTCGTAGGTAAGCTCGACTCCGGCGCCGAACAGCCGCCCCATCAACGGCCAAAAGGCGTTGCGCGGCTGCGCGTAATATTGCCGCGCGGCCAGCGAAGCCTGCCCTGGCAGCGATCCAAGGATCAGCACGCGCGCGTCGGCGCGGGAGACCGGCGGGAAGCCGAATGAGCGATCTTGCGTCACGCTCACCCCCGCGCCGCCCGTTCCAGCCGCTCGAAAATCCCCAGCACCAGCGCCTTTTTGTCGAAGTTGAACACTTCCGTCTCGCGCGCCGCCTGGCCGATTTCCTGCCAGGCGTCGGCGTAGCCGATAAGCCGCCCCGCCCCCTCGCCCGCCAGCGTTTTCACGCGCGCGTCAAGAAACCGATGCAGCGCGCGCATGAAAGTCGCGTAAGCAGCTTCGTTGTCGCGACCCGCGAGACGATCGGAGAGGGCGTGGACGGCACTCCAGTCGATTTGCGGCAGGCGGTCGAACATGGCGCGCAGCGTTCGGTCGAAGGCGATAGCGTCGCCGTCTAATAGCCGCAGCGCCTCGCGCACCGAGCCCCGCGCATGCGCAGCCGCCTCGTCGATCACATCGGGCGGCGTCGCCGCGTAGGGACCGCCTAGCGCCCGCGCGGCTTGCGCTATGTCGGGCGGCGCCAGCGGCCCCAGCATCAGCTTGCGACACCTTGAGCGGATGGTCGGCAGCAGGCGTCCCGGCTGGTGGGCGATCAGCAAAAACAGCGCGCGCTCCGGCGGCTCCTCGATCAGTTTGAGCAGCGCGTTGGCGCTGGAGCGGTTGAGGTCGTCGGCGCAATCGACGATGGCGACGCGCCAGCCGCCGGTTCCCGATCCCTGATGAAAGGCGTGGATGATCTCGCGCACATCGTCGATGCGGATCTCGGTGAAGAATTTTTTGGTCTTCTCGTTCCAGGTTCGCCGCAGCGGAAACACGTCCGCCAGCGCCATCGCGGCGATCCGCCGCGCCGCCGGCGCCTCTCCGGGCACGAACAGGGACTCGGCTTGTTGAACCTCCGGCGCCGCCGGGTCGGGATGGGCCTGCAGGAAGCGCGCGAGCCGCCAGGCCAGCGTCGCCTTGCCGACGCCCTCGAGGCCGCCCAAAATCCACGCCTGCGCCATTCTGTCTTGGCGGTACGCCGTCAGCAAGGCCTGCTCCGCCGCCGCATGGCCGAAAAACGCCAGCGTCTCGCGCGGGTGGGGCGCGTCCTCGAACCGGTCGCTTTCCGGCGCGGCGGTGGGCTCCTTGCTCATTGCGCTCGCGCGGCGGGCGCGAGAAAGCGCGCCTCGACCAGCCGCCAGATCGCTTGCGAGACCTCTTCCTTTGGCGCCAGCGCGTCGACAACGCAGCAACGGTCCGCTTCACTGGAGGCGATGTCGAGAAACGCGTCGCGCAACCCCTCGTGAAAGGAGGCTTCCTCACGCTCGAAACGATCCGGCTGCGTCGTCGTCCCGCGTCGGCGCGCCGCCCGCGCGAGCCCCTCGCGCGCCGGCAGGTCGAGCACGATGGTGAGATCGGGCTTGAGATCGCCGAGCGCGACTTTTTCCAAGAGGGCGATCATGCGAGCGTCGGCCTTGCCCATGGCGCCCTGATAGGCGCGCGTCGAATCCATGAAGCGGTCGCAGAGCACGAAGGCGCCGCGCTCCAGCGCCGGCTCGATCAGACTATCGACATGGTCTATCCGGGCGGCGGCGAACAACACCGCTTCGCCGAGGGCCCCCAGCGGCGCGGCGCGTCCCGAAAGCAGAAACTCCCGCAGCCGCTCGGCGCGCGGCGAACCGCCCGGCTCGCGCGTCGCCGCGATCTCGACTCCGGCCTGAGCCAGCCTGCCCGCGAGAAGGCGAATCTGCGTCGATTTGCCGGCGCCCTCGCCTCCCTCGAAAGTGATGAGACGGCCCCGGAGCGAATTGGTCGGCGCGCTCATCGCGGCGTTCTCAATGTTTTTTGGTCAAACGCACGTGGATCGCGCTAGCCGCGTATTCATAAGCGGCGTCGAAGGCGCGCTTGTAAAGCGGGCCCTCCTCGACGCTTTCGGCGGCGACGAGCGGCATGTCGAGCACAACAAGCGCGCCGCGCTTGATCTCGACCCGACCGATCTTTGCCCCCGCCTCGATCGGCGCGACGACCGGCCCCTCGTAGACGATCCTACCGGAGAGCTTTTCCGAACTTCCACGCTGCAATAGCGCCTTGATGTCCTGCTCGGCCGCGAGCGCCACGCTTCCCTTAACGCCGCCATACACCTGCGCCGAACCGACCGTCTCGCCGGCCTTGAACAGATCCTTTTCCTCGAAGTTGCGGAATCCCCATTGCAGGAGCTTGCGCGCTTCCTCGGCGCGATCTTTCGCGGTGCGCGCGCCATAGGCCGCGAGGATCAGCCGCCGCCCCTCCTCCACCGCCGAGGCGACAATGCCAAAGCCGCTTTTCTCGTCGATATTGCCGGTCTTGAGCCCGTCCACGCCAATGCTCATGGTCAGGAGCGGATTGCGGTTCGACTGCTTGATCTTGTTCCAGAGGAATTCCTTCTCGCCGAAATAGCGGTAGTAGTCCGGATAGGTTTTGATCACGTGATCGGCCAGCCGCGCCATGTCCCGCGGCGTGACCTTCTGATCCGGGCCGGCCTGCCCCCAGGGATTGCCGAAACTCGACTTGGTCAGGCCAAGCTCGGAACCGCGCTTGTTCATGCGCATCACGAAGGCCTCTTCGGCGCCGGCGACGCCTTCGGCGAGCGTGATAGCCGCGTCATTGCCGGAGTCGATCACGAGACCGCGGATCAAATCCTCGACGCGCACATGCGAGTTGACCTGGAGGAACATCGCCGACCCGCCGGCCCTCGTGCCGCCGTCGCGCCAGGCGTGCTCCGACACGACGAATTCGTCGTCGAGTTTCAAGCGCCCATCCGCGAGTTCGCGAAACACCAGTTCGGCGGTCATGATCTTGACCGTGGAGGCGGGCGTCACAAATTCGTCGGGCGCTTTTTCATAGAGAACGGCGCCGGAACCCGCGTCGATCAGAATCGCGTTGACGAAGCTCGTCTGGAAACCCTGCGCCCGCGCCGGCGCTTCCGCCACGAGCAAGAACTGCGCGACCACGCCAATATATAGCAAATATCCGACAATTTTATTTGGCACGTGCTTGATTCCGTTTGACGCCGGTTTGGATTCGGCCGCGACGAACGAAGAATGCCGCGCCGCCGCTCGGAACGCAATCGATCCGCGCCTCGGCCCGCTTCATGCGCGAAAGTAACCTTTCCTCTCGATTATTAAAGACGCCAGGCCACGAAACTTCGAAAAAAAGCTTTAATTCGACGCCTGCTTGACGCCCTTTTGCCTTGACTCGCCGCCGAGATCGAACGGCCGGGTGGGCGGCAGCGGGGCGGCGCCCCGCGACGCGCGCGAACCCGCCTTCGTTGAAGTGGAGCCCGTATTGTCGGCTTCCCTGTCGACGCTCTTGACCAGAGCGGTCATTTCATCCTGACCGGAACGGCCCTGCGTCTCCGAGACCGGCGCATAGGAACGAGCGGCTCCGTCCTCCCCGCCATCGACGAATTCGCTGCGTGGAGGCTCATTATAGGCGGTCCGCACCGGCGCCCCGCGCTCGGCGACCATCACGGGGGACTCAAATCCTTCGAGCGCGGCGGGTTGACCGTCCGTGCGCAGCGACGCCAAAAGTTTATTGGTGTCGGAGCCGGAAAGCTCGGCGCGTCCCACCCACTCAACCTTTACGCGCGCGGTGCCGGTGGAGCGAAAATCCAACGCCTCGGCGACTCGCTCCGAAACGTCCATCACCCTGCCGCCGTGATAGGGGCCGCGATCGTTGACGCGCACGATGATGGAATGCGCATTGCGTATATTGGTGACGCGGGCGTAGCTCGGCAGCGGCATGGTCGGATGCGCGGCGCTGAGCGAAGCGCGATCGAAAACTTCGCCATTGGCGGTCTTGCGGCCATGGAAATCCGAGCCGTACCAGGAAGCCGCTCCCACGACCGCATAGGGCTTCTCGCTCGGAACATAGGTCTTGCCGGCGATCTGATATGGCTTGCCGACCTGATAGCGACCGCCCCCTTGCGGGACTTCCTCGCCATCGGCGACGACGCGGGGGCTTGCACGCACGCCATAGCGGGGATCGATGGCGCCTTGCTCGCGGCTCGAGTAGCGCTGCGCGGGCGGCGGGGCGGCCGCGCAGCCAGCGAAAGCCAACATCGCCAGCACGGCGGCGGATTTTTTCAACGGCAAAGCGGGCGCGGACGAAATGCGCGAGGGATCGATGGAAGTCATAATCTCCGACACACGCATTCCGCCGCCAATCAATCGCATCGCACGGTCCTTGCCAATGGGTTCACTTGGAAGCGCCGCCCCGGCCATACCAGAAGCGCTTCAGCGGCCCCGCCCGCGCGCAATCACGCAGACTGTCTGAATTTCATTACGTCGACGTTAACATTGCCCGAGCCCCCAAAATCGAATGATGGGCCAAGGTCAAGCGGCTAGAAAGCCTCGCGATTGCGACGAAAATGCGGCCCAATCCGTGCCTTGCGCCAAATCCTGGTCAAAAAGCGAGGCGTTGAGCTTGGCTCGAGATGGCCCCCCATTGATTAACGGCTGTTAATGTCGGGCGTTACGGAGGCCGCCGTCACCCTTTGGCGGCGGCTCGCTTATGAAGGAGCGAGGTCCACGATCTGCGCGTCGAGCTTTTCATTGCCCCGAAACGAGCCCAATGACACGCGCGCCGCCACATGAAAGCTCTGGCCGCGTCCGCGCAGCAGGGCCTCGCCAAGTGAAGATTCGAGCGCGCGAAAGCAGATTGCGTCCATCTCCACTCCGTCGCCGGCGCGCAGTCGCGCCCGCACATGATGGGCGCCGACCACGGAGGCGTAGCTCACCGTCAGGGCTGGCATCGCAAAGACAGGTTCACTATTCCCCTGCCCGAATGGACCAGCCATTCCAACACCTCGCGCGAACTCCCTCGAGGCGCCGCGCAAGGTGATCGCGGCGTCGATGCGCAAAACGTCGTCCCCGCGCACGGCCTCGACTTCCCGTTCCAGAGTCAGATCCATGAAATCGCGAAAGGCGTCCAGACCGTCGCGAGCGAGCGTCACGCCGGCGGCCATGGCGTGGCCGCCGCCCTTGACCGCCACGCCGGCGTCAAGGCCCCGCCGAACCGCGCCGCCGAGATCTACACCACTTAAACTTCTACCTGAACCTGTTCCGAATTCTTTATTAAAAGCAATTGCAAAACTAGGAATCCTAAACTTTTCCTTTAACCTTGAGGCGATCAAGCCGACGACGCCAGGATGCCAATCCTCGCTACCCACGACGAGGCAATTGAGTTTGTTGGAGTGACGAAATTCCAGCTCCGCCGCCGCCTCGGCAAACTCAAGCGTGACCTTTTCGAGAGCCTGTCTTTCGGTGTTGAGGCGCTCCAGTTCCCGGGCGATCCTCGCCGCCTCGAACTTGTCGTCGAGCATCAGCAAGCGCGCGCCGAGCCCCGCGTCGCCGATCCGCCCGCCCGCGTTTATGCGCGGGCCGAGCACGAAGCCGAGGTGATAGGGCCTCGGAGGGCCATCCATTCGGGCAGCGTCCATGAGCGCCGCGAGCCCAACTCGTCCGCGCTGGCGCATGACCGCCAGCCCCCTGACCACCAGGGCGCGGTTGAACCCCGTGAGAGAGGCGACATCGGCGACGGTCGCCAGAGCGACGAGATCGAGCCCGGCCAAAAGGTCCGGCTCCGGCCGCGACCGCGTCCAATGCCCGCGCCGCCGCAATTCGCGGTTCAGCGCCGCCAGGGTCAAAAAGACCACGCCCGCCGCGCAAAGCCGCCCCTGCCCCGAAAGGTCGTCCTGACGGTTGGGATTGACGACGATCACTGGCGGCAGAACTTCCGGCGCCTGGTGATGATCGAGCACGATGGTCTCGATCCCCAGCGCGCAAGCCTCCGCCAACGCCTCGATGCTGGTCGTGCCGCAATCCACCGTCGCGAGCACGCGAGCCCCTCGGGCGTGCAATTCACGAATGGCCGCGATATTGGGGCCATAACCCTCCAAAATTCGGTCGGGGATATGAATATGGGGCGGCGGGGCGCCAGCGGCGGTCAGAAATTGCGCCAGCAAGGCCGCCGAGCAGGCGCCGTCCACGTCGTAATCCCCGAAAATCGCGATTTGTTCGCCGGCCTCGATCGCCTCGGCGAAACGATCCACGGCGCGGTCCATGTCGCGCAGCGTCAGCGGTTCCGGCATTAATTCGCGTAGCGTCGGATTGAGATAGGCTGGCGCGTCGGAAGCGCCGACCCCCCTGCCCGCTAGCACTCGGGCGAGAATGTCGTCGAGCCCGTTCGCCTGCGCGATCGCCGCCGCCCGGGCCTCTCCGGCGGCGTCGAGGCGCGCTTGCCAACGCCGGCCTAGCAAGGAGCATTCGACGCCCAAAAAGGCGTCGCCGCGTATATCGGACATGAGGCGGCTCGTGGGGAACGAAAACGAAACAGAGCGCGTAAAATCGCGCGTCGGCGCGCGCGAAGCCCTACGCTTCGCCGCGCAGATGCGCAACCCGGACCGGAACGGGCGGATGCGAATAGTAGAACAGCGCGTAAAGCCGGTCGGGCGTCAGCGTCGCCAGATTGTCGCGGGTAAGCCGCGTCAGCGCCGCGATCATCGGCTCCTTGCCCACCATCCTTTTGGCGAAATCGTCGGCCTCGAACTCGGCGCGGCGCGAGCGCCACGCGATCAGCGGCGAAAGAATATGCATCAGCGGGTCCTTGGCGAGCACCGCGATAATCAACGCCAGACCGGGGTCGGCCGGCAGCGAAAAGACGACCGACAACCCTTGCGGCCCCAGCGCCCAATGCAGCGCGGCGAAGCCGACGAAAGCGAGGGCCGCCGCCATCGCCAGCATCTGGCGAATGTGCCCGAATTTGAAATGGCCCAGTTCATGAGCGAGAATCGATTCGATCTCCTCCGGCGTATGCTTGGCGAGCAGCGTGTCGAACAATACGATACGCTTGGCCTTGCCGAAGCCGGTGAAATAGGCGTTGCCGCGCGCGGATCGGGTCGAAGCGTCCATCACATAGAGCCCGCGAGATTCGAACCCGCATTTTTGCAACAAGGCCTCCAGCCGCTGCCGCAAGTCGTCCTCGGGGAGCGGCGAGAATTTATTGAACAATGGCGCGATGAAGGTCGGATAGACCGCCATCATCGCGACGATAAAGGCCATGAAGCCGACGAAGGCGCATAGCCACCAATAGTCGGGCGCCGCCCGGAGCAGCGCGAACATCGCGTAAAGCAGCGGCGCGCCGATGGCCAGTTGCAAGGCTCCGGCCTTGAGCCAGTCGGCCAGGAAGCTGGGGAGGCTCTGGCGGTTGAAGCCAAAACGCGCCTCCAGCCAAAAAGTGTCGGCGAGCGACAATGGCATCGCCAGTAATTCGGCGAGCGCCACGAAGGCCACGAACAGGGCGACGCTTCGGTTTAGGCCGGGCGCCGTCACCTGGGCGATTATATTGCACAAAGGCGCCAGCCAGAAAAGCAGCCAAAGCAGCGACAGAATTCCGTCGTAGACCGTTTCGAAAATCGAAAATCGCGTCCTCGCGAGCGTGTAGTCGGCGGCCCGGCGGTGTTCCTCGAGCGTCACCTCCTTGGCGAAGTCTCGCGGCGTGGCGTGGCGGTTACACGTGACGGTGGCCATTTGGCGCAACCGCAGGTAAACGCCGAGCGCCGTGGATACAACAATGGCGGCGCAGATCATCATGGCTAGGGGCGTCATCGACTGCTCCGAAAGAGACCGCGCTTCGCCCGCGAGCCCTTCAGGCCGGGGCGGATCGCGCTATCCGCGGAATATAAGCGGGCCGAGGCTTATTGCGAGATCAATTTATCCGGAAGGGTTCGGTTCCGCCAAATTCATCCGTGCGGCAACAGCAGGTCACGCGCCTGATTGAGCGCGGCGGCGCGGGCGACCGAGCCGCCGTGATCGGGATGGGCGCGCTTCATTTTCGTTCGATAGGCGCACAGGATCTCGGCCTTGCTCGCGCCGAGCCGCACGCCCAAAGTGGCGCAGGCCCGCGCCTCGGGATTGCTCATCATCGTGGCGAGTTCGGCGGGATCGCGGTGGCCGAAACCCCTGGCGTCGGCGTCCTCGGCGTCGGAGGAGCCCATGGAGTCGCCCGAACTCCCTTGTCCCGCCGTGAAGCGCGCGCGGTCGCGGGATCGCGCCGTCCGCGAAAATTCTTCGTCGTCGTCCGCGAGCAAGCCAAATTCCCAAAGCGCCTCGCGCAGACGATGAGCGACATCATGCGCGCACAGCGCCAGAAAGCCCGCGGCGACCGCGGCGGCGACGGCGCGCGCGATCAGCGAGCCCTCGGGCGGGACAATATGCGCGTGGCTCGGGCCGCGGCGCGCGACCTCCGTTTCGAGCCAAAAAGTCGCGAGATAGTCCAGCCGGCGCGCCGTCAGGCTTGGCGCGAAGGTCGGCGCGAAAAACACCAGCCCGACGCCGGCGATCCAAAAAA
>PLAI01000370.1 GCA_003134075.1 Methylocystaceae bacterium | reverse complement strand
GACGCGGCGCGCGCGGCGGCGGCGATCGTGCTGATGACTCCCGGCCTGTCGGTGATCATCGACGCGATCAAGGAGAGCCGGAAGATTTTCCAGCGGATGAACAGCTACGCGATCTACCGTATCGCCGAGACGCTGCGTGTGCTGCTGTTCATGACGCTCGCGATCCTGGTCTTTAATTTTTATCCTTTGACGGCGGTGATGATCGTGATGCTGGCGTTACTCAATGACGGAGCCATCCTGTCGATCGCCTATGACAACGTTCACTATAAGGACAAGCCAGAAGCGTGGAACATGCGGCTTGTGCTGGGGATCTCCACGGTGCTGGGCGTCATTGGCGTCGCGGCCGCGTTTGGTCTGTTTTATCTCGGTGAACGCGTATTTCATCTCGACCGCGCGGTGATCCAAACATTCATGTATCTGAAGCTCTCAGTCGCGGGACATTTGACGATTTTCCTAACCCGCACACGCGGCCCCTTCTGGTCTATACGTCCCGCCCGGATTTTGCTGATCGCCGTTTTCGGCACGCAAGCGGCAGCGACATTGATCGCCGTGTATGGACTGTTCATGACCCCTCTTGGCTGGGGTTGGGCGCTATTCGTATGGGGCTATGCTTTGGCGTGGTTTCTCGTGAACGATCGGGTGAAACTGCTCGCTTATCGGATTTTCGATCCAGTCAAGATTGGTCCTGTGAAGACCCGCGCCGTTAGCGCACCTGCGATAGCTGAGCAGGCGACTGCAGGTTGGCTCTCTACCCATTGGCGAATACCAGCCGCCGCCGTCGCCCTCGCCGTTCTGGCTTTCGGCGGTGGGGGTGGCTGGCTCTATTGGTCAACGCATCGAACCACCGCCGTTCACTACGTGAGTCAGAAGATCGAACGCGGCTCAATCGTCCGCGCTGTGGCCGCAAGCGGAGTCGTCGTTCCCACGGCGACTACTTCNNATCGACGCTCGGGTGTCTGGCGTGATCCAGGCGCTCTATTGCGCCACAGACACTAAAGTGAAAGCGGGCCAGTTGTGCGCGAAAATCGACCCGCGCCCTTATCAAACTTTGGTGGATCAGGACAACGCCGATCTGGCGGCGGCCGAGGCTCGCCTCCAAAAGGATAATGCCGATCTCGCTCGCTCTAAAGCAACCTTCGAGCACTATGAAGCCCGGGAAGGACGTCGAGTCATTTCCCAAAAAACGCTCGACAAGTTGCGCAAGGCCTATGAGCAAACGCAAACGCGGACGAAGATCGAAGAGGCGAGCGTCGCGCAACTCCAGGCGGCCCTTCATGCCGCCCAAACCAACCTCGAATATACCGATATCAGTTCACCGATTGACGGAACAGTGGTCTCGCGCAATGTGGAAATGGCTCAGGTGATCGTCGCGGGCAAAGAGACGCCGCTTTTCGTCGTCGCGGAAGATCTCACCGCCATGCAGGTCAACGGCAACGTCAGCGAGAATGACGTGAGGGCGATCAATCTCGGCGACAAGGCCTCGTTCACAGTCGAGGCAATCCCTAACCACCTCTTCGCGGGGGCGATAACGCAACTTGGCCGATCGTCGCGAACGCTTGAGCACGCCCCGACTTATGATGTCGTCATCTCCGCGCCCAATCCTGAACTATTGCTCAAGCCTGGCATGACGGCCACGATCAAAATCGTGGTCGACAGACGCGACGATGTCCTTCGTGCGCCGGATCAAGCGCTGCGCTATTCGCCTGCTGGCCACGCGGCTCCGAGCAGCAGCTCCGGCGCTGGGACGCCGCTCGATGGCTGGCCGCGGGTCTGGATCCTGCGCGAGGGAAGGCCGACAGCGGTCCCGGTTCAACTCGGTCTCGATGACGGCGCTTACACGGAAATTGTCAAAGGCGACCTGAAGCCAGGTGATGAGTTGATCATCAGCGAAAACGGCGACCGAGTAACCCAATGAGCCATTGAGGCGGCAAGGCCGCGAGGGGCTCGGGGCTGGCCCACGTATACCGGCGGATTTAAAAAGATGGACCCTCAATGAATTGACGCCAACCAAGCGCCCAGCATCGCCGAAAGGATGAAAATGAAAATCAGCTCAAAGGACTTCCGCGTAAAGGAAGGTGACGATGTCGATCTTGGGAAGTGGCCCACGATAGTGGAGCCGGTCTATAAGTCTAAGGACCAATATCAAAAGCTTCTGGAAGAGCACGTTGCGCAACTGAGTTCGCTGCAACAACTTCATTACGCATCCAACCGCTACGCCGTCCTGTTGATCTTTCAGGCGATGGATGCGGCCGGAAAAGATGGCGCCATCAGGCACGTGATGTCCGGCGTCAATCCGCAAGGCTGCCAAGTCTTCAGTTTCAAACATCCAAGTCCCGCCGAACTGCAACACGACTTTCTTTGGCGCACCACCCGCGATTTGCCGGAACGCGGGCGGATCGGCATCTTCAATCGATCCTATTATGAGGAAGTGCTGATCGTTCGAGTGCATCCCGAGATTCTTCGCAGCGAAGGCATCCCTGATGCGCCGCACGGCGAAAAGGCGATCTGGCGCGATCGGTATCATTCGATCGTGAATTTGGAGAAACATCTCCATGTCAACGGAACCCGCATCGTGAAGTTCTACCTCCACCTCTCGAAGGAAGAGCAACGCAAGCGTTTCCTGGCTCGTATTGACGAGCCGGAAAAGAACTGGAAGTTCAGCCTTGCGGACATCGCGGAGCGGAAGTTCTGGAAGCACTATATGAAGGCGTATGAGGAATGCCTCAGTACGACAAGCACCCGGGAGGCGCCCTGGTATGTCGTTCCCGCCGACGACAAAGAGAACGCGCGGTTGATCGTATCTCAAATCATCCTTGACACACTGGAAGGTCTTGAGATGAGCTATCCAAAGACCACCGACGAGCGCCATCAAGAACTGCTGGAAATCCGCAAGCAGCTCACAACTTGAGAAATATAGCCAGATCAGGCTGGAAAGCCTCATGGTGTCCATGTTCGAGAGTCAAAACGCAGGGGAAATTTTCCGAAAATGCGCGAGGTCGCTGCCGCTCGAAGCGAGCAACAAGGGAACGCGGAAAGACGCAAAGGCCGGGCTCTCCGCGTGGTGAGCAAAACCACAGAGGAGTAGCCCCCTCTCTAAATTTATAAGGCCTGGACGAGGGCGGACGCGCCCCCAAATAAATAACAGAGAATGATCGAGGAAGGATCCGCTATGCTGTTCGTTGAATCAACGCTCAAGGGATACACCGTAGAGGCGAGCGACGGCAAAATCGGCGTCGTCCGCGACTTCCTGTTTGACGATCAGAGTTGGAAGATCAGGTGGCTGGTCCTCGATGCGGGGAGCTGGCTGCCGCGGCGGAAAATTCTGCTCCATCCGTCGGCGCTTGCGGCGCCGGAGCCCCTGCGAAAATCGATCGCCGTGAAGTTGACGAAAGCGGAAGTCGAAGGAAGCCCGGATTTTCTCGCGCACCAGCCAGTATCGCGTCAGATGGAAGCCCATCTATATGATTATTACGGCTGGGATCCCGCTTGGGGCAGCAGCTATTTCGGTGTGGGCGCTATCGCTACGCCCTTTTCGTCGCCCCCATTGGTTGGTGGCGTCCCGCCAGAGGAGGCAGCCGCCGCAGCTAATCCGGAGGAGGCGGATGCGCATCTACGGAGCACCAGCGAGGTTACGGGCTATCATGTCCACGCCACCGATGGCGAGATCGGCCATGTCGAGAATTTCGTCTTCGATCACGCCAATTGGGACATTCGTTACTTTGGCGTCGACACCAGGAACTGGTGGGCTGGAGAGCATGTTCTGATCTCGCCTTATGCGGTGCGGGAGATCGACTGGGCGGGTCGCCATGTTGAGCTGAACACTACTCGCGCGCAGGTCAAGGCAAGTCCACCTTGGGATTCCGTCGCAATGGTTGATCGTTCCTACGAGCGACAGCTACACAGCCACTACGACTGGCCGGGCTATTAACAAGAACTACCGTGAATGAAAGCCCCAGCTTCTTGGGACGTGGTGCCCAGCTCTGCAGTCATCCAGTCGCAATCTCGGGAGCGCAATGTAAAAGGTTTGCGCTTGGTCGTTCCAGTTCGTGTCTCGGGTGCTCGGTGAAACTGACGAACTGGTTTGACCGCGTTGTCGTCCAGAAGTGTGCAGAGCGATTGCCGACCAACAGGGTATCAGCGATCCGATTGGATCGGCGCCGCTCAGTAGCCGCCAGTGATTTGCCAAAATATGTCGATAAATGCAAAGTCGACCAAAACAAGATGATCGGTAATGAGCGTGGGTGGTAGAAGGCTCGAATAATATGAGCGGATCTGGCCGCTTTAGGATTGAGCGCGCGGCGACCCACTGAAGAGTAAAATCAGAGGACAGCGCAAGGCCCGTTATTTTTTGTACGCTACATTGGACGTATCATGAACATTGGCTTTATCTTCCTTCGGGACAGCCGTTTTTGAGGTGAGCGCGTCGTAGAGCGCGGTCTTTCCAATCTTCACCCGTGACGCCGCCTCGCGCACGGTCAACCCTTTTGCAATGAGGGCTTTGGCACGCTTCAGCTTATCGGCGGTGACGACGGGTTTTCGCCCGCCGCGCCGGCCACGAGCGGCCGCAGCGGAAAGTCCGGCGCGTGTGCGTTCGCGAATGAGGTCTCGTTCGAACTGGGCGAGGGCGCCAAACACGTGGAATACGAGTCGGCCGCCGGGCGTCGTCGTGTCGATCGACTCGGTCAGGGATCGCAGGCCGGCGCCGCTTTTTTCCAATTGGTTTACGGTCTCGATCAGATGCGGGAGCGAACGCGCAAGGCGATCGAGCTTCCAGGTGACGAGAACATCGCCGTCCCGCACGAAAGCGATAGCTTGCGCCAATCCCGGGCGGTCTGTCTTCGCGCCCGATGCACGGTCCTCGAAAATGCGGTCGCAACCGGCGGCGCGCAGGGCGTCGAGTTGGAGCGCCATCTCCTGCTCGAGCGTCGAAACTCGTGCATAACCGATCTGGACCATTGCGATTTTCCCGGACTCGTCCGTTTTTCCGTCCGACAATCATCTTGTCCGGCTTGCCGTTGTCAAGACATGTTTCCGGACACACGGCCGATCGGCCGGCAAAGGATCGATTGCCGGACAAACAATCAGAGGATGCAATGGCGCGACGGGGCCTCCTGAATGACGCCGATCGCAAGCGGCTGTTCGGAGCGCCTGACGACAATGGCTCCTTGATCCGGCTTTATTCTCTCGGCGAAGCCGACCGGGATTTCATTTTGTCGAAGCGCGGCGCCCGCAATCAACTCGGCATGGCCGTGCAGATCAGCCTGCTCAGATACCCCGGCATTGGGCTGCGTCTCGAAGACGAAACGCCTCTTGCGCTGGTGCAATTTCTTGCTCAGCAGATTGGCGCGCCCTGGCCGGTTTTCCTGGACTATGCGCGCCGCGACACGACCCGCCGAGAGCATTTTGGCGAGGCTGCGGAACGCCTCGGACTTCGGGTATGCACGAGCGCTGATCGGCGTGATCTGCTTGTCTGCGCCACCAACGAGGCGATGACGACGGACAAGGGGTCCACGATCGTCAGCGCATTGCTCCAGCGCTTGCGTAACCACCGGATCGTTTTGCCGGCCCCTGCAAGCATCGAACGGATTGGTTTGGCGGCCCGTGCTCGCGCACGGCGCCTCGCCTCCGAAGCCATGATCGTTGGGCTCAGCGCGGCAAAGGCCGCCCGTGTCGACGAACTCCTCGTCAATGATCCTGCCTTGAAACGAAGCCGGATAGCCTGGCTTCGCGATTGGGCGGAAGCTCCGTCCGCGTCGAATCTCATGACGATTCTCGACCGCTTGTCGTATCTGCGCGCCATTGGGCTCAATCCCAAGGCAACTGAACGGGTGTCCGAATGGCGGTTTCGCCAGTTGGCGCGCGAAGGTGCCGCAGCGCCAGCATTCCTTCTCGACGAATATGGGCCACGCCGGCGACGCGCCACTCTCGTAGCCCAGTTGCTCGATCTCGAAACGCGTCTGTCGGACGCCGCCGTCGGTATGTTCATCCGGCTGATTCTTGGCATCTTCACCAAGGCGCGCAAGCGTATTGAGCGCCGCTATCAAGCGACGGCGAAAGAGGTTGCCGATTTGATGCGCATGCTCTCGTCGACGATCGACGTGTTGAGCGAAGCGCGCGCCGCCAAAAGCGATCCATTCGAGGCGCTCGACAAAGAAATTGGCTGGAAACGTCTGCTTGCCGCCAGGCCAGCCGCCGCCGAACTCGGAAAGAGGGCCGACGAAGATCCGCTCATCAAGGCATGCGACCGGTATATGACCGTTCGCCGGTTTGCGCCGACATTCCTTGAGAGTTTCACGTTTCGGGCTTCCTCCAACAAGCACGCGTTGCTCGCCGCGATCGAGCTGTTGAAGCGGCTGAATGCGGAACCGCGCAGGGCGATGCCCGAAAGGCCGCCAACGTCGTTTCTGCCGAAAGCCTGGCAACGCCTCATTGTCAAAGAGGGCAAGGTCGATCGCCGCCAATATGAAATCGCGACGCTCGCCGTCTTGTGCCGACGCCTGGCTTCCGGCGACATCTGGATCGATGGAACCAGAAACTACCAGCAATTCGACCGCTATCTGCTGGCGAAAACCGACGTGCCCGAACAAGCCAAGGCGCTGGCCGCGCCAATGGGGTGCGATGACTATTTGCAAGAACGAAGCCGCCTCCTCGATTGGCGGCTGCATCGTTTCGCCAACGCCTTGCGCCATGATCGCCTTCAAGGGGTCGTGCTGCAAAAAGGAATTCTTCACGTCTCCCCAACGCAGGCGATCACGCCCCCCGAAGCGGATCGTCTCGATAGAGACCTTGACCGGGTGATGCCGCGCGTTCGCATCACCGAGCTTCTGAATGAAGTGGCGCGCCGCACGGGCTTTGCACAAGCCTTTACCGATCTGCGTTCCGGTAAGCCCGTCGAGAACGAGACCGCGCTGCTCGCCGCCATTCTCGCCGACGGCAGTAATCTCGGGCTGGAGCGAATGGCCAATGCATCACAGGGCGTGACCAAGGCGCAGCTCGCATGGGTGCATACTTGGTATTTGCGCGAAGAGACTTACAAGGCGGCGCTGGCGGCGATTATCGACGCCCACCACGTCGAGCCCATGGCGGCGATCTGGGGCGCCGGCGAAACATCATCGTCGGATGGCCAATTCTTCCGGGCCGGACGGCGAGGCCATGGCTCCGGCGAGATCAACGCAAAATACGGCATCGACCCGGGGATGCTCTTCTATACGCATATCTCCGATCAGTATGGGCCGTTTCACGCCAAGGTCATTTCGGCCACCATGGGTGAGGCGCCCCATGTCCTCGACGGGCTTCTGCACCATGGAGCCACCCTGATCGTCAAGGAACATTACACCGATACCGGCGGCGCGAGCGATCATGTCTTCGCCTTGTGCTATCTCCTTGGATTCCGCTTCGTGCCGCGTCTGCGAGACTTCCAGGATTATCGTCTCGGCGCTATTGAGAAAGTCTCCGCTTACAAAGGGATCGAAACTCTGTTCAGCCGCCAGATCCGCATCGACGTCGTTCGCGAACATTGGGATGAAATCATCCGGCTCGCCGCGTCGATCAAAGCCGGCGTCGTGGCTCCGTCCGACATCTTGAAAAAGCTTGCTGCGTTTCCCAGACAGAACCGGCTCGACTTCGCGCTTTCTGAACTGGGTCGGCTTGAGCGCACATTGTTCATGCTCGACTGGCTGGAGAGCCCCGAACTGCGCCGACGATGTCATGCCGGCCTGAACAAAGGCGAATCACGCCACGCGCTCGCCCAGGCCGTGTTCCTCCATAAACAAGGCCGGATCGTCGATCGCACGTTCGAAAACCAGAGTTACCGCGCTTCTGGGCTTAATCTCGTCACTGCGGCTGTCGTCTATTGGAACACCGTGTATCTCGGGCGCGCAGTTCAGCATTTGCACTCGATCGGCAAAGCCGTTCCAGATAATTTATTGCGGCACGTGGCGCCCCTCGGCTGGAACCACATCGGCTTAACCGGCGATTACCTCTGGACCCAGGCCGCCATGTCCGGCGACGACTTCCGCCCCTTGAACATCATCGAAGAGGCCGCGTGACCAAACGGATGTTCATGATCCGTCCAAGTTACCGTACAAAAAATGACAGACCTTGCGCTGCCCTCAATCATGGATGAAATTCATACCCTTTTTGTCGTTGGCTTGGTCGCCGTTCTCGCGCCACTGCTCGCGCGATTGCCACCGCTTATGCAAACGCCCGTGGTCGTCCTCGAATTTGTGTTCGGAATAGTCGTTGGACCAGGGGGGGCTTAACTGGGTCACAAGCCAGGGCTCCATCGGCTTGCTCGGCGAATTCGGTCTGATGTTCTTGTTTTTTGTACTGCGGCACGGTTCT